>NZ_JBEXFB010000037.1:0-62834 GCF_040606575.1 Streptomyces sp. NPDC005402
CTCAACTCCCTCGCCGACTACCTCACCAAGGTCGGAACCACCGGCCAGAAAACAGAGCAGAACTAACCCTCAGGATTTCTGGCGCAGCACACTAGTGCCGCATCAGGCAACGTTTGCCCTGTCGATCACTTCACGTAGCCGTTCGTCGGCGGCGTGCTTGTTCCGCCAGATGATGTAGCGGCGGATCATGCTGCCCTGTTCTTTGTGGCTGGCGTGGTCCGTGCCGTCCAGGGCGAAGTAGCGCAGGGCGGTGAACTGGGCCTCGATGCGGTTCAGCCAGGAGCTGTTGGTCGGTGTGTAGGCGAACTCGACGTTGTTGGCTGCGGCCCAGTCGCCGACCCGGGAGTCCTTCTTTGTGGTCAGGTGCGGGGAGAAGTTGTCGAGCACGATCGCGATCCGGATGTCCGACGGGTAGAGGCTGCGCAGGTAGCGGCAGAACTGAAGGAACCTCGTCCGGTTCTTCTTCGGCTTGATGTGGCCGTAGAGCTTGTCTTGGGCCAGGTCGTAGGCGGCGAACAGGTGCCGGACCCCGTGCGGGCGGGTGTAGGTCGCCCGCCGACGGGGTCTCGGCTCCCGGTCGGGGTCCTTGTGCCGTCCGCCGCGCTCGGCCCACTGTCGTCCGGGATGGGGCTGGAGGTTGAGGGGGCCGAACTCGTCCAGGCAGAAGATGACTTCCGGCTCGCCGTCCTCGGGTATGACCTCGCCGTCGGCGATCGCGTAGAGGTGCTCGACGCGGGCCTTCTTGGCGGCATAGTCCGGGTCGCGGGAGGTCTTCCAGGTCTTTATGCGTTGAAAGGACACGCCCTCCTCGCGGAGCAGGACCCGCAGGCCCTCGTGGCTGATGTCGTCGACCACCCCCTCGGCGACCAGGAAGTCGGCCAGCTTGGCCAGGCTCCAGGTCGAAAACGGCAGGCCGTGCTCGGCAGGCTTGGACTTGGCGATCTTCTTGATGTCGCGCCGCTCGGGCAGGGTGAACGTCCTGGGCCGGCCGCCCTTGTACTTCGGGTAGAGCGCCTCGAAGCCGTCGGCGTTGAAGTTGTGGATCACGTCCCGAACCCGGTCCGCGCTGGTGAACGTCACCTCGGCGATCTTCGCCACGTGCATGCCCTGTGCGGACAGCAGCACCATCTGCGCCCGCCGCCAGGTCACCACCGACCCGGTGCCTCTGCGGATGATCCGCAGCAGGCGCCGCCCCTCGTCATCATCGATATCGCGGACGCGTACTCGTTCTGCCACCCGCACAGCCTGGCGACACCGCGCCGTCCGGACCAGCATCCAAACGGCGCGTCACGTCACAACACGGGTATCGGCGCACGCGTCACTATGCGTTGGGGTCACGCAGGCCGACTGCGTCATGCCGCCAGAACGGCTCTGCATAAACCAGTGTCCCCGTCATCCATGGCTCATGCTCCGGGAACCTGATGACCTGAAAGGCACCGTCCGGGATACGCAGGGATGGCTTTCGAAAGCCCAGGCCACCACCGGGCGCGAAGCCGAAACGCGAGTAATAGCCCGGATCACCCTCCAGGAAGACGAGGGGAACAGCCCGCTCGGCGAGGATCCCCAGTCCGTGTCGGACCAGGGCCGAGCCGATACCCCGCTTATGGAGCTCAGGCATCACTGCCAGCGGACTGAGGACTTGCACGTCAACCAGCCGGCGAGGGGCATCGAGAAGACTGCGGGTGAACATGACATGCCCGACGACCTGCCCGTCGTGCTCGGCGACCAGCGAGAGACCGTCCTCGGGTGTGATGGTGTCCCGCAGGGTATCGACCAGGTCGGCCACGACAAGGCCATGGTCACCGAAAGCCTGCAGGTGAACATCCCGCACGGCCTGTCTGTCACTCGGAAGTTCTTCGCGAAGATCCATGCCCGGAGGGTAAAGGCCCCTCCGGATAGTTTGCACACGGTTTTGGAGCCGGAAGGACCCGCGGCCAGTGACCGCTCAGTTGCACACCGGCCCAGCGTCCGAACCGAACGCTCGCTCCGACGGGGCGAAGGTTCGCTGATGCGGCGCTAGTCGATGTCGGCTGGTGGAGGCTGTCGATCAGCGCGATGAAGTCCCGCCCGCCCATGCCGCGACGTTTGCCCTTGCCCGCTCGGTGGGTGCGCAGGCGGCGGCACAGCCGGGTCCGGGAGTCGGCCGCATGGCGATCATCCCGGCCCCGGACAGTCCGCCCGAGCGTCGTCCGCTCACCGTCGCCTGCGGGATGTGGCCGCACCGGCGGTGCTGAATCACCGTGCAACATCAGGAGGCCCTGTTGCCGCAGTTCTCCATGTCGATGGGCGGGCAGTCCCGGCAGTCACGCTGGAGTGTGACCGCCTGGCTCACCGGCTCGGAAACGGCGCCAGCGATAGGGGTGGCGGCTGCCTCTTCAACCGGCGGGCATGACGGACGCGGAGTGGGCAGCCGGAGGCGTACTGACGCCATGCGACTCTCGATGCGACCCGCTATTCGGATCCGGACAGGCGGAGCCGATGTTCTCGCAGCGGCGCTGTAGGACACCGATCTGGGAGGATGCCACGCAAACACGACTTCCGTCCGTGATCAAAGGCGTCGACGGCTTTGATCATCAGGGGTCGCATCTCTCGTTGCCGAAGCAGACGAACCGCTCACGGCGGTGCGCACGCATGATCAGGCCATCACTCCAACTCGGAACGCATCAGCCCTGACGATCACCTCACGCGAGTTTCGCCTGCGCCGCATTGTCTACGCCTCTGATCAGCCTTGATTGACAACTCTGTGCCGCTCAGAATGGCTTGTGCAAAGGCCAAACTGCAGCGAGTCGCGCGACGAGCGGCTCCAGGTGGCACTTCCCGGGCCGCAACTCATCCTGCTCAACACGTTCGCGGTCATCCTCAAGGTCTCCGGCGAGCTGGTCGCCGCGACGATCCGCACCATTCGTCCAGCCCACCGCCGAGGTGGTCCGTGCCCAACTGGACAACGTCGTCGACATGCTCGCCCGGCAGTTCCCCAACGTCAGAGACATGTTCCTGGACGCCAAGGAGGACTTGACCGCCTTCACGGACTTCCCTGAGCGCCACTGAAGAAAGATTCAGTCCACCAACCCGCTGGAACGACTCAACCGCGAGATCAAGTGCCGCACCGACGTCGTCCCGATCTTTCCCAACCCCTCGAATGACTCGCAACCGCCGTGCTCGTCGAAATGCACGACGAATGGATTGTATTCCCCCGCCGCTACCTCCCCGAAGGCAGCACGGACAAGATCTACCCGAAGGAAACAGACCAGCTCGGCCCGATTACACCACCGCAGGGGACATGAGCGCACCAGCCCACTGGAGCACGCCAGGAGCGCAGATCGACAGCATCACGGATATGCAATTTCGAATGACGGTAAAGAACGCAGTCGGCAAAACGCTTGCCGTAGGAATCCTCAGCGCGGTCGCAATGCTGGGAGCTACAGGCAGCGCTAGCGCCGCGGAATGGATTTACATCGGACAGGTACAAGGTTACGGTCAAGGAGGGGATCGCAGCCACGCGTACGCTAACGCCATCAATGACGCATTCAGGAAAGGCGAAACCGGAGGGATCGCCGGAGCCCTACGTAACCAAAGCAAGGTATTGCAAGAAGGCTGGGTCCGCAACCAATATTACGTCCTGATCGAAGACGGCTGCGATCGCCTTGTGAGTAACAGCGCAATACGCTCCCCACTGACCTCCACTGATCGGATCCGTCCAGGCCCTAGCGTGCTTCACGCCAGGGCCGCTCCGACTGAGGCCGGATACGGCCTGCGGGCACGAAGGTGGACTGGCGAGAGGGCGTCAACCTCGCGCTTTCACGAGGTGGGCTGTCCAAGCACCGATCAACGACCTCGTGCACGGTTCGCCGTGGCTCGGCGCACGAGTAGCTCGTTGAACTGAGCATGGTGGCACGGGAATTGATCGTGGCGGAGTACCGGGTCACCGGGTTGTCGCCAGCAGTGATCGCTGAACTCGTCGCTGCGGTAGGGCCGTTGTGGCACGAACAGCACCAGGCACGCCTGGCGGCCCGGCCGCGGCGGCGGGCTGTAGGAGCCAGAGGAAGCACAAGTTCGTCTTCGTCGACCGACTGCTGGTCACATGGGTGAGTCTGCGCCATGGCACCACTCATGACGTGCGCGCGTGAAAGCGGTCCTTGACCTTGGCGGCCTCGTCTTCGACAGCTCCGCACACTCGCGGTGTATCCGAAGCAGCGCCGCCCGGTCGGCGGCAGGCCGCGCTCGACGCGCTGGCGCATCTCCCGCTGCTCCCACTCCGGCATCTGCCCGACCTCGCCGGGCCGGCGAGGAGGCGGCCAGCGGCCGTCGTGAGGTCCGACTCGGGACTCTGGACGCACAGCACGGACACCTCGTGCTTGCGGAGAATCTCGATTCCCTCGGCCGGTTCGCGCCGGTTCCGCCAGAGCATGTAGACGATGATGACGTCGACTTCGCCGCGCTGCACGACAGCCATGAGGAGCTCTCGCTTACGCGATCACACCTACCGACCGTCCCTCGCCCCCTGGCCGAGGGAAGCACAAGCAGCTACCTCGATCGCCTCCCCGGGCGGGTATACCCGATGCATTCTGTCAGGCATGGCGCACACAACGATCAAGGCCGAGAGCAGTGTCCGGGACCGGCTGGCGATCCTGGCCGCCGAGAAGGACACCACGATCGCGGGGCTCGTCGGCGAATTCGCCACCCACACCCTCACACAGAGCGAGCGGGACGAGCAGGTCGCGAAGACCCTCGAAGTCCTGCACGCGCTCTCCGGCTATGCCCCGGATCCCGAGCAGGACCGCGCAGCGGACGATGAGCTCACGCGCCGGCTCGGCAGCGCCGCGTGAACCCTGTCGCCTCTGTCGATGTAGTCCTCGACGACAGCGCTCTGCTCGCTCTGGGCTCGGGCAAGGTCCTGGCCTCCCGCCTTGTGTACCAGGCCGCCGAGACCGGGGCCTGGCGCGTCCACGTCGCGCTGGCCACACTCGCCGAAGCGGACCGGGTACGCACCGGACTCGCCGGCCACCTCGGCATGCTCGACCAGGTGGTTTTTCATCCGCTCGATCTCGCCGCCGTCCTGGCCGCCTCGGGCCACGAGCGGTCTCTGGGCTGGTGCCACACCCACCATGTGGCCATGCCCGGCCCCGAGCGCCCGGAGGGGGCACGCGTCGCCACCGTCCAGCCCAAGGCCTGGGACAAGGCCGGCGTCCGGGTGCTCGACCTCGCTCCGTGAGATACACCCAACCCCTGAGTAACTCTGGGTCGCGCCGGAGTACCTGGAGCGCTGCCGCACCGCGGCCCTGGACTCGCCGGTCTCGGCCCCGAGCTGGGATCCGCCGGCCGAGGACCTCCTGGACGCCGGCTGGGCGGTCTGGGGCCTCCTCCGGCACTGACGGCTTCGGGCCCCCCGCCCTCGCCGCGTCGCGGCCGCCGCCTGCGGCTTCGGGCCGGGGTTCGACGGCGACGTACGCGCCCACCTGGTGCAACACCTCGACGTGCGGCGGGAGTTCTACCGTGCAGCCGCGCGGCGCGGGCAGTGCGTGGTCGTCTGGATCGACTGACCGCACCCCCACTCCAGGGCGCCCGCCCCGAAACCCGTGACCAATCACATACGTTGTGCGTAGCCGTCCGGTAGCGCACTGTCAGTGCTTGCGCCTACGCTTGTGCGCATGTCCCCCGATTCCGTGACCCCTGGTTCCGTGCGTTCTGCTGCCGAGGTGAACGAGCAGATCCGGGCCCTCTGGATGCGCGCCGGCGGCACGCTGTCGTCACAGGAGCGCGCGGAGTACGAGCTGTTGGTGGTCGAATGGGCGGCCGCCATCCGCGGTGCCGTCATCGAGGCGGCCTGAGTCCCGAAAAGAAGGCGCGTCCCTCGAAGTGAGGTCATGCCATGAGAGCGATCGTCGTGGGCGCGGGCGTCGGAGGACTGACCGCGACACTGAGCCTGCTCCGAGCCGGCCATGACGTGACCCTGGTCGAGCAGTCGCGGCGGCTCACCGAGATCGGCGCCGGCATCCAGCTCGCCCCCAACGCCACCCGCGTACTGCGCCGTCTGGATCTGCTCGACGCCGTCGCGGAACACGCCACGCGTCCGGCCCACGTGAGCTTCCGCACCTGGTCCGACGGCTCCGAGATCTGTCGCTACGTCATCGGTCGCGAGGCGGAGGAGGAGTTCGGGGCGCCGTACCTCCAGGTCCACCGGGCCGATCTCCAACAGGCCCTGGCCGCCGCCGTACCGCCCGATGCGCTGCGCCTGGCCACCACCGTCGTGGGGATCGACCAGGACGACAAGGCGGCCCATGTGACCACGGCGAGCGGTGAACGCCTGGACGCCGACCTCGTCGTGGCCGCCGACGGCATCCGTTCCCCCGCCCGCCAGTGGCTCTTCGGCGCGGACGACGCGGTGTTCTCGCACACCGCCGCCTACCGGGCCCTGCTCCCCGCCGCCGAGGTCGCCGACCTCGACCTCCCGGAGTACGCCGCCTGGCTCGGCCCCGGCCGCCACGTCGTCCACTACTGGCTGCGCCGCGGCGAACTCCTCAACGTCGTGGCGGTGTTCGTGACGGACCGGACGGCCCAGGAGTCGTGGACCGCGCGGGCGGAACCCGGCGAGCAGCTGCGCGCCTTCGCCGGCTGGGACCGCCGGTTGCTGACCCTCCTCGACCGCGCGGGCCAGGTCCTCCGCTACGGCATCCACACGCGCGCCCCGCTTCCCCGCTGGAACGTCGGCCGGGTCACGCTGCTCGGGGACAGCGCCCACGCGATGGTGCCCTTCCAGGCGCAGGGCGCGGCCCAGGCGATCATGGACGCGGCCGTCCTCGGCGACTGCCTCTCCGGCACGACACCGGACGAGGTGCCCGACGCGCTGGACCGGTACGTCCGCAGGCGCGCCCCCGCCGCCACGGCCGTGCAGGCCGGCTCAGCGCGTGCGGGCCACGACTACCACCTGCCGGACGGCCCCGAGGCCGAGGAGCGCAACGCCCGCCTGGTCGCCCTCGCGGCCGAGAACAGGTTCGGCCCGCACGCGGCCGCCTGGCCGGTCGACGTCCTGGCCGACGGCTGACCCCCGCCCCTCGACCGCCTCGCCCATCCACCATCCCGCCCTCCGAATGTCACCGCACGCCCCTTGGCTCGGCCCGCCCCATGCCCAACACTGAGCCGATGACGCAGCGTGTGGAGCTCGCGACCGTGATGGACCGGCTGGCCGTGGACGCACTCGTCACCGACTACGCCGTGGCCGTGGACGACGGCGACTGGGAGGCGTACCGAGGACTGTTCACCTCCGACGGGAGGGCCGACTACCGCTCGGCAGGCGGGGTCGAGGGGGACGCGCGGCAGGTCGCCGCATGGCTCGCGGAGAGCCTGACGCCGTTCTCGATGCGGCAACACCTCATCGTCAACCGCCGCGTCCGGTTCGGCACCCTGGACCAGGACACCGGTGACACGGCCCGCGTCCAGGCCGACTACATCAACCCCATGCGCCTCGCCGACGACACCCCCTCCACCGCCCCCGACTTCGTCTGCGGCGGCCGCTACGCGTTCACCCTGCTGCGCACGGACGAGGGCTGGCGGCTGCGCGCGGTCGTCGTGCGCGAGAAGTGGCGCCGCCCGCCGGACCCCCGGCCCGCACCTGTGATCAACTGAGCCGACGCCCTCGGGTGGTCAACCACACGCACACCGGAGACCCACACGGGGTAGGAGGCGGCGTATGAACACGTTCGGCCACTGGCTTGCCTCCCCATGGCGGCGCTCGACCGTCGCGGTGCTGGCAGGCGCCCTCCCCGTCCTCGCGTTCCCCGCACCGTCCCTGTGGTGGTTCGCCTACGTCGCCCTCGTCCCCTGGATCGCGCTGATCCGCTCGGCTCCCACGGCGAAACGGGCGGCGTACGACGGCTGGGCCGGCGGCTTCGGTTTCATGGTGGGGATGCACCACTGGCTGCTGCCGAGCCTGAGCGTGTTCATCTTCGTCATCGGCGCCCTGCTCGGCGCGCTGTGGGCCCCGTGGGGCGCGCTCGTACGGCACTTCCTGGCCGGAACGGCCGGGACGGCCGGGACGGCCGGGACGCCCTCGCCCGGCCGGATCGCCGCCGCCCTGGCCGTACTGCCGTCGGGCTGGCTCGGCATCGAGCTCGTCCGCTCCTGGCAGGGGCTCGGCGGCCCGTGGGGCGTACTCGGCTCCAGCCAGTGGGAGGTCGCACCGGCCCTGCGGCTGGCCTCCGTCGGCGGGGTGTGGCTGATCAGCTTCCTGATCGTGGCCGTCAACGTCTCGGTCGCCGTACTCGTGACGGTCCGCGAGTCCCGGGCCCCCGCGGTGGCGGGCCTCGTCGCCACGGCCGCCGTGACCTCGGCGGCCTGGATGTGGTCACCGCGCCCCGACACGGGGGGCAGCACCCGGATCGCCGTCGTCCAGCCCGGAGTCATCGACGGCCCCGACCGGCGTTTCGCGCGCGAGGAGCAGCTGACCCGCGATCTCGCCGGGCAGGACGTCGACCTGATCGTCTGGGGCGAGAGCAGCGTCGGGTTCGACCTCGATGACCGGCCCGACCTGGCGAAGCGGATCGCGGCGCTCTCCGCGGAGACCGGCGCCGACATCCTCGTCAACGTGGACGCCCGCCGCTCGGACAAGCCCGGCATCTACAAGAGTTCGGTGCTCGTCGGCCCCGACGGGCTCACCGGCGACCGCTACGACAAGATGCGCCTCGTCCCCTTCGGCGAGTACATCCCGGCCCGCTCGCTGCTCGGCTGGGCCACCTCGGTCGGCAAGGCGGCGGCCGAGAACCGCAGGCACGGCTCCGAGCAGGTCGTGATGAACGTCGGCCACGGGCTGAAGGTCGGCCCGATGGTGTGCTTCGAGTCGGCGTTCCCCGACATGAGCCGTCATCTCGCCGAGGACGGCGCCCAGTTGCTGATCGCCCAGTCGGCGACCTCGTCCTTCCAGAACAGCTGGGCCCCCGAGCAGCACGCCTCGCTGGCCGCCCTGCGCGCCGCCGAGTCGGGCCGGCCGATGGTGCACTCGACCCTGACCGGCGTCTCCGCCGTCTACGACGCGAGCGGACAGCGCGTCGGCGAGTGGGTCGGCACCGACTCCAGCACCTCGCGCGTGTACGACGTACCGCTGGCGACCGGGACGACGCCGTACGTCCGCTTCGGCGACTGGCCGGTGCACGCGGCCCTGCTGGTGCTCCTCGCGTGGTGTGCCACCGCCGGCCTGCGCGCGCTTCGGCTCAGGCGGAGCGCTCCAGAACCGCTCGTACCACCCGCTCGCACAGCTCATGGGTCGCCAGCGCGTCCCGGGCGCTGAGCACCTTTCCCGCGCGCACGGCGTCGAGGAAGGTGAGCACCGCCTGCTCGATGCCGCGCTGCCGGGCCACCGGCACCCAGTCACCGCGCCGCCGCACGGTCGGCTGGCCCTTGTGGTCGATCACCTCGGCGAGGTTGAGCACCTGCCGCTTGGTGTCCTGCCCGGACACCTCCAGGATCTCCTCGGCCGAACCGCTGAGCCGGTTCATCACCCCGAGCGCGGTGAAGCCGTCCCCGGCGAGCTGGAGCACGACGTGGTGCAGCAGCCCGTCCTCCACACGCGCGCGTACGGTCACGTCGTCGACCGGCCCCGGCACCAGGAACCGCAGGGTGTCGACGACGTGGATGAAGTCGTCGAGGATCATCGTGCGCGGCTCCTCCGGGAGCCCGATCCGGTTCTTCTGCATGAGGATCAGCTCGCGCGGATGGTCGGCGCACTGCGCGTACCCGGGGGCGAACCGCCGGTTGAACCCGACGGCGAGACTCACGTCGCGCTGCTCGGCGAGCGCCACCAGCCGTTCGGAGTCCGCGAGTTCGTAGGCGAGCGGCTTGTCGACGTACGTCGGTACGCCCGCCTCCAGGAGCCGCGCGACGAGCTCGGGGTGCACGCTCGTCGGCGCGTGCACGAAGGCGGCGTCCAGGTCCTGGGCGAGCAGCGAGTCGAGGTCCCGGTGCCGTTGTCCCTCGGGAAGGCGGAGCCCGTCCGCGACCCGGCTCAGCGTCGCCGGCGTCCGTGTCTGCACATGCAGTTCGATGCCGGGCCGGCCGCCGAGCACCGGCAGATACGCCTTCTGCGCGATGTCACCGAGTCCGATGCAGCCGACCTTCACGTGGACTCCTCCGACGGTTGTCTCCCAGGCTCTGCCCGAAGCATACGGCGGCCGCGCCGCGCCCCGGCCGGCGCGGCGGAATTCGCTGGTGGCCAGGGGTGAGGTGGGTCAGGATGCGAGCATGACGACTCAGCGCGCCGAACCCGCGACCACGGCCGACGAACGCAGCATGCTGGAGGGCTGGCTGGACTACCACCGGCAGACCCTGGCCCTGAAATGCGAGGGCCTGACCGACGCCCAGCTCAGGACCGCCTCGGTGGAGCCGTCCACGCTCTCCCTGATGGGCCTGGTGCGGCACATGACGGAGGTGGAGCGCAGCTGGTTCCGCCGGGTCCTGACCGACGACGACGCCGGGCCGATCTACTACAGCGAGGCCGACCCGGACGGCGAGTTCCGTCTCAGCGAGGCCGACACCTGGCAGGAGGCGTACGGCACCTGGCAGGCCGAGATCGGGAAGAGCCGGGAGAACGCCGCCCGCTTCGGCCTGGACGACATCACCCTGGGCAAGCACCGCCGGACCGGAGAGCGGTTCAACCTGCGCTGGCTCTACACCCACATGATCGAGGAGTACGCCCGCCACAACGGCCACGCCGACCTGATCCGCGAGCGCATCGACGGCGCCACCGGCGACTGACGTCAGCACCGGGAGGCCCGAGCACGCCGTACGGGGTCGGAGATCACTCGTGCGGGGCAACCTGCGCTCGTCCGCTGTCGCCGAGGTCGCCCGAACCAGCAGAGTGACGCGGGTGCATCGAACCACGACTACCGCAACGCTCCTGGTCACCGTGGCTGTATCGGCCCTCACGGGCTGTGTGACGGTCCAGCGTCCACCCGTGTCCGGGCCGGCGACGACGGCACCGTCGCAGGTGCCGGGGCCGGGGGACACCCGTCCGGAGGGTCAGGCGGAGCCGCAGATCGTGCAGGCTCCGGCCCAGGAGGCGCTGTCCATGATCGAACCGTCCCCGTCCTCGAAGCCGGGCGGAACCGCGCCCCGTGACAGGGCCCCGGAGACCGTGGCGACCTCCGGGCGGCCGCAGGACCGACAGCCGGCCCACGTGCGTCCGGAGCGTCCCGCGCACCCGGCACATCCGCAGCCGTGGCACCCGGACGCCCCGCACCACCGCCAGCCGCGCGTCGAGATCCCGGACGTGGCCAAGTCCGTCCCCAAGTCGGTTCCCAAGGGCCCGAAGGACGTCTGCGCGCTGGGCAGGAAGTACGGCGGCTGGCAGGAGGGCAGCCCCGAGACGGTCATCTGCGAGCGGACCTACGGGCGTTGAGGCCCGCGGGTCTCAGGGCCGCTGCCGCGGCGGCCCCCATCGTCCGTCACCGGATCCCCCTTCGCCGAGCCGCAGCTCAAGTCTGCTGATCGCCGCCCGCACCCCGTCGCTGTAGCTGTCCTCCCCCAGGGCGTCCGCCGCCCTGCGAGCCCGGCGCAGATGGGTGCGGGCGGCGTCCGCGCGGGCCAGCCGCACGTAGTCGACGGCCAGATTGAGGTGCAGCGAGGGATACAGGGCGCGCACGGCGAGCGCGCTCTCGTGCCGGGCCGGCCGGTCGTCGGTGAGTTCCTCGGCGGCCGTCAACGCCCTGAGGTCCCAGGCGAGTTCGTCGCAGGGGTCGTCCTGGGCGTCGGCCATGTAGTGCGCCAGCGTGCAGCGGTGCAGGGGATCGCCGTCCTCGCCGATCTCCGCCCACAGAGCCAGGAAGCGGTGGCGGGCCTCCTCGCGGTCCCCCGCGTGACACAGCATGACGACCTGCCCGATCCGTGTCATCACGGCATCCGGCGCCGTCTGCTCCTGTCGCTCCGTCAAAGCGTCCTCCGGGCCTTCGTCGGCTGTCGTCGCTGTCCCCCCGACGCTAGGGCCTGTCCGACGGATCATGTCGGCGGCGCGTGGCCGGATACGCCCATCTGTGGCGCCGTCGCCGGGTGCCGGGTACCCCACGCCCGGCGGCGTTCGCGGGGGGATTCAGGTCGGGTCACCGGCCTTCCGCCACACGGCTGCCGCACCGTCCCCCGCACAGACGCGGACAGGGCACCGCGCCCGCCCCGGAGCCGACTCGACTCTCCGGACGGGCGCCGTGGCCCCCGCCCCTCACCATCCCGGTCGGGCGGGAGACCGGGCCGGCCGGTGCGGCACCGGCCCGGAGGAGGGGTCAGCCGAGGTTCGGGATCGTCCAGTCGATGGGCTCGTGGCCCTGCTGGGCGACCGCCTCGTTGATCTGCGTGAACGGGCGGGAGCCGAAGAACTTCTTCGCCGACAGCGGGGAGGGGTGCGCGCCCTTGACCACCACGTGCCGGCTCTCGTCGATCAGGGGGAGCTTCTTCTGCGCGTAGTTGCCCCACAGCACGAACACCGCCGGGTCGGGCCGCTCGGCCACCGCGCGGATCACCGCGTCGGTGAACTTCTCCCAGCCCTTGCCCTTGTGCGAGTTGGCCTCTCCGGAGCGGACCGTGAGCACCGCGTTGAGCAGCAGGACGCCCTGCTGGGCCCACGGCATGAGATAGCCGTTGTCCGGGATCTCCAGGCCGAGCTCCTCCTTCATCTCCTTGTAGATGTTCCGGAGGGAGGGCGGGGTCCTGACACCCGGGCGGACCGAGAAGCACAGGCCGTGTCCCTGGCCCTCGCCGTGGTACGGGTCCTGACCGAGGATCAGGACCTTCACCCGGTCGTACGGCGTCGCGTCGAGGGCGGCGAAGACCTCCTCGCGGGGCGGGTAGACAGGACCCTTCGCCCGCTCGTCCTCGACGAACTCCGTCAGCTCCTTGAAGTAGGGCTGCTGCAGCTCGTCGCCCAGAACCCCGCGCCAGGACTCGGGCAGCATGGCGGTGTCGGTCACGTCAGTTCCTCACGATGTGCGGTCACTTGCAGACCTCAGAACCTACAGGCGCCCACTGACAATCGCCGCTACCAGCTGGTCTTCCAGTACAGCTCCCACATCGTCATCATGGTCGCCGGGTCGATGACCTTCTCGAGACCTGCGATCTCCTCGCTCGCGGCCACGTACTGCTTGCCCTGCCACAGCGGCACCAGCCGTGCGTCGTTCACGAAGACCTGCTGGGCCTCCTCGATCTGGGGTCCGACAGCCCCGCGGTCGCTCTCCGCGCGCGACTCCGGCAGCAGTTTGCCGGTGATCTCGGGGGCGTCGTACGGGGTGCCGAGAGCGTTCTGCTTGCCCACGAAGGGAGCGATGAAGTTGTCGGCGTCGTGGAAGTCGGGGAACCAGCCGCGCCCGAACACCGGGTACTCACCGTTCTGGTAACCCTCGACGTAGGTCTTCCACGGGCGGCTCTTGAGGGTGATCGTGAACAGGCCGGAGGCCTCCAGCTGCTTCTTCAGCTCCTGGAAGGCGGGCTTGGTCGTGGAGCCGTACCGGTCGCTGGTGTACCAGAGGGTCAGCGGGACACGCTCGGTGATCCCCGCTTCCGTGAGGAGCTTCTTGGCCTTGGCCACGCTGGGGTCGCCGAAGTCGTCGAAGAAGCTCGTGGTGTGACCGGTGAGTCCGGCGGGGACCATGGAGTACAGCGGCTCGACGGTGTCCTTGTAGACGTAGTGCACGAGCGCCGGGCGGTCGACGATCTGGGCGACGGCCTTGCGGACCGCGGGCTTCGCGGACCACGGGTCGCGGGGGTTGAACACCAGGTAGCTGATCTCGGTGGTGGGGTTCTCGATGAGCTGGAGCCCCTCCTTCTGCTGGTTGACCTCGATGTCCACGGTGTCGGAGGCGCCGAGCCCGCGGTAGACGACCGAGATCTCCTTGTCCTTGAGGGCCTTGACCATGTCGTCCGACCGCTGGAAGTAGCGGATGGTGACGGCCTTGTTCTTGAGGTCCGCTATGCCCTTGTAGTTGTCGTTGCGGACAAGCTCGGCCTTCTCGCCCTCCTGGTAGGAGTCGAGGCTGTAGGGCCCCGAGCCATTGATCTTCCCGTCCTTGCGGATGGCGGTCGCGGAGTACTCCTCGGGGTCCACGATCGACATGGCCGGCGTGGTGAGCACCAGGGGGAAGGTGGCGTCGGGCTGGCTGAGGTGGAAGACGACCTCGCGGTCGCCCTTCGTCTGCACCCGGGAGAGCGTTCCCAGCAGGCCCGCGGGGCCGCCGTTGACGTTGATCTTCTTGATCCGGTCGAACGAGTACTTGACGGCCTCGGCGTCCAGCGTGTGCCCGTCGGAGAACTTCAGCCCCTCGCGCAGCGTGCAGCTGTACACGGTGCTCGACGAGTCCGTGAACTCACAGTGCTCGGCGGCGTCGGGTTCGGGGTCGGACGCGCCGGGGGAATAGTTCAGGAGCGTCTGATAGACGTTGCGGAACAGCTCCCAGGAGTTGTCCCAGGAGGCCGCGGGGTCCAGCGTGGCCGGGGCACTGGTGGTCCCCACGACGATCGACTTCCCGCTGTCGGAGGAGTCCGAGGAGAACACACCACATCCGGCCACCGTGGATATGGACACGAGTGCCGCGAGCGGCGGCAGGTATCGGTTCCGCTTGAACACGCGCTTGCTCCTCGAGATGCCGTGCCGAGAGTCGGCAAAACATACCGCAGCGCCACGCACACTCAACCGGTTCGGTCACAGGCGGCTTGATCGTCTCATCGGTGATGACCCTGTATTGCCGCTGTGAGGCTTTTGTGCGTCGACACGGGCGCCGTCGGTGTCAACGGGCGCCCGTGCCGAGGCGACGAGGGTCAGCCCACGCCGGCGTTGAGGAAGATGCCGCCGTCGACGACGAGCGTCTGGCCGGTGACCCAGTCGGACTGCGCCGAGGTCAGGAAGGCCGCGGCGCCGCCGATGTCGGAGGGCACGCCGAGCCGGGCCAGCGGGTAGGACGCGGCGGCCTCGGCCTCGCGCCCCTCGTACAGGGCCGACGCGAACTTGGTCTTGACCACGGCCGGAGCGATCGCGTTGACCCGCACTCCCGGCGCGAACTCGTGCGCGAGCTGCTGGGTGAGGTTGATCATCGCGGCCTTGCTGACGCCGTACGCGGCGATGAAGGGCGAGGGCGCGATGCCCGCGACGGAGGCGATGTTGACGATCGCGCCGCCGTTGTCCTTCTGCCAGGCGTGCCAGGTCCTCTGCGCGAAGCCGAGCGCGGAGATCACGTTGGTCTCGAAGACCTTGCGGGCCACGTTCAGGTCCAGGTCGGCGATGGGCCCGAACACCGGGTTGGTACCGGCGTTGTTGATCAGGTAGTCGACACGGCCGAAGGCGTCCATGGCGCGCTCGACGGCGACCCGCTGGTGCTCCTCGTCGTGCGCCTTGCCGGCGACATAGACGGCGCGCTCGGAGCCGAGCTGCTCGACGGCCTCCTTGAGCGCGTCCTCGGTGCGGCCGGTGATGACCACCCGGTCGCCGCGCGCGACGAGCGCCTCGGCGACGCCGTAGCCGATACCGCGGCTGGCGCCCGTGATGAGCGCGACCTTGCCCGAAAGCTCGGGGAGTTGCGAAGTCATGGTCCCGTTCCCCTAGTCGAGCGGTCCGCCGGCGACGTACAGCACCTGGCCGGAGACGAATCCGGCCGCCTCGCCCGTGAAGAAGGCGATGGCGTTGGCGATGTCCTCCGGCTCGCCGACGCGCGCGACCGGGATCTGGGTGGCGGCCGCGGCCTTGAACTCCTCGAAGCCCATGCCGACGCGTTCGGCGGTCGCGGCGGTCATGTCGGTGGCGATGAAGCCGGGGGCGACGGCGTTGGCGGTGATGCCGAACTTGCCGAGCTCGATGGCGAGGGTCTTGGTGAAGCCCTGGAGCCCGGCCTTGGCGGCGGAGTAGTTGGCCTGGCCGCGGTTGCCGAGCGCCGAGGAGGAGGACAGGTTGACGATCCGGCCGAAGCCCGCGTCGACCATGTGCTTCTGGACGGCCTTGGTCACCAGGAACGAGCCCTTGAGGTGCACGTTCAGGACGGTGTCCCAGTCGGCGACGCTCATCTTGAACAGCAGGTTGTCGCGGAGCACGCCCGCGTTGTTCACGAGGATCGTCGGCGCGCCGAGCTCCTCGGCCACGCGCGCGATGGCGGCCTGCACCTGTGCCTCGTCGGAGACGTCCGCGCCGACCGCGATGGCCCGGCCGCCGGCCGCGGTGATCTTCTCCACGGTGTCCTTGCAGGCGGCCTCGTCGAGATCGATCACGGCGACCGCGCGGCCCTCGGCCGCCAGTCGTACGGCGGTGGCGGCGCCGATGCCGCGCGCGGCACCGGTGACGACGGCTACCCGCTGCTCAGTGGTGGACATTGCTGATTCTCCTCGCCCTTGAGAACGTTCGGCCCGACCGGGTCGGTGAGCGACCGCTTAGTACCTTCGGCAGACGTGACGCTAGAAGCCCTGGCACGCGGTGTCAACGTCCCACGGGACCGGTGTGATCCATTACCTCACCAGCAGGTCGAGCAGGCGCTCCGGTTCGGCCGCCGGATCCAGGGTGAGTCCGGTGTGCACGGGGCCCGGCTGGACGATCGCGGAGCGGGGGGCGACGAGCCACCGGAAGCGGCGTCCGGCGTCGTCCCGCGCGGCCGGTCCGGCGGCCTCCCTGCCCTCACAGACCGCCTCGACGGCCCGCAGCGCGGCCCGGACACCGGCCGCGTCCGCGTCCGGGTCGAGCGCCCGCAGCCGGTCCTCGTCGAGGTGGGTGCGCACGCCGACGTAGGCCTTGGCGCGGCAGTACACGAGCACGCCGGCGTTGATGCACTCACCGCGCTCGATCCGGGGGACGACCCGCAGCAGGGCGTACTCGTAGACGTCCCGCTCGCTGCTGCGGCCGCCCCTGATGACGTGGCGCTCGACCACGCTGCCGGCCATGTGGATGTGGCGCTCGCTCACTTGCCCCCCTCGATGCCGGTGATGCGTTCGTGGACCGCGGCGGCCCGCAGGAGCAGGGGCCGGGCGTACGCCCTCCTGAGCTCGTCCGGGGTGCCGAAGCCGGGCTCCTCCGCCAGCCAGGCGTCCGGGATCTCGGCGGTGACCTCGGCGAGCAGGTCCTCGGTGACCCGGGGGGCCAGTTCGGCGGCGGCAGCGGCGACGTCCGGCGCGAAGGGCCTCAGGACGTGGTCCGAGGCGTCGTAGGGACGGGCGGCGGACTTCTCGGCGCCGGGCCAGTTGTGCTGCCAGATCATGGTCGCACCGTGGTCGATGAGCCACACCTCGCGCCGCCACCACAGCAGGTTGGGGTTGCGCCAGGAGCGGTCGACGTTGTTGACCAGCGCGTCGAACCAGACGATCCGGCCCGCCTCCTCGGGGCTCACCGGGAAGGCGAGCGGGTCGAAGCCGAGCGCTCCGGAGAGGAAGTCCATGCCGAGGTTCGTGCCGCCGCTGGACTTGAGAAGCTCCTGCACCCGCTCGTCCGGCTCGCCGAGTCCCAGGTCGGGGTCGAGGTCGAGCGTGCGGAGCCGCGGCACCCGGAAGCCGAGCCGGCGGGCGAGCTCCCCGGCCACCACCTCGGCGACCAGCGTCTTGCGACCCTGGCCCGCGCCGGTGAACTTGATGACGTACGTCCCGCGGTCGTCGGCCTCGACGAGCCCCGGCAGCGAGCCGCCCTCACGCAGAGGCGTGATGTAGCGGGTCGCGATGGCTTCCTTGAGCATCGCCCCAGGTTACTGGGGGGTGTCTGAACAACAGGCACTCCGGGGCCGTACCTCAGGGCAGTTCGGATTCCGTGGAAGGGGACGTCAGCATGGCCAGCGAATCGATTCATCCCGCATCGGCCCCCAGTCGCCGGGTCGTCGTGGCGGCGGTCGGCGCGGCGGGGCTCGCCCTCACCTTGAACGCGTGCGGGTCGGAGGACGAGCCCTCCTCGTCGTCGGACACGGCCGCCGCCGGCAGCGTCCTGGCGAAGACCTCGGACATCCCCGAGGGCGGCGGCAAGATCTTCAAGGACTCGGGGGTCGTGGTCACCCAGCCCACGGCGGGTCAGTTCAAGGCGTTCTCGTCGAAGTGCACCCACCAGGGATGCGCGGTGTCGGGCATCACCGACGGGGTCATCACCTGTCCGTGCCACAAGAGCGAGTTCTCGGTGGCCGACGGCAGCGTGAAGAAGGGTCCTGCGACCCAGCCGCTGCCCGAGGAGAAGATCACCGTCAGCGGCGACTCCATCTCGCTCGCATGAGATGTCACCCGCGGCGGGACCGTTGCAGACAGGCCAGCACCTCGTCCGTGGTCGCGAGGGTGGCGACGAGGGCGAGCGTGTGACGGATCATCGCCGGGATGTAGTCGGAGGGCACCCCGGCGACGGCGTCCGTCACCACCACGGCCCTGTAGCCGCGGTTCACCGCGTCGAAGACGGCGTTGGGCACCGCCACGTTGGCGGAGACCCCGGTCACGACCAGGGTGCGGCAGCCGAGGTTGCGCAGCAGCGCGTCGACCTCGGTGCCCTGGATCGGCGACAGGCCGTGCAGCCGCCGTACGACGAAGTCCTCCTCGCGCACCTCGATCGGGGCCGCCACCCGCACCGCGGTGGTCCCGGAGAGCTGCTGGACGGGCAGGCGCTCGGCGGCGCTGAAGAGGCGGGCGTTGCGGTTCGCGCCGCGCCCGTCCGGACGGCGTTCGGCGATCGCGTGGATCACCTGGACCCCGCTGTCGTGCGCGGCGGCGACCAGGCGGGCGACGTTGGCGAGAGCGCCCGAGGCCCGTGCCGCGTGGGCGAGTTCGGGCAGCGCGCTCTGCGGTCCGACGACGCCTTGCTGGCACTCGACGGTGAGCAGGACGGTGGCCCCGGGATCGAGCAGTTCGCTGAGTCGGTCGTACGACGGCACGGCTCCCCCTCGTCGCCGGTGGTCCGGAGCCGGTGACAGTAGCCACCATTGCGTGGAGACGGAAGACAACCCATCCTTTTCTGACGTGATGTCAGAGGATCTCTCCTCTGGCACGACGTGAGAGACAGAGGGGGATGTATGACCGTCACTCAGCGCCGGGGCCGGAAGATCATGATGACGCCGGGCGAGCTGGACGAGTTCCTCACCAGCCAGCGCACCTGCCGGGTCGCCACGGTCTCCACCGACGGCGCTCCGCATGTGAGCACGCTGTGGTTCGCCTGGGACGGCACCTCGATGTGGCTGTACTCCGTGGTGCGCAGCAAGCGCTGGACGGACCTGCGCCGCGATCCGCGGGTCGCGATCGTGGTCGACACGGGTGAGGAGTACGACGAGCTGCAGGGCGTGGAGCTGTCAGGTGCCGTGGACTTCGTGGGCGAGGCTCCCCGAACCGGCGAGCTGTGCGCGGAACTCGACGTCCCGGAGACGCTGTTCGCCCGCAAGAACTTCCGCCTGGAGGAGATGCCGCACGACGGACGGCACGCGTGGATACGGCTGACCCCGGAGAAGATCGTCTCCTGGGACTTCCGCAAGCTCGGCTCGGCGTAGGCCTGTCCGGCGGACGACGACCGCGAAGGACAGCGCCTCACCGGCGCCTTGACGCGGGCCCGTTCCGCCGGACCGCACGGGTTCAGGCGCAAACGGCTTTCTCCGCAGCCGACTTCAGTGCCTCGACCGCCGCCCGGATCGACGGGCGGCGGTCGGCGTCCGCACGCCACACGGCGTAGATGTGCCGGCTGACCGACTGCCGCACGGGCACGGTCCGCACGCCCTCCGGGACCGGCCCGCGCCCCAGCCGGGGCGCCACGCACACGCCGAGTCCGGCGCCGACCAGGGCGAGTTGGGTCGGATGCTCCTCCGCGCGGTGCGCGACGCGCGGTTCGATGCCCTTGGAGCGCAGGGTGTGCATCAGCCACTCGTCACAGAACTCCCCCTCGCCCCAGGTGATCCAGTCGTCGTCGGCGAAGTCCTCCAGGTCGACCTCGCTGCGGTGCGCGTGGCGGTGGGTCGCGGGCATCGCCACATCGGCCGTGTCGTCGACGATCGAGGCCTTCACCAGCCCCTCCGGCATGGGCAGGGGCTTGTTGTACCAGTCCAGGACGACCGCGAGGTCGTGGTCCCCGCGGAGCACGGCGAGGACCGCGGCCTCCGGCTCCATCTCGCGCGAGCCGATCCGCAGGTCCGGATGCGCCGAGCGCAGTCCGGCGATCGCGACGGGGAACAGTCCACGCGCTGCCGTCGGGAACGCGGCGAGTCGCAACTCCCCGACCACTTGGCCGCGTTGGGCCTCCAGGTCGGACTGGGCGAGTTCGACCTGGGACAGGATGCGTGCCGCGTGGTCGGCGAGGAGCCGGCCGGCGTCGGTGAGCCGCACCCCCCGGCCGTTCTTGGCGAGGAGCTGCTGGCCGACCTCGCGCTCCAGCTTGGACATCTGCTGGGAGACGGCCGAGGTCGTGATGTGCAGGCCCTCGGCGGCGCCGCTGACCGAGCCGTGCCGGGCGAGGGCGTCGAGGGTGCGCAGACGCTCCAGGTTCAACATGTAAGCGATCCTACGAGATATCTCGCTGAAATTCTCGCTTGTGCTACGAGATCATGTGCTGGATCGTGGTCGGCATGACCACCGCGACCGTCACCGAAGCCCCGGTTCGGGACTCCCGCCGCCCTGCCCTCGACTGGCGCCTGCGCTTCGGCGTGCTGTCGCTGATCTGGGGATTCAGCTTTCTGCTCATCAAGGTGGGCACCGAGGGGTACGCGCCGTTCCAGGTGACGCTCGGCCGCCTGTTGTTCGGGGCGCTAGTGCTGGTGGGGGCAATGGTGGTGAAGCGGCAGCGGCTGCCTCGCGGGGTGCGGACATGGGGGCACCTGGCGGTAGCCGCGTTCCTGTTGAACGCGCTGCCGTTCTCGCTCTTCGCCTACGCGGAGTTGACGATCCCGTCCACGCTGGCGGGGATCTGCAACGCGACCTCACCGTTGTGGGGGATGGTTCTGTCCCTCGTCGCACTGTCCGAGGACCGGCCCACGCGCGTGCGTGTCGCGGGGCTGGGGCTCGGGTTTCTGGGAGTGCTGACCGTTCTCGGTGCGTGGCAGGGCTTCAGCGGGCTGGACTTCGCCGGCACGGTGATGGCTCTGCTGGCCTCGCTCAGCTATCCCATCGGGTGGATCTACGTGCGGCGGACGCTGGCGGGGGTGGGGTACTCCCACATATCCCTGACGGGGGCGCAGTTGCTGCTGGCCACACTGCAACTGGCGGTCATCACACCGCTGTTCGCCGGGATACCGACGCACATCGAGGTGCTTCCCCTGCTTGCCGTCGCCGGTCTCGGCGCGCTCGGTACGGGAGTGGCCGTGCTCCTGCAGTACGGGCTGGTGGCGGAGGTGGGGCCGACGACCGCGCAGATGGTCACGTACTTCATTCCGGTCATCGCCACGGGGGCGGGGATCGCGGTGCTCGGGGAGTCGGCGTGGTCGTTATGGCGGGGGCCGCGTTGACTCAGGTGCGGCGGGGTTCCTAAGGGGGTGGGATGCGTGGACTGTTGGCGGGCGCGGGTCGCATGTGGCAGGCCGCGCCCCTGGGTAGGTTGGCTTTCCGCCTCTATACATGGTTCCGCGTCGATGCCGGGCCCACAGACTTCGCGATCGCGTCCGCCAGCGGGGGGACTTCGTCGCCCCCCAGCGTCGCCACCGTCACCCTGATTCCCTGCGGGGCGCCCATCCTGAAGCGGGCTCCCGGGGCCACCGCCCAGCCCGCGTGCAGCAGGCGGGACACCGCGCCCGTCTCGTCCGGGACCGGGATCCACACGTTGAGACCGCTGCGGCCGTGGGCCTCGACTCCGCGTTTCGCCAGTGCGTCGATCAGCCGGTCGCGGCGCTCGCGGTAGGCGGCCGCAACCCTCGTGGTGTCGAGCACGCCGTCCGCCCACAGGTGCGCCACCGCCCGTTGGGTGATTCGGCTGACCCAGCCGGGGCCCAGGCGGTGGCGGCCGTGGACACGGTCGACGGTGACCTCGTCGCCGGTGAGCACGGCAAGGCGCAGATCGGGGCCGTAGGCCTTGGCCACCGAGCGGACGAAGGCCCAGTGGCGGGTGACTCCGGCCAGGGGGTGCAGGGGGAGGTCGACGATGCCGTGGCCGTGGTCGTCCTCGACGAGGAGGACGTCCGGATGCTCCTCGAGGACCGCGCGGAGGGCACGCGCACGTGTGGCGGTCACCGAGGCGCCGGTCGGGTTCTGGGCCCGGTCGGTGACGATCAGGGCTCGCGCGCCCGACTCCAGGGCCCGGCGTACGTCTTCGGGACGCGGCCCCTCGTCGTCGACGCCCACCGGGGCGATCCGCAGCCCCAGCGCCGGGACCAGGTCGAGGAGGCTCCCCCAGCCGGGGTCCTCCACGGCGACCGTGTCACCCGGCTTGAGGTGGGCGGCCAGGACGCGCTCGATCACGTCGAGGGATCCGGAGGCGACGGCGAGAGGGCCGTCCGGAACGCCGTCCGCGTCGAGGGCCTTGCGCGCCAGGCGCGCCAGGTCCGGGTCCACACTCGCCTCTCCGTACAGGACCGGCTCGCGGTCGCCCTGTGCGGCGGCCGCCGCGAAGGCAGGCGCCAACGGGGGCAGCAGTGCGGGGTCCGGGTTGCCGTTCGCCACGTTCCGCACGCCGTCCGGGACCTCGACCCCGATGTACTCGCGCCCCGTGGTCGCCGGCTTCGACCGGACCCGGCTGCCCCTGCGCCCGGCGGTCTCGATGACCCCGCGCTCCCGCAGAGTGCGGTACGCCGCCGCGACCGTATTGGGATTCACCCCCAGCTCGTTCGCCAACTCTCGCATGGGAGGCAGCAGTTGGCCGGGCTCCAGCTTTCCGGCACCCACCGCGCGCTCGATGCCGGCCGCAATCTCTGCTGCGCGTCGCCCTGTGATCCGATATTCTCCTAGCACAAAGCAGATTATGCACTAGTGCAATGGAGACCGCAATGCAGGGGACCACCGCGACCACGCCGGAGCCGACCGCCTACGCGCCGACCGACCGCACCGTCCCGACGCGCTCCCCCGACCGGGCCTCGTACGACCGGGACCTGGTGCACTCGATACTCGACGAGGGCTACGTCTGCCACCTCGGCTTCGTCCGGGACGGCACTCCGGTGGTGCTGCCCACGCTGTACGGGCGGGTGGGCGAGCGCCTGTACGTCCACGGCTCGACCGGTTCGCGCCCGCTGCGGATGACCGGCCAGGCCGACCCCGGGCTGCCGGTGTGCCTGACGGTCACCCACGTCGACGCGCTGATCCTGGCCCGCTCGGCCTTCCACCACTCGATCAACTACCGGTCCGTGGTGGTGCACGGACTCGCGTACGACGTCACGGACCCCGAGGAGAAGCGCCTCGCCCTCGACGCCCTGGTCGACCATGTGGTTCCCGGGCGGGCTCACGACTCCCGGCCCGCCAACAAGAAGGAGCTGGCCGCCACCGCCGTCATCCGCCTCGACCTCGACGAGGTCTCCGCCAAGCTCCGCACCGGCGGTGTCAACGACGAACCCGAGGACCTCGCCCTCCCCCACTGGGCCGGCGTGGTCCCGCTGCGCAAGGGCTACGGCACCCCGGTCGCCGACGCCGACCTGGTCCCCGGTACCGAGGTCCCGGACTACCTGGCGGTGCTGTGATGCTGATCCACCCCTGGGACGCGGCCCGGGACGACGCCGAGTGGCAACAGTGGCTGGCCGTCCACGACTTCGGGCAGCTCGCCGTCAACGGCCTCGCGGGCGAGCATCCGTTCGTCCAGCCGCTGCACTTCGCCTTCGACCCCGCACGGGGCGAGGTCCTCACCCACCTCGCGCGGCCCAACCCGCTGTGGGGTGCGCTGGAGGCGAGTCCGGACTGCCTGCTGAGCGTGGTCGACGACTACGCGTACATCCCGGGCCCGTGGCAGGCCGACCCGGACGGACCGTCCGAGCACGGCACGCCCACCAGCTTCTACGCGGCGGTCCAGCTGCGTTGCCGGGCCCACGTGGTGGACGACCCGGCCGAGAAGGCCTCGCTCCTGAACCAGCAGGTCGGCCACTTCCAGCCGGAGGGCGGCTCCGCGCGCGTGGCGGTCGGCGAGGTGCCGTTCGGGAGGATGCTGTCGGGGATTCGCGGGCTGCGGCTCGAAGTGACCGGCGTACGGGCGAAGTTCAAGTACGCCGGCAAGCGGACCGCGGAGGTGCGGGAGCGGATCGCGGACGGGCTGGCGGACCGGGGCGGTCCCGGAGACGCGGCGGCACGCGAACACCTGCTGCGGCGGCAGCGCGCCTGAAGGAGGGGCCCTTCACCGAGAAGGGCCCCTCCGTCTGTCAGGCGGGTACCCGCGCCTCCGTCACCGCGAGTCCCGCGACCGCGCCCAGCATCAGCACGGTGCCGAGGACGACGGCCGGGGTGAGGCGCTCACCGAACAGCAGGACGGCCAGGACCGCCGCGCTCACCGGTTCGAGCAGCATGATCACGGAGACGGTGGTGGAGCGGACGACCGCGGCGGCCGCGAAGTAGAGGCCGTAGGCGAGAGCCGTGGGGACGGTCGCCAGGTAGCCCAGCAGAACCAGGAGCAGCCCGGGTCGGGCCGTGTGCGGGAGCAGGCCCTCGTCCAGCGCGAGGGGCAGCAGACAGAGGCTGGTGACCGCGAACACCGCCACGGACGTCCCGGAGGACTCCGCCCGGGCGGCGCGGGTGATCAGCGTCATCACACAGCAGCCGGCCGCCGACAGCAGCCCGAGCAGCACACCCGTCGGGCGTACCGACGCGTCCGCACCGCCCAGCATCAGCACACCGAGTCCGGCGAGTGCTCCGGCGACGGCGACGGCTCCGCCGCGCCCGAGCCGCTCCCCGAGGGTGAGGCGGGCCCCGAGCGCGATGAGCACGGGTCCGGCGCCGAGGGTGACGACCGTGGCCACGGCGAGCCCGGTGGACCGTACGGCGGCGAAGTAGGCGGTCTGGAACACCGCGAGCCCGACGCCCGACGCGCCGACCCGCAAGGCCCTGCGGCCGAACGGTTCCGAGATGGCCGTACGCGCGCGTGGCCGTACGAGACGGACGGCGAGCAGCACCGCCAGCCCGGTCGTGCAGCGCCAGAAGGACAGGGACACCGGGCCCAGGTCACTGGTCCGGTAGGTCAGGGAGGCTACCGCTCCGGCGGTGCCCCAGGTGGTACCGGCGATGATCAGGTAGACGAGGCCTCGCCCTACGGGCAGGCCTGAGGAAGCATGCGACACGTGTTCTCTCCGCAGTCGCGCCGAGGCGCGGAAGTTCGGAAGAGGACGCCCGCTCACCGGCGGGGTCCGCGGACTTCGTCTGCGGGCAGCACCGTTCAGCCCGGCGACGGACCGGGCGTGGTCTCCGGAGGGCCCGCCTCAGGCGGCCGGCGGAGAGACGATGAGAGTGCGCGTATGCATGATCCCGAAGCCTAGAGGGCGTTTTCCCGGGCGGACAACCGACTTTCGGCGGCACCGGCCGCGACCGGCTCCACGGAGCCCTTGGCCGGGGTCGAGGACTGCGCGATGAAGGCGCCCAGCAAGACGACCGCGCCGCCCACGATCTGCGGTGCCGAGAGGTGTTCGCCCAGCAGCACCCAGGCGAGGACGGTCGCGACGACCGCTTCGAGACAGGCCACGACCCCCGCTATCGCCGGTGAGAGCCTGCGTACCGAGACCACTCCGGTGACGTAAGCGAGGACGGTGGCGATCAGCACGATCCAGCCGAGCAGCAGCCCGGCCGCGACCGGGGTGCCGTTCATGTCGGCGCGCTGCGCAAGGACGGAGAAGTCCATCGTCCAGGGGTGGGCCACGGCGGTCAGGACGGCGGTGCCCACGAGCAGGCCGTACGCGATCACGCCGAGCGGGTCGGGGGCCTCGCCGGAGTCGCTGCCCTGGTCGGACAGGACGAAGTAGCCGACCTGGCAGCAGGCGGCGCCGAGCGCGAGGAGCAGTCCGAGGGCGTCGAAGCTCAGGCCCGACCAGACCTCGACGACACAGGCGAGTCCACCGACCGCGAGGACCACGCCGAACGCGGCGGCGCGGGTGACCGGCCGCCGCTGCACGAACCGCACCCAGCCGAGCACCAGGGCCGGGGCGAGGTACTCGACGAGCAGGGCGACACCGACCGGGATACGGGAGATCGAGGCGAAGTAGAAGGCCTGTACGCCCGCCACGCCGAGCAGCCCGAAGCCGGCCAGCAGAGCCGGACGGCTGCGCAGCAGCGCGCGATGGCGGACGGCGAGCGGCAGCATCACCAGGGCGGCGCCCGCCACCCGCAGCCACACCACGTGGAGCGGATCGAGACCCGCCTCGATCAACGGCTTGGCCGCGACCCCGGATCCGCCGAAGGCGAGCGCGGACACCAGCGCGAGACCGAGCCCGACACCCTTGCCGTCACCGGGACCGACTCCCTTGCCGTCACCGGCCGCCCTGCTGCTCTCAGACGTATGCACCGGCCCATGATGACAGGGGACGACATGAGCGTCACGCCCGTTGACTCCTGTCTCAGCGGCTGGACCGGGGCGGGCCGTCCCACAGGCCTCCGGGCTGGTGGTCGTCGATCCGCGCGAACACGGCCCGGGCGTCAATTCCCGCCCGGGTCAGCACCTCTACGGCCCGGGACTCGGGGTCCACCAGAATGGCCGCGAGCAGGTCGATCCCGCGGGCGGGCCCGTCGGCGCGGTGCGCAGCCCGGGCGCGGGCGTGTTCCATGGCGCCCGCGGCGAGCGGCGAGAAACCGTCGGCCGCCGTCACCACGGGGACCGCGCCGGAGTCCTCGACGGTGCCCTGCCAGCGCAGTCCGTAGCCGATGCTGCGCTGCACGAGATACCCGAGGAGCCGCGGCAGCTGGGGTTCCGCGTCGAGGACGGCGTACGCCTCGGCGTCGGCGTCCAGCAGCGAGTGCAGCAGATGGGCCGTGTCGATCTGCCGGTCCCCGTCCCTCAGTGCGCGCCTGCGGGCACCGGACACCACCGCTGTCAGTTCCGCGCTGAGCCTGACGTCGTCGTCCGGACGGCCCGGCGGCGGGCCGCTCGGTTCGCGGGCCGACTGCCGGGGGATATGGGGGTGCACATCCCCCACCCCATCAGCCCCGGCTCATCCGGACATCCCCGAGGGGAAGCATCTTCGCGTCCCACGGAGAGCGGAGCCCGCGGCCGCGATCTCCTCCTTACGGAGGACATCAGACCTTTGTGTCCCGGTGGCGCGCCGCCTTGTCGTGCGCCTCTCGCGCAACCGCCACGCGACCGCCGGTCGTCCCACACAGGCGTGGAGAGCTGGAGCTGGCTGGTGACGCTGCCGGCCGTGGACGGCAAGCGGTACGTGTACCGGGTGTACGCCCCGGAGGACGCGCTGCTCGCCGACCTGTTCTGGGAGGCGTGGCACTGTCACGACGAGAGCGCGTTCCCGCGCGCGTGGGACCTCATCGACGCGGCGGAGATACGTCGGGTGGGCTGAACGTCCCACGCCCCCACACTTTCTGACGGTCAATCAGTATTGAATGTTGCAGCCCCTGCGGCTACTTTCCGCGACACCACAGCCCACACGAAGAGGTGGCCGCATGGCGGAAATCAGCGCGGAGGCACGCATCCCGGCACCCGCGGAGAAGGTCTGGGCCCAGCTCACCGACTGGTCCGCGTACGGGGAGTGGAACGCGACGCACACCAGCTTCCCCAAGGGCGGCCCGACGGTCCTCGAACCGGGCGGGACCTTCCAGGAGAACATGAAGCTGATGGGCTTCCCCGCCGAGGTCGAGTGGACCATCGACCAGGTGGAGCCGGCCCGGCTGTTCGCCATCCGGGGCAAGGGCCCGATGGCGGTGAGCGTGGCCACGCGCTACACACTGACGCCCGACGGCGACGCCACCACGGTCCGGATCGACGGCGAGTTCACGGGCGCCGCCGTCTCGCTGATGGCGGGCAAACTGAAGGATTCGGGCACCGCCGCCCTCAACGAATCGCTGCGGAAACTGGCCGGGCTGGTGTCCTGACGGCAGGGCACGCGAAGACGCCCCGGGAATCTCTTCCCGGGGCGCAGTCACCGCCGTACGCCTGTGATCAGCCCTCGTCGGCGAGGATGAGGTACAGCTTCTTGCGGGCCTCGTTGATGACGGCCACCGCCTTCTCGCGCTGTTCCTTGCTGCCGGTCTTCCAGACCTGGCCGAAGGCCTCCATCAGACCGAAGCCGGCCTGCCGGATCTCGCCGAGTGCCTCGAAGTCGATGCCGCGGGAGGCTTCCTCCCAGGGCGCGTCGGGACCCTCGTCGGCCGCGCTACGGCCGGCCTCGGTGAGCGAGAACAGCTTCTTGCCGCCCTCGGTCTCACTGGAGATCAGCCCCTCGTCCTCCAGCAACTGGAGGGTGGGGTACACCGAGCCGGGGCTGGGCTTCCACGCCCCGCCACTGCGCTCGGCGATCTCCTGGATCATCTCGTAACCGTGCATCGGCCGGTCCTTGAGCAGGGCCAGGATCGAGGCGCGCACGTCGCCGCGCCGCGCCCTCCCCCTGGGTCCGCCCCGACCCCTCGGCCCCCAGGGCCCGGGGCCGAAGCCCGGCCCTCCGAAACCGGGGCCACCGGGACCGCCCGGACCGAAGGGCCCGAAGGCGGCCCGCAGGCTCTCGGGACCACCACGGCCCCGACGACCGGCTCCACCGTGTCCACGCTCGAATCCGTGGGAACGCATCGCCATCACTCCATTCCATCGTTGATCTGTCGCGATGCTTCAACGATATATCGGAACCGATCGCGTGGCAAGGCCCCATGGCAGTGCCGAGGAGGGTCAGCTCAAGGCGTCGCGCAGCGTGGTGGCCATCAGGTCGATGGCCTCTTTTCCGGCCGTGACCGGGCCCGTGTGGGTGAAGTAGTGGTCGACGCCCTCGAAGACGCGGTGGGTGACCGGAACCCCGGCCGCCTCCAGGGCCTTGGCGTAGGCGTCCCCCTCGTCGCGCAGGCGGTCGTTCTCCGCGGTGATGACCAGGGCGGGAGGAAGGCCCGCGAGGTCGTCGGCGAGTCCGGGCGAGACGAGGGGGTGGGCGCGATCGGCGGGGTCGGGGACGTAGGCGGCGGTGAAGATCCGCATGATCTGCGGGGTGAGCAGCGGCTTGGCGACGAGGGACCGCTTGGTGGCCGGGTCGGCGAGCTGGTCCGTCGGTGCGGAGTCGATGATCTGGAGCCGGGGGGTGAAGGTGCCGCGCTCCCTGGCCAGGCGGCACACCGCGGCGGTCAGGTTGCCCCCGGCGCTGTGTCCGCCGACAGCGAGCCGCGAACCGTCCCAGCCGCCGGCGGCGCCGTTCTCGACGACCCACGCGGTGACGTCGTAGGCCTGGGTGACGGGCGCGGGGTAGGGCCGCTGGGGCGAGACCGCGTAGTCGACGTTGATCACGACACAGCCGGCCGTGGCGGCGATGTAGCGGCAGATGTGGTCGTCCTGCTCGGGGCGGGCGACCACGAACCCGCCGCCGTGGAAGTTGACGTACACGGGGGCGGGGGCATCGGTGGCCGGCGGGCGGTAGACGGTGCACGTCACCGGCCCGGCGCCGGTCTCCACCCGAAGGGGCTCGGTGCGCGCCGGGATGTCGGTGAAGCGCAGGTCCTTGTGCACACGGGACATCACGCAGCCGAGCAGGAGCTGGATCCCCCTGGCCTTGATTCCGGGGCTGAACGGCATGACTGAACACCCATCGCTACAAGATTAAATTAACAGGAATCCTGATAATGAATGCTCGGCGTCGAGAGCGCAATGGGTGTTCGGCGGGCGGTGTGTCACTCCCCTGTCGCCGCCGGTCGCAGGGTCAGCGGAGTCTGCGACCCGACCCGGGTCAGCTTCTCCGGGTTGCGGACGTAGTACAGGCCGGTGATACGGCCGTCCTCGACGCGGGCCGCGAGGACGCCGTCGATCTCGCCGTTCACCCGAAGGACGAGCGCCGGGCTGCCGTTGACCTCGGTGGCCTCGCCGGTCAGCGTGACGGTGAACTTGGCGATACCGCCCCTGATGAAGCGGGCCACCTTGTCGGCGCCGGCGATCGGCCGGGGCGCGGCCTGCTTGACGCCGCCGCCGTCGCTGACCAGGACGACGTCGGGGGCGAGCACGTCGAGCAGTCCCTGGAGGTCGCCGGTCTCCAGGGCGCGCCGGAACGACTCCACCGCTGCCCGCGTCTCACCTGCGGAGGCCGCCCTGCGGGGCCGCCGGGCGTCGACGTGGCGGCGGGCGCGGTGGGCGATCTGGCGCACCGCCTCGGGGCTCTTCTCCACGGCGGCCGCGATCTCGTCGTAGTCGACGTCGAACACCTCCCGCAGCACGAACACCGCACGCTCGGTCGGTGACAAGGTCTCCAGGACACACATCAGCGCCATCGACAGGCTCTCGGACAGTTCCACGTCCTCGGCCACGTCCGGCGCGGTGAGCAGCGGCTCGGGCAGCCAGGGCCCCACGTACGCCTCCTTGCGGCGGGTCATGGTGCGCAGCCGGTTGAGAGCCTGGCGGGTGGTGATGCGGACCAGGTAGGCGCGCCGGTCCTGGACCTGCGCGAGGTCGACCCTGACCCACCGCAGCCAGGTCTCCTGGAGGACGTCCTCCGCGTCGGCCGCCGAGCCGAGCATCTCGTAGGCGACGGTGAAGAGCAGGTTGCGGTGGGCGACGAACGTCTCGGTCGCCGGGTCGGTGGTGTGCTCGCTCATGTGTGGGTCCTTCCCCCGTGGAACGCGCGGCTCAGGCCGCCTGGTCGGCGGTGGCCCGCGCTTCGGTCAGCTTCTGCCCGCGCGTGGCGTCCTTCGCCCACCAGGTGCGGACACCGGGCTTGCGCGCCTCGTACCCGAGCTGCCAGACGGTGCTCCGGCAGACGATCTCCTTGAGCTTCGCACCGAGGAAACCGCCGAGGTGGAGGCTGATCGCGGTGTCGTCCTTGCGCGCGAACTGGAAGATCCCGACACGACGGCCCAGGCTGATGCACTGGCCGGCGAACCCGACGTCGGCGGTGGCGGGCCGCTCGCCCGCGATCCGGCTGAGCACGGTCTGCGCGGCCTGCGGGCCCAGCTGTACCGCGGACTGGCAGCCCATCCGGTACGGCAGGTCCGACGGCGCCGCCGAGTCGCCGGCGGCGACAATGCGCTCGTCGTCCACGCTGGTCAGGGTCTCGTCGGTGCGCAGGCGGCCCAGGGCGTCGGTGCTCAGCCCGCTGCGCGCGGCCAGGTCCGGCACGCCGAATCCGGCGGTCCAGATGGTCACCTCGCTCAGGAGCTCGCGCCCGTCGTCGAGCCGTACGGCGTCGCGGGTCACGGCCGTGACCTTGGTGCCGGGGCCTTCGAGGACGGTCACCCCGAGCCGGGTGAGGCGCCGCGCGACCGAGAGCCGGCCCCGCGGGTGCAGGTACGGGCCGAGCACGCCGCCGCAGACGAGGGTCACCGCGCGGCCCTCCTCCGCCAGTTCGGCGGCGGTCTCGATACCGGCCGGGCCGGCCCCCACCACCGTCACCGGAGCCGTCGAGGGCAGGGCGTCGACGAGGGGCCGCAGTCGCCGCGCGTCCTCCAGTGTGGCGATCGGACGGGCGAACTCGGCCGCTCCGGGCACGTCCGGGTCGGCGCTGCCGCTGCCCACCGCGTAGACCAGGTAGTCGTATCCGAGCGTCTCTCCGCTCGCCAGGCTCACGTTGCGCCCCGCCGCGTCGATCCCGGTCACGGTGTCGACGACCAGCCGGACCCGCTCGGCAAGGACCTTCCGGTAGGGGACGACCGCGTCGTGGGAGCCGCCGACCAGCTGGTGCAGCCGGATCCGCTCGACGAAGCTCGGGCGCGGGTTGACCAGGGTCACGGTCACGTCGTCGCGCAGGGTCAGGCGGTTGGCCGCCATGACACCCGCGTATCCGCCGCCGATCACGATGACTTCGGTGCTCATGGTGTCTCCTCCGTCTCAAGGGGTTCGGCCTCAAGACACCGGGCGGGAGGCCCCTGTGACAGCTTGTGAGCCAGGTCACTTCTCGGTGCGGAGAATCGATGGGGAAATCGGTCCAGCGAATCCGGATTGGCCTTGTCCCCGGCGCCGGACCGCCCCGTACCGTCAGCCCATGCGTATCCGAATCGTCGACGCCTTCACCGACCGAGCCTTCGCCGGCAACCCGGCCGGGGTCCTGCTCCTGGACGACACCTTCCCGGACGACGAGCGGCTCCAGAACATCGCCCTGGAGGTCAACCACGCAGAGACGGCCTTCGCGCACCGGCTCCCCGGGGGTGGCGAGGCCGACTGGGCGCTGCGGTGGTTCACGCCCGCCACCGAGGTCGACATGTGCGGCCACGCGACGCTCGCCACGGCCCACGTCCTGTTCAGCACCGGCATCCACCGGGATCCGGTACGGTTCGCGACCCGCAGCGGGGTCCTCGTCGCCACACCCGGCGAGGACGGCTCGATCACCCTGGACTTCCCGACGGCCCCGCTCACCCGGGTCGCGCTTCCCGAGGGGGTCGCCGAGGCGCTGGGCACCGAGCCGCTCACCGCCTTCGACACCGGCCCGAACATCGGCGACCTGCTGCTCGAGCTGGCCGACGAGAAGACCGTCCACGCCCTGCGCCCGGATCTCAAGGCCCTGGCCGCCTACTCGGAGCGCGGGATCATCGCCACCGCCCGCGCCGAGAATCCGGACCTGGGCTACGACTTCGTCTCCCGCTGCTTCTTCCCGAACGTCGGTATCGACGAGGACCCGGTCACCGGCAGCGCCCACACCGCCCTGGCGCCCTACTGGTCGGAGCAGCTCGGCCGTACGGATCTCACCGGACTGCAGGCCTCGCCCCGGTCCGGCCGGGTCCGCACCGGGCTGCGCGGTGAGCGCACGCTGCTGACGGGCCGTGCGGTCACGGTCATCGAGGGCGAGCTGCTCGCCTGATCACGCGGTCGGCAGCCAGCCCACCTTCCCGGCGAGCAGCGCGTATCCCACGAACGCCCCGATGTCGAGCAGCGAATGCGCCACCACCAGGGGGCCCACCCGGCCCCACCGCCGGTACAGGTAGACGAACACCACGCCCATGACCATGTTGCCGATGAAGCCGCCGACGCCCTGGTAGAGGTGGTAGCTGCCGCGCAGTACGGAACTGGCCACCAGGGCGGTGCCCGGCGTCCAGCCCAATTGGTTCAGCCGGCGCAGCAGATAGCCGACGACGATCACCTCTTCGAGGATCGCGTTCTGCATCGCCGAGAGGATCAGCACCGGGTACTTCCACCACACGTCGGGCAGGGCCTCCGGCACCACGGTGAGGTTGAAGCCCAGGCCGCGCGCGGCCAGGTAGAAGGCGATTCCGGTGCTGCCGATCACGGCCGCGATCCCGGCCCCGCGGGCGAGGTCGGGGCCCGGCCGGGTGCGGTCGAAGCCGAGGGTCCTGAGGCTCTGCCCCTCGCGCAGCAGGAAGTGCGCGACCAGGAGGACGGGCACCAGGGCCGACGCGATCCCGAAGAGCTGCCAGGCGAGATCCAGCCAGGGACGGCCGGGCGCGGCCGAGGCGTTGAGGGTCGCCGCCTGGTCCCTGAGACCCCCTGGTTTGGTGACCGATCCGACAAAACTGATCAGCGCGGACACACCGCTCGCACCGAGCGAAAGCCCCAGAACGAGCAGCGTCTCGTCACGGAAGAACTTCCGTGAGAGCGCCCTCTGCGGAAAAGAATCGGCCACTGCCCCTTCCTCCGCCTGCACACCTGCCTCCAGTTGAGTAATCCAGCCTCATCCCCAACTCCGCCCCGCTAGGGTCCTTCGAAAGAACTTACGAAGATCGTGAGTACTGACGAAGTTCGTGCGCGACAGGCCGTCGGGGGGACGGACGCCGTACGGGGCGTACCTCCCACCTTTTCCTGCCAGATACGGCTGTCCGGGCACGGGGAGTCGACAGGGAGGGGCACCACCGTCATGGGACGTCACAGCTTGCCCGATCAGTATGGGGCGGGCGGCAGCGACCCCCGCCCACGCGCCCGCCGCCGCACCGTGGCCATCGCGACAGTGCTCGTTTTGACCGTCGCCGGCGGTACGGCCGCAGCCGTCCACGGCGGTCTGCTCTCCTTCGGCTCCTCCTGCCGGGACGAGGCGGTACGGATCGAGGTCGCCGCCTCCCCCGACGTGGCCCCCGCCCTGCGCACCGCGGCCGAGCGGGCCCACGACGAGAACCTCACCTCCGACGGGCGCTGCGTCGACATCTCGGTGACCGCGCGAGAGTCGTACAAGGTCAGGGACACGCTCGTGGCCGGCAAGGACCCCGGCGCGCAGGTGTGGGTGCCGGACTCGGACCTGTGGGTGGAGCAGATCTCCGCGGACTCCGGCGCCACGGAGGTGGCCCGCGTTGGCAACGTCGCCTCCAGCCCGGTCGGGATGGCCATGGTGCCGACCGCCGCGAAGTCGCTGGGCTGGCCCAAGAAGACGTACGGCTGGCTCGAACTGGCGGGCGCCACCCTGCGGGACGACTCCCTCAAGCTGGGCGCCGCCGACCCCGCGCGCAGCGCGTCCGGGCTGCTCGCCCTGACCCGGCTCAGCGGTGCGGCGGGACAGGTCGAGGGCGGGGCGACGCAGGCCGCGGCGATGATGAAGGCGCTCTCGCAGCGCATCTCCGACAGCGACGGCCAGCTCGTGGAGACGCTGCCGCGGGACTCCTCGGGCACCGAGCAGGGCAATCCGAAACGCAATCAGGCGCTGGTGCTGTCCGAGCAGGCGGCCTTCGCGTACAACTCCTCGGCGGAGTCCGGGGACGGATTGGACTTCTTCTACCCCGAGGACGGTTCACCGCGGCTGGACTACCCGTTCACGCTCGTCGACGAGAAAAGGCTGAGCACGGACGAGAGCCGGGCGGCGATCCGCTTCATGACGTATCTGCGCAAGCCCGAGCAGCAACAGCTGCTGACGGACCGGGGGTTCAGGACCTCCGGCGACCAGGTGTCGGCCTCACTGGTCGCCAAGGCCGGGGGCAGGGTGCCGCAGCCGTACGCGGCGGCGGCCGGTGAGCCCGCCTCCGCGACAGCCCTCCAGGAGGCCCTCGGCACCTGGACGATCACCGTGCAGAGTGCGCGGATCACCACGGTCGTGGACGCGTCCTCCTCCATGTCGGAGACCGTGCCGGGCACCGGCCGCTCCCGGATGGACGTCACCAGGGCGTCCCTCCTCCAGGCCCTCGCCACCTTCACCCAGGAGGACGAGATCGGCCTGTGGGAGTTCTCCACGAAGCTCGACGGCGACAAGGACTACAAGATCCTCGTGCCGACCAACCGACTGGGCGACAGCACGGCCGCGGGCGGCACCCAACGGGAGCGGCTGTCGGCGGCGTTCGGCGGTCTGGAGCCGGTGCCGGGCGGTGCGACGGGTCTGTACGACACCACGCTCGCCGCGTACAAGGCGGCGACGTCCTCCTACGCCGCGGGAAAGTTCAACGCGCTGGTGGTACTGACCGACGGTGTCAACCAGGACCCCGGCAGCATTTCGCGCGGGGCGTTGATCTCCGAACTGGAGAAGCTCTCCAGCCCGGCACGCCCGGTCCCGCTGATCGTGATCGCGGTGGGCCCCGGCGCCGACCGCGCGGAGGCCCAACAGCTCGCCGGGGCCACCGGCGGTTCCGGCCAGCAGGTCAACGACCCCGCCCAGATCCACACGGTGATCCTGAAGGCCATCGTGGCCGCGGGTGCCAAGGGCGGCAGCGGCTGACCCCGCGCCCGGCGGGGGCCTCACCCCAGCCGGACCGGCTCCGGCAGCCCGACCGGCCAGGTGTGCACCGGCTCTCCCTCGCGCATCAGCTCGCCGTACCGCCGTGTCGTGGCCGCCAGCGCAGCGTCCCGCGACAGTCCCGCCTCCAGGGCCCGGTGGAAGGTCGCCGCCTGCCAGGACGCCCCGTTGGCCCGGCGCCGGCACCGCTCCTCGATCACCCCGAGATACAGGTCCCGGTCGGCGCGCTCGATGCCCCACGCCGCGAGCCCGGCCTCGGCCAGCGGCAGCAGTTCGTCGCGTACGAGGCTCACCGCGTCGACCTCGACCGTGCCGCCATGCCGGCCGCGGCGGGGCCAGGTCATGCGCGCGTCGATGCCGTGGCGGCAGGCGGCGTCGAAGTTGGCCGCGGCCGCCTCGAAGGGCATCCGGGTCCACACCGGCCGCGACTCCTCGGCGAGGGCGCGGACGAGGCCGTAGTAGAAGGCCGCGTTGGCGATGACGTCCGTGATGGTGGGGCCGGCCGGCAGCACGCGGTTCTCGACACGCAGGTGCGGGACACCGTCGGCGATGTCGTAGACGGGCCGGTTCCAGCGGTACACCGTGCCGTTGTGCAGGACGAGTTCGGCGAGCGAGGGCACCCCGCCCTCGTCGAGGACCTTCAGGGGGTCCTCGTCGTCGCAGATCGGCAGCAGGGCCGGGAAGTAGCGCAGGTTCTCCTCGAACAGGTCGTACGCCGAGGAGATCCACCGCTCCCCGAACCAGGTGCGCGGCCGCACGCCCTGCGCCTGGAGTTCCGGCGGGCGGGTGTCCGTGGACTGCTGGAAGAGCGGCGGCCGGGACTCGCGCCACAGCTCACGGCCGAACAGGAAGGGCGAGTTGGCGCCGACGGCTATCTGCACGCCGGCCACCGCCTGTGCGGCGTTCCACACGTCGGCGAAGCGGTCCGGGGTGACTTGGAGGTGCAGCTGTACGGAGGTGCAGGCGGCCTCCGGGGCGATGGACTTCGAGGTGCAGGTGAGACGTTCCACCCCGTCGATGTCGAGCACGAACTCCTCACCGCGCGCGGCCACGATCTGGTCGTTGAGCAGGGTGTAGCGGTCGACGTCGGAGAGGTTGGAGGAGACCAGGTCGTCCCGGTCGAGGGTCGGCAGAATGCCGATCATCACGATTCCCGCGTCGAGCTCGCCCGCTTTACGGTCGGCATATGCCAGCGAGGTACGGAGTTCCTCCGCGAGCCGGTCGAATACCCTGCCGCCCAGTCGATGTGGGGCTATGTTGACTTCCAGATTGAACATGGCGAGTTCTGTTTGGAAATCTCGGCTTGCGATGCGTTCGAGGACCTCTCCATTCAGCATTTTCGGCATACCGTCGGTGCCGACCAGATTCAATTCGATCTCCAGCCCCATCAGATTCTTGGGGCGATCGAACCGCTGCTCCGCCAGAAGCCGCTCCAGCCCCGTCAGGCACGTGCGGAGCTTGTCGCGGTAGCGCTGGCGATCGGACAGGTCGAACTGGCCTGCCACGACCTTCTCCCCCATCGATGGGTCCTTCCTCGCTGCGTCATGATTCACGTGGGATGATGCCCAGCCGGAACGATCGGTAACGTCCCGCCGCGGCCCCGAGCCCGCTACGCTGTCGGATGTGACCGGTGGCACATTCACTCGGCATGCGGCTGCCAGCAGTTTCGAGTGCCCCGAAGAACTCGTGAAAAACGCCGACGAGAATTGGCCGACCGCTCCCCGAACATTCTCCGAGGTCATCGCCGCGAAGTAACCACGGTATCGGGATGATTCCCGCGTATCGCCGACCGAATGACTCCTTGCCCTGGGCGTCGGAAGCGGCTAGACGAAACACCGTCTGAACATATGTCGTATAAACTCCGCACAAGGCAGAGGGTTGGCACCCGCGGTCCTGGATCCTGCCGTCAGGTGACGTACGGCAGTCCCCACCCCCGCACCTGCGTCACCGGACCCCGGCCCCCGCCTCTCTGACCCCGTGAGCTGACAGCGTCGTCCGCCCCCGCCCTCGCGCCACCGTGCCTGTCGAATGAGAGGCGACCCACCATGCCGCTGCATGTCCCTCCGGCTCCCGCACCAGCACTTCGCTCCGTCCTCACCGCACTCGCCTCGCCCACCGCAGTCCGCGAGGCCCGGACCCCTTCCCTGTTGCGCGCCCAGGGGCCCGTCACACCCGAGCTCCCCCTGCCCGTGCACGTCCTGGACGGCACCGCCACCAGGCTGGCCGGGTGGCGTTTCCTGATCCGCTGCGGCGAGCGGTCGGTGGCCGCGGCCGAGACCATGCTCACCCCGGACGGCTGGGCGTTCTCGCACTTCTTCGAGGGCCCCTACATCGCGTCCACCGAGCGCGCGCTGCGCCAGGCCGAGGTGATGCAGCAGCCCTACCAGCCGCGCCTGCTGTCGATCCCGGGCCTGTACATGCTCGCGCTGTGGCTGCACGGCGACTGCGCGGCGGACGCCGCCGCGGGCGACCTCGCCGCCACCGACCTGCTCGTCCCACTGGCACCGGCCCCGCCGGGCATCGCCGCGCACCGCCCGCACCGGGCCGCCGAACTGCTCCCGGTACTGACCCATCGGGTGACTCCGGCCCCACTGCTCGGCTCACCCGCCTGAACCCCCGCCCCGCCCGCTCGTACCCCGCCCCGAATTCCGGGTAGCGGGGTACGACTCCGTTTCAGGCGCCATTAGGGTCGTACGAAATCCCCCGGGGATCACACAGAAACCCTTTGCTCGTACGAGCGCACAATTGCTCGGACGAGCCGGACGCAAGACCGACTCCCAGTGGACTAGCCCTATTCGGCCCCCTCGAACCACCCGAAGGGACAGTGCAGTTGAGATGAACCGTCCGGCCGGGTGACGCGTCTCCAACCTGTGAAGAAGTGGTGATGCGAAATCCCTGCGGATTGACGCCCGTAGGGCAACACTGGGTTCGACTGAGTTATCGCAACGGGGGACGTCATGACCACAACACAGCGAAAGATCCCACCAATGTGCCAGCACCAGCCACCGTGTCCCACCGCCGACTCCGCCGACCGGGAATCCGCCCGCCTCGTGGCGCACCACCCGGAACAGGGCTGGAGCCTGCTGTGCAACGGCGTTCTGCTCTTCGAGGACACCGGTGAGCTCCTGCCCGACGGTCGGGTCATCGCCCCGCACCGCCCGCTCGCGGCGGCCACGGCCGCCTGAGCACGGCCGGGCGGCCGCGTACCGCCCGGAGACCTGAGGGGCCGGCTCGCAGCGATCGTCTGCGCACCGGCCCCGACGCATGTCCATCGGCGATCACTCGCTGTGACGCCTTGTGTATGGGCCCACTTTTCCGGAAGACTCCTGGAAGTTTCGAGGCTCCGACGCGGAGGTGGGCAAGTGACAACAGGCGAGGCCGACGCCGGGCCCCGGGGCAGAGTCACCATCACGGAGATCGCCCGGCAGGCCGGAGTATCGGTGCCGACGGTGTCCCGGGTGGTCAACGGCCGGTCGGACGTGTCCCCGCACACCCGCGCCCGGGTCGAGGAACTGCTCCAGCGGTACGGCTACCGCAAGCGCCCCGCGGCCCCCGGCACCCGCGCCTCCTTGCTGGACCTGGTCTTCAACGACCTCGACAGCCCCTGGGCGGTGGAGATCATCCGGGGAGTCGAGGAGGTCGCCCACGCGGAGGGCGTCGGCACCGTGGTCTCCGCGATCCACGGCCGCTCCGGCGACGCCCGCGAGTGGATGCGCAACCTGCGCGCCCGCGCCTCCGACGGGGTCATCCTGGTCACCTCGGCGCTGGACACCGTCCTCCACGACGAACTGCGCGTGCTCGGCGTCCCGTTGGTCGTCGTCGACCCGGCCGGCTCGCCCGCGCTGGACGTCCCCACCATCGGCGCCGCCAACTGGTCGGGAGGGCTCGCGGCCACCGAACACCTGCTCTCCCTCGGCCACCGCAGGATCGGCCTGATCGCCGGGCCGCCCCGGCTGCTCTGCTCGCGGGCCCGCCTCGACGGCTATCGCGCCGCCCTCGAAGGCGCCGGGCTCACCCTCGACGAGGCGCTCGTCGTACCGGGCGACTTCCATCCGGAGTCCGGCTTCGCGGGCTGCGAGAAGCTCCTCGACCTGCCCGAGCCGCCGACCGCCGTGTTCGCGGCCAGCGACCAGATGGCCCTCGGCGCGATCGAGGCGCTGAGGCGGCGTGGCCTGAGGGTGCCGGAGGACATGAGCCTGGTGGGTTTCGACGACCTTCCGGAAGTCCGCTGGTCGGCTCCGCCGCTGACGACCATCCGCCAACCCCTCGCCGACATGGGCAAACTGGCCGTCCGCACGGTCCTCGAACTGGCCCGTGACGAACACCCGGACTCACCGCGCGTGGAACTGGGGACGGAACTGGTGATCCGGTCGAGCACCGCACCCCCGGGCACTGCCTGACGGGCCATGGCCGGGGGTGGGGTGGGGCTCCGGTCGCCCGGGAGCGGACTCCACCGGTCGAGCCCGGGAGCGGGCTCCACCGGTCGGTCCGAGCAGGCGGCCCCCGGGCGGGACAGCCCGGCCCCCTACTTCAGCGCCGCCCGGATCGCGTAGTACGCCGGCTTCGGCTGGAACTGCTCGTCCCACGGCAGCGCGGCGCCCTGGCCCTCGAAGAAGGCGGGGATCCAGCTGTACTTGTCGGTGTAGTCCCAGATGGTGATGCCGACACACCGGCGCACCGCGAGGCACGCGTCGGTCAGGTCGGCGTACCACTCGGCCTGCTGGGCCAGTTTCTCCTCCGTCGCGGGCAGGATCATCCGGATGTCGACCTCGGTCAGCGCGGTGTCGAGACCCAGCTCGGAGAAGCGGCGCAGGTTGTCCTCCAGGGTGGTCGGATAGCCGTACTGGAGTGCCAGGTGGGCCTGGAGGCCGATGCCGTCGAGCGGGACACCCTGTGCCTTCAAATCCTTGGCCAGGGCGTAGTAGGCGTCGCTCTTCGCCCCGACCCCCTCGATGTTGTAGTCGTTGAGGTAGAGCTTGACCTTGGGGTCGGCCTGGCGGGCCCAGCGCAGCGCGTCGGCGATGTAGCCGGGGCCGAGGGTCTTGTAGAACACGGTCTCGCGGTAGGTGCCGTCCTCGTTGAAGGCCTCGTTGACGACGTCCCAGGCGAAGACCTTGCCCCGGTAGTGCCGCACCTCGGTCTGGATGTGCTTCTTCAGTACGGCCTTCAGCTCGTCCGCCGTCCACTCGCGCGAGGTGATCCAGCCGGGCAGCTGGCTGTGCCACACGAGCGTGTGGCCGCGCACTTTCTGGTGGTTCGCGCGGGCGAGGTTCACGATCTCGTCGCCGTTGGTCCAGTCGAAGACGCCCTGCTCGGGCTCGGTGGCGTACCACTTCATGCCGTTGCCCGGCGTGATCTGGTCGAACTCGCTGCCGAGGATCTTCTTGTACGGCTCGTCGACGAGCTCGGGGTTGTCGGTGGCACTGCCGAAGTAGCGGCCGTGGCGCTGGGCGAGGTCGGCCAGGGTGGCCGGCTTGCCGTGGGCCTGGGCGGGTGCGCCGAGCCCGGTGACCACCAGGGCCGCGGCCAGGACTCCGACGAGTCTCAGACGGTTCTTGCGCATGGTGCGACTCCTCACGTGCGGGGGTGGGGTGAGTCGTACGGGTGAAGCGCCGCCGTCAGCCCTTCGTGGCACCGGCGGTCAGTCCGCCGACGAGCTGGCGCTCGGCGACCGAGTAGAAGGCGAGGGCGGGAACCATCGCCAGGACGAGATAGGCGAAGACACGGGCGTACTCGGCGGAGTACTGGCCCTGGAACTGCTGCACGCCGACGGGCAGCGTCCACCAGGTGTTGTCGGTGAACACCAGCAGCGGCAGCATGAAGTTGTTCCAGCTGGTGACGACGGCGAGCACCGAGACCGTGCCGAGCGCGGGCCGTGCCATCGGCAGCAGGACGCGCCAGAAGAAACCGAAGGGGCTGCACCCGTCGAGGGTGGCCGCCTCCTCCAGCTCACCGGGGATCTCCCGGAAGAAGGCCCGCAGGATGATGATCGTCATCGGCAGTCCGAAGGCGGCCTGCGGAAGGATCACGCCCAGCGGGTTGTCGAGCAGTCCGAGTGAGCGCAGCAGCAGGAACAACGGGAGCACCGCCACCGCGAAGGGGAACATCAGCCCCATCGTGAAGAGCGTGAACAGCGCCTCCCGGCCGCGGAAGGCGAACCGCGCGAAGGAGAACGCGGCCAGCGCGGACGCGGCGACCACCAACACGGTCGTACCCACCGCGATCAGCGTGCTGCTGCCGAGCAGCCGCCAGAAGTCGCTCCCCCCGAGGATGTCGGTGTAGTTGCTGATCAGCCAGTGCTTCGGCAGCCCGAAGGGGTTGCTGGAGAGTTCGTCGGTGGACTTGAACCCGGACAGCACCGCGTACACCAGGGGTACGACCATCACCGCGCCGACGGCGACGAGGATCGCGTGCAGGGGCAGGGTCCGAGCGGTGGTCTTGCGGGCGGTCACTTGCCGTCCCCCCTCATCGTCGTAGTGGCCCCTTCGAGGTCGCGGCGGAGCACGAACCGCTGGTAGGCGAGGGCGAAGACGAGGCAGATGCCGAACATGACCACGCTGATCGCGCTGGCGTAGCCGACCTGATAGCGCTTGAAGCCGTACTGGAACATGGTCACGGCCATGGTCTCGGAGTGGTGGTCGGGGCCGCCTTGGGTGACCACCCACACCAGGTCGAAGAGCTGGATCGACCCGATGACGGACAGGAAGACGCTGATCCGCAGGGTGGGCGCGAGCAGCGGCAGGGTGACGTTGCGGAACCGCTGCCAGGCACCGGCTCCGTCGATGAGCGCCGCCTCGGTCAACTCCCGTGGAATGGACTGGAGTCCGGCCAGGTACAGCATCATGTGGAAGCCGAAGTACTTCCACATCATGACCAGGAAGAGCGTCGCCATGACGTACGAGGGGTCGGCGAACCACAGCCCACCCACCCCGTCGAGGCCGACGGCGCCGAAAATGTGGTCGGCGAGCCCGTCGTCCGGGGCGAAGACCATGCTGAACAGCACGCCCGTGATCGCCTCGGACAGGACGTAGGGCGCGAAGAACAGCATCCGGTAGACGGCCCGGCCGCGGAACTTCTGGTTGAGCAGGACCGCCATGGCGAGCGCGAACGGCAGTTGGAGCGCGAGCGAGAGCACGACCAGGACGAGACAGCGCCACAGGTCGCCCAGGAAGACGGGGTTGTCGAAGAGGGACGTGAAGTTGTCGACGCCGACGTAGTCGGAGGGCATGCCGAAGCCGCCCCAGCGGAAGAAGGCCGCGTACAGCGCGAACAGCATCGGCAGCAGGACCATGCCGATGAACAGCACCAGGGCGGGCAGCTGGAAGCCGACCGCGGTGAGCCAGTGCGTGACGCGCCGGCGGCCCCGCCCCCGGGCCCTGACGTGTTCCGGGGGCGGGAGATCGGTGCCCGGACCGCTCCGCTTGTCTGCGAGGAACGTGGAGGTCATCGCGGGCTACTGCTCTTCCTTCGCCGTCTGCGTGATCGACTGGGCGACCTGTTCGGGGGACTTGGAGCCGGCAATCAGCGCGGCCACGCTGTCATTGACCTCCTGGCCGACGGCGGGCGCGTACGCCTGGTCGAGATAGAGCTGGAAGCCGGTCGCGGCCTTCAACTGGGCCTGTACGAGCTTGAGGTTGGGGTCGGTCATGGCCTTCTCCGCGTTCGGCAGCACCGGAAGGACGCTGGTCTTCTTGACCAGTTCCAGTTCGGTGGCCTCGGAGGCGAAGAACTTCAGGAAGTCGACGGCCGCCTGCGGGGCGCCCCGGCGCAGGGCGTGTCCGCCGCCGCCGCCGAACACCTCGGTGATGGCGCCCTTGCCGCCCTCGACCGAGGGGAACGGGAAGAAGCCCAGGTCGTTCCCGAGGCCCTTGCCGCTGTCGGCCTCCACGGACGGGGCCCACTGGCCCATGAGTTCCATGGCCGCCTTGCCGTTGCCGACGGCGGCCGCCTGGCCGGTGGGGGTGGAGTAGGCGGCGTTGAGGAAGCCCTTCTGGAAGGGCTGGAGGTCCACGAGTTCCTTGAGGTGCCGGCCGGCCTCGACGAATCCGGCGCCGGTGAAGTCCTTGTCCTCGCTGGCCTTCTGGAGGGCGTCGATGCCGGCGGTGCGCATCGCGAGGTAGGCCCAGTAGTACATGCCGGGCCACTTCTCCTTGCCGGCGAGGGCGATGGGCGTGATGTTCTTCGACTTCAGCTTGCTCACGGCCTCCAGGAAGCCGCCCCAGGTGGTGGGGGGTTCACTGACCCCGGCCTGCGTGAAGAGCTTCTTGTTGTACCAGAAGCCGATCATGCCCATGTCGAACGGAATGCCGTAGACCTTGTCGTCGTAGATGTACGGCTCCTTGGTGACCTTCAGCAGACCGTCGGCCCACGGCTTGGTCCGGTCGGTCAGATCCTCCACGAGCCCCGCGTCGACCTGCTGCTTGAGAACGCCGCCGCCCCAGGTGTGGAAGATGTCGGGGAGCTTCCCGGAGGCGGTCAGCGCCGTCATCTTCGACTTGTAGGCGTCGTTCTCCAACTGGACGATCTTTATCTTGACCTTGGGGTTCTGTGCCTCGTACTTCTTGGCGAGGCTGGCCCAGACACTCTTCGCCGGCTCGGTGGTGGAGATGTTCCACCACTCCACCGTGGTCGTCCCGTCGGACGATCCTCCGTCCGAGTCGCCGCCACAGCCGGTCAGTGCCGTCATGCCCAGACCGGCCGCGGCGGACGCCGCCAGAAAACCACGGCGGGACAGTGCCGGGTCGCCCATGATGCGCTCCTTGGGTACGGGACGGAGCCGTCCTTGTCCGTCCTGCGGTCCGAAAGTTTCGGAAGAGATCCAGAAAGCTTCGCTGCTGCCGCACCCTAGAGACAGCTACTAAACGGTGGCAACCCCCTGTGCACGGGGAATGTTCGCGGATTGATCCGCCAACTCCCCCCGGAAGGACCCGCTTAGAGAGATGGGGACCGCTCGCGCGGCGAACACTTGCGGCGCGGAACCGATCCGGGGCATCCCGCTCGACTCCCCTCGGCGCCAGAGCGCCGAGGCATGGGCACCTCACGTCGGCCCCCCACACGGGCAGCCGATCCAGACCGGACCAACCCGCCGTGCACCGGGGCCGGGAGAAACCTCCGACGACCCGTGTCACCGCACCTCGGCCACGCCTGACGCCTCCGAACTGCCGAAACATTCGGTAGCACTGGCGAACATTACGAAGCGCTCCGGCGCGGAGATTCCGCACGGACCGCTTCACCTCGACCCACCAGCCAGGGGCCTGGCCTGCACTGCCACCCACTCCGCGTGATGTCAGCTCCTTTCGTGAGCCGAACAGCGTGTCGAGGTGCCCAGCGGTGGCGTCCGCGGCTGTCCGCCCCCGGAGAGCGCAGGCGACGCCGATCGCGGCGACATCGCCCGGTCTGTCGACGGCGCTTCCACCGGCTTCGCGGGTCTCGATCGGGGACTTGGACATCTCCCCCGAGGCAGATGGTTGACGTGGTGTCAGGCGGCCGAGCACCGCCGCTCCGGCAGTTGCGGCAGCACCTCGGAGCCCGTTCCAGTGGCCCGTTCCTCCAGGTCCAGCACTCGCAGATGGACGCGGGCAACCCCGGCGTCGACGTACCGCCCGACCAGGTCGACGATCCGATCGGGCGTGCCCGCGAAGCTCTCCGGACGCCGCCGCCCACCCAGCCCCGCGGCTCGTGCGGTGACCTGGGGCTCGCCCTTGCCACAGCACACCGTCTGCAGCACGGAGACCCTCGGGGCCTCGGCGGCCCGACCGGTCTGCTCGGCCTTCACCTGCAACCGCCCGGAGATCCCCACCGCTCGTTCCTGCCCCGACATGACGCTGCGTGTCCATCGAGACCACTCCACCCAGGCAACTCGAAGCGGGCGTACGGCGGCCCTCTCAACTGGCCCATCACCCACCTCTGACGTTCCGCAGGCCGAGTCTTAACGGAAGTTTGACGCCCGCACACCCTCCAAGCACGGGCCCGAACGTCACTCTCCGCTTACGCTGGTCCCGCCGTCGGACGGGCGGCCGGACCCGAGCTGAGCCGCATCTAGGAGCACGCCCCGATGGCCACCACCGAGCACCCTCCCCCGAGTCGTCTGCGCTCCTGGATGCTGGAGGGCCTGTCCGACATGGGCAAGAGCGGCGGCCACACCGGCCCCCATGCCGAACCGGAACCCCCGCACCAGGGCCAGCCCTGGTGGCGGGTCATGTGCCTGACCGGCGTCGACTACTTCTCCACCCTCGGCTACCAGCCCGGCATCGCCGCCCTCGCGGCCGGCCTGCTCTCCCCCATCGCGACCATCGTCCTGGTGATCGTCACCCTCGCGGGCGCCCTGCCCGTGTACCGCAGGGTCGCCGAGGAGAGCCCCCGCGGTGAAGGCTCGATCGCCATGCTCGAACGGCTGCTGTCGTTCTGGCAGGGCAAGCTCTTCGTCCTCACCCTGCTCGGCTTCGCCGCCACCGACTTCCTGATCACCATCACCCTGTCCGCGGCGGACGCCTCCACCCACCTGGTCGAGAACCCGCACCTCACCGGCGCCCTGCACGACAAGCAGATGCTGATCACCCTCGTCCTCGTGGCCCTGCTGGGCGCGGTCTTCCTCAAGGGCTTCCTGGAGGCCGTCGGCGTCGCGACCGTCCTGGTGGGCATCTACCTCTCCCTGAACGTCGTCGTCGTGATCGTCGGCCTGTGGCACATCATCACCGCGGAACACGTCATCACCGACTGGTCCAGCGCCCTGACCACCGAGCACGGCAACGTCTTCGTGATGATCGGCGTGGCCCTGATCGTCTTCCCCAAGCTCGCCCTCGGCCTCTCCGGCTTCGAGACCGGCGTCGCCGTCATGCCACACGTCAAGGGCGACCCCGATGACACCGAGGAACGCCCCACGGGCCGGATCCGCGACACCAAGAAGCTGCTCACCGTCGCAGCCCTCATCATGAGCTGCTTCCTGATCGCCACCAGCTTCATCACCACCCTGCTGATCCCGGAGAGGGACTTCGAGCCGGGCGGCCCGGCCAACGGCCGCGCGCTGGCCTACCTTGCCCACAACTACCTCGGTGGCGTCTTCGGCACGGTCTACGACATCTCGACCATCGCCATCCTGTGGTTCGCCGGCGCCTCCGCGATGGCCGGCCTGCTCAACCTGATGCCGCGCTACCTGCCCCGCTACGGCATGGCCCCGCACTGGGCCCGCGCGGTGCGCCCCATGGTCATCGTCTTCATCCTGATCGCCTTCCTGGTCACGTGGATCTTCGACGCGAACGTCGACGCACAGGGTGGCGCCTACGCCACCGGCGTGCTGGTCCTGATCAGCTCGGCGGCGATCGCGGTGACCATCGCCGCCCACAAGGCCGGCCAGCGCGGCTGGGCCATCGGCTTCGCCGTCATCTCGGCGGTGTTTCTCTACACGACCGTCGTCAACGTCATCGAACGCCCCGACGGCGTCAAGATCGGCGCTTGCTTCATCGCCGGCATCATCCTCGTCTCGCTGCTTTCACGCCTCGCCCGCGCCTTCGAGCTGCGCGTGACCAGCGTGACGCTCGACGACATGGCGGAACGTTTCATCCGGGACATGGCCAGCCGCAAGATGCGCTTCATCGCCAACGAACCCGATCAGCGCGACCGGGCCGAGTACCGCGACAAGATCGAGCAGATCCGAGAGGACAACGACATCCCCGGCGAGGACTTCGTCTTCGTCGAGGTCACCGTCCTGGACCCCTCCGAGTTCGAGGCGAGCCTCACCGTCCGCGGCGAGGTCCTCCACGGCCGCTACCGCGTCCTGACCTTGGAGTCCTCCTCCATCCCCAACGCCCTGGCCGCCCTCCTCCTCCACGTCCGCGACACCACCGGCTGCACCCCGCACATCTACTTCGAGTGGACCGAAGGCAGCCCCTTCGCCAACTTCCTCCGCTTCTTCCTCTTCGGCCAGGGCGAGGTCGCCCCCGTCACCCGAGAGGTCCTCCGCGAGGCGGAACCCGACCGCGCCCGCCGTCCGCGCGTCCACACCGGCTGATCCGCGCATACCGAACATGAGCCGCATACAGCCCTAAGTTGATGCGCATGACCCTGAGCATCCGCAACCAGCTCCCCGGCACCGTCACCGCCGTCACCCCGGGCGAGGCCATGGCGACGGTCAAGATCCGACTCGACGGCGGCCAGGACCTCACGGCCGCGATCACCCTCGATGCCGTCGACGAACTCGGCCTCGCCCAGGGCACATCCGTACGCGCCCTGGTGAAGTCGACGGAGGTCTCCCTCGCCACCGCCCCGGTCCGGGGCGTGTCCATCCGCAACCAGCTCCCGGGCACGGTCACCGCCGTGGCCGCCGGCGCCGCCATGGCCACCGTGAAGATCGCCGTCGAGGGGGGCGAGCTCACCTCCGCGATCACCGCGGACGCCGCGACCGACCTCGCCCTGGCCGCCGGCACCCCCGTGGTGGCCCTCATCAAGTCGACCGAGGTGTCACTGGCGAAGGAGTAGGCCCGCCCCGGCGCAAAGAAAGAGGGCCCCGCCGAGACGGGGCCCTCATCACCTCAGGTCAGTCCTCGTACGCGTCCAGCGGCGGGCAGGAGCACACCAGGTTCCGGTCTCCGAAGGCCTGGTCGATCCGCCGCACCGGCGGCCAGTACTTGTCCGCGACCGACACGCCGGCCGGGAAGACGGCCTCCTCGCGCGTGTAGGCGTGCTCCCACTCCCCACCCAGCGCCCCGGCGGTGTGCGGAGCGTTCCGCAGCGGGTTGTCGTCGGCGGGCCACTCCCCGGCCCCGACCTTCTCGATCTCCCCACGAATGGCGATCATCGCCTCGCAGAACCGGTCGAGTTCGATCAGGTCCTCGGACTCGGTCGGCTCGATCATCAGCGTCCCGGCCACCGGGAACGACATGGTCGGCGCGTGGAAGCCGTAGTCGATGAGCCGCTTGGCCACGTCGTCGACGCTCACCCCGGTCGCCTTGGTCAGCGGCCGCAGATCGATGATGCACTCGTGCGCGACCAGCCCGCCAGGGCCGGTGTAGAGCACGGGGTAGTGCGGCTCCAGCCGCTTGGCGATGTAGTTGGCGGAGAGCACCGCCACCTGCGTGGCCCGCTTGAGCCCCTCGCCGCCCATGAGCCGCACGTACGCCCACGAGATCGGCAGTATCCCCGCGGAACCCCAGGGCGCGGCCGAGATGGGCCCGACGCCGGTCTCCGGGCCCGCCGCGGGCTGCATCGGGTGGTTCGGCAGATACGGCGCCAGATGCGCCCGCACACCGACCGGACCGACGCCCGGGCCACCGCCGCCGTGCGGGATGCAGAAGGTCTTGTGCAGGTTCAGGTGCGAGACGTCACCGCCGAAGTGTCCCGGCTTGGCCAGTCCCACCAGCGCGTTGAGGTTGGCCCCGTCGACGTACACCTGCCCGCCGGCCTCGTGCACCTGCGCGCAGATGTCGGCGACGTGCTCCTCGAACACACCGTGCGTCGAGGGGTACGTGATCATCAGCACGGACAGCTCGTCGCGGTACTGCTCGATCTTCGCCCGCAGGTCCTCGACGTCGATCTCGCCGTCCCCGGCGGTCTTCACGACGACGACCTTCATACCCGCCATCACGGCGCTGGCCGCATTGGTCCCGTGCGCGGACGACGGAATCAGACACACGGTCCGCTGCTCGTCACCGTTCGCCCGGTGATACCCGCGTACGGCGAGCAGCCCGGCCAGCTCGCCCTGCGAACCGGCGTTGGGCTGCAGCGACACCTTGTCGTACCCGGTGACCTCGGCGAGCCGCTCCTCCAGCTCCCGGATCAGCGTCAGATAGCCCTGCGCCTGCTCGGCGGGCGCGAAGGGGTGCAGCTGCCCGAACTCGGGCCAGGTGACCGGCTCCATCTCCGTCGTGGCGTTGAGCTTCATGGTGCAGGAGCCCAGCGGGATCATGCCCCGGTCGAGCGCGTAGTCGCGGTCGGCGAGCCGACGCAGGTAGCGCAGCATCGCGGTCTCGGAGCGGTGCTGGTGGAAGACGGGGTGGGTGAGGAAGTCGTCGCCACGCAGCAGCGCGTCCGGCAGCGCCTCCTCGGTGGCCACGTCCAGCGCCTCGATGTCGGCCTCGACCCCGAAGGCGTTCCACACGGCAGCCACCTGGGCCCGAGCGGTGGTCTCGTCACACGCGACGGACACGTGGTCGGCGTCGACGAGGTGCACGTTGACGCCGTTCCGCCGCGCCGCGGCGACGACCTCCGCGGCCTTCTGCGGCACCCGCACGGTCAGCGTGTCGAAGTAGGACCCGTGCACGACCTCGACCCCACCGGCGCGGAGCCCCGCCGCGATGATGGTGGCGTACCGGTGCGTCCGCCGCGCGATGCCCCTGAGCCCGTCGGGCCCGTGATAGACGGCGTACATCCCGGCCATGACCGCGAGCAGCACCTGCGCGGTGCAGATGTTGCTGGTCGCCTTCTCCCGGCGGATGTGCTGCTCACGCGTCTGCAGCGCGAGCCGGTAGGCCTTGTTGCCGTCGGCGTCCACGGACACACCCACGAGCCGCCCGGGCAGGCTCCTGGCGAACTTCTCCTGGACGGCCATGTATCCGGCGTGCGGCCCGCCGAATCCCATCGGCACGCCGAACCGCTGCGTGGTCCCGACCGCGATGTCCGCCCCGAGCTCACCGGGCGACTTCAGCAGGGTCAGTGCGAGCAGGTCGGCGGCGACGGTCACGAGCGCGCCGAGCTCGTGAGCCTGGTCGATGAGCGGCTTGATGTCCCGGACGGCCCCGGAGGCGCCGGGGTACTGGACGAGCACCCCGTTGATCTCACGCCCGGCGACCTCGGCCGGGATCCCGTCGCTGAGGTCGGCGACCACGACCTCAAGGCCGGTCGGCTCGGCACGGGTCTCGATCACGGCGATGGTCTGCGGCAGCGCGTCGGCGTCGACGAGGAAGAGCCCCTTCTTGTTCTTCCCCATCCGGCGGGACAGTGCCATGGCCTCCGCCGCCGCGGTCCCCTCGTCGAGCAGCGAGGCACCGGAGGTCGGCAGCCCGGTCAGGTCGGCGACCATGGTCTGGAAGTTGAGCAGAGCCTCCAGCCGCCCCTGCGAGATCTCCGGCTGGTACGGCGTATAGGCCGTGTACCAGGCCGGGTTCTCCATGACGTTGCGCAGGATGACGGTCGGGGTGAAGGTGCCGTAGTACCCGAGCCCGATCATGGAGTCGAGCACCTGGTTCCGGTCGGCCAGCGACCGCAGCTCGGCCAGCACCTCGGCCTCGGTACGCGCACCGGGCAGTTCCAGCGCATCGGCGTTCTTGATCACATCCGGCACCGCGGCGGCCGTGAGCTCGTCCAGCGAGCCGTAGCCGACCTGCGCGAGCATTTTGGCCCGAGCCTCGTGATCAGGGCCGATGTGACGCTGCTCGAAGGGGATTCCCTGTTCGAGCTCGGAGAGTGGAATGCGGTGGGCGGTCATTGCGGAGGCCTCCTGGTCTGACGCGACCTTCGAGGGGTACCCCGGCACGGGTACCCCGACGGCCTCCCCCTCTGTCATCTCGACCTGAGAGCTTCACCGGCTGCCCGAAGGCCGCCGGCTTTCACCGTCGGTGAGAGCGGAAGGTGTCGACGCCCGCCCTGCTTTCCAGAGTGACCTCGTCCGTGCGGTACGTGAGCCTGAGAGATTCCGGGGAGGATTTGCTCCTTCGGCGCCTCCGATGGTGTCTGGAGGACTCTCCCGCACGGGGTCAGCAGCCGCTGGCAAGCCTACCAGCGGGGCTGCCGCACGAGTCTTCGAGTGGCCGCGCACCCCGATGTGCTCTTTCGTAGTGCTTACGACCGCTTCGGATGAGTTGCGACCAAGTGGAGGGCACGTGCAGACCGACATCGATCCGCGCAACCTGATCGGCCGCAAGGCGTTCGACCGCAACGGCACCAAGATCGGCACCATCGACGAGGTCTACCTCGACGACGCGACCGGCGTGCCGGAATGGGCTGCCATACGCACCGGCCTCTTCTCCCGGGACGCCTTCGTCCCCCTTGAGCCGAGCGAACTGATCGAAGGCACCCTGCGCGTCCCCTTCGACCGCACCCTCATCAAAGACGCCCCCGACTTCGGCGTCGGCCGCCACCTCTCCCCCGACCAGGAACTCCAGCTCTACCACCACTACGGCCTCGACGTGGCGGCACCGCCCCCGATCCCGGACCGGGACTTCGGCAAGCTGGCGGGCACGGAGGACGTGGAAGCCTGACCACTCGCCCCGCACCGTCTCGACGTCCGACCGGGCCACGACGCCCAAGGTCGCCGACGGCATCGGGGTCTTCGTCCGCAGGGAGCGCACCCACCACCCCGGCAACCGAGCCGAAGCCGACACCCGACCGACACCCCCCGCCCTCAACCACCGCCGCGCCCACCTCAGCCCAGCCGGCCCTCCCCACAACCCCGCGGCCACCCGAGCTCTGCATGCCCGCCGACGCCCACCCCAGCCGGACGTCCTACACGCCCGCCGCCCCACGCGGACCCCGATAGCCCTTCCGTGCCAGACGCTCGGCACGCCTCGCCGGCCCCATCCGGATCCTGGCAGACCCGCTCAGCACACCCTCCGGAACCCCGGGAACCCCCAGGGGGCGCGGGGAACTGCGCGACCAGCCACGACGGCGCTGTGGACGGGATGTGGCCTGTCGCGGCACTCACGACCCCCTCGGCGTCCCCCACCGGTACGAACGCCACCGCGTCCCACGCGATCTACGCGTCCCCGATCGCGTCAGCCGTAGCCGATCTCAGCGAGACGCTGGGGGTGCCCTTGAACTCGTACGACCCGAGCGAGACCCATCTGTTGTTCCCGCCCGTGTCCCGGGAGATCGTCTTCTCCACGCCCGTGCCGTCACCCAGGTCGATGCGGTACGTGGCCGACGGCGTGTCGGCCTCGTGGTCCGGCAGGTGCAGCGCCCTGCACGCCTCTCCGCCCCACGACGGCCCGCCAGGCACCCCACACCCCACCCAAACCGCGACGACCCCACACACAGCCCCGCAAGGCCGCCGAAGGCGCTCAGCCCCCACAGGGGCCACCCGCACCCGACAACGAACTGTCACGGGAGGTGCGGGAGGTGCGGGTGGGAACCCATCACCTCGACCAACGGCAACGGCTCAGCCGGCTCCAGCGCGGGATCATCGACAAGAAACGTCCGCACTCGCCCCGGCTCAGAACCCGGCGTCTCGAACCGCACGGTCACCCTCCCCAGCCCACTCCCCTGCACCCACCCGTGCCCGTACTCGGCATGCCGCACGTCATGCCCGGCGACCCACCGCCGCTCGACCACCACGTCCCGCACCTCAGCAGGGACGTCATCAGCCACCTCCTCGACGGCATGATCCACCCCCTCCCCCGCGGCCTGGGCGAACAGATCCTCCTGAGTGAAGTCGGCAAGCCCGGAAACCCCCACCCCCAGCAACCGCACACCCCCCGTCGAGTCGACGCCCTCCAGCAACCGCAGGGCGGCCTCCCGCACCACGGCGGGATCATCCGTGGGCCCCCGCAAGGTCTCGGACCGCGTCAAGGTCGAGAAGTCGTACCGCCGCACCTTCAGCACGATGGTCCGCCCCGACAACCCCGCCTCACGCAACCTCCGCACACACCGGTCCGCCAACCGCTGCACCTCGAGCCCGACCCGGACCCGGTCATGGATGTCCACGTCGTACGTGTCCTCCACCGACACCGACTTCGTCTCCCGCTCCGCCACCACGGCCCGCTCGTCCCGCGCCAGCGCCATGGCGTACAGCCCGTGCCCGTGTGCCTTCCCGAGCAGCCGTACGAGCTCGTCCTCCCCCGCCTCGACGATCTCGTCGACCGTATGGATCCCGGCCCGCCGCAGGTGGTCCCCCGTCGCCGGCCCCACCCCGGGCAGGGTCCGCACCGGCAGCGGCCCGAGCAGCGCCCGCTCGGTGCCCGGCTCGATCACCACCAGCCCGTCCGGCTTGGCCTGCTCCGAGGCGATCTTCGCGAGCATCTTGGACGCGGCCAGCCCCACCGACCCCGTGAGCCCGGTGAAGGCCCGTATGTCCGCCCGCAGCTTCGCTCCGACCAGTCGCGCCGAGGCCTCGTCCCAGGCCGCCGACCCGGCCTCCAGGTCCACGAACGCCTCGTCCAGGCTCAGCGGCTCCACCAGCGGCGACAGCTCCCGCAGCAGCCCCATCACCTGCTCGCTGATGGCCTTGTACAACCCGAAGCGGGGCACGAGATACGCGGCGTTCGGCGCGAGCCGTCTCGCCTGGGCCGTGGGCATCGCCGAGTGCACCCCGAACACCCGGGCCTCGTAGGACGCGGTGGCCACCACTCCCCGCGGTCCAAGGCCGCCCACGACGACCGCCTTCCCGCGCAGACTCGGCTTGGACGCCTGCTCCGCCGAGGCGTAGAAGGCATCCATGTCGAGATGCAGGATCGTGGGCGCTTTTCTCACATGTCCGATGCTGCCCTACGCCACTGACAATGCCCCGCCGCAGAGGGCGGGCAGGCGTCAGACCGCCCGGTTGCGCCGCCTGGCCAGCTCGTCCGCGGGGTTGTGCCCGATGAGCGTCTCCCCGGTGTCGATGCGCTCCCCGTGCAGCTGCGAAAGGGCGCTCTCGACATCCCGCCACACGACGCCCACGGCGATCCCGAAGACTCCCTGACCGCCCTGGAGCAGCGCGTGGACCTCGTCGGGCGAGGTGCACTCGTAGACCGTGGCCCCGTCGCTCATCAGGGTCATGCGCTCCAGGTCCTGGAAGCCGCGCTCCCGCAGGTGCTGGACCGTGGTGCGGATGTTCTGCAGCGACACACCGGTGTCGAGGAACCGCTTGACGATCTTCAGGACGACGACGTCCCGGAAGCTGTAGAGCCGCTGTGTCCCCGACCCGTGGGCGGGCCGCACGCTCGGCTCCACGAGCCCGGTGCGCGCCCAGTAGTCGAGTTGCCGGTAGGTGATGCCGGCCGCGGCGCACGCCGTGGGACCGCGATAGCCGATCTGCTCGGACGCCATGGACGTCGCCCCTCCGCTGCTCGGCACGGCCGCCGGTCGCTGCGGAACGGGGTCGGCCGCGCTGCCGTGATGGGGATCTCCCCAACCCGACCGAAGTTGAGAGCTTGGGGGAGGGTACGGACCGCTTGCCCCGAGACTCCGTCCGGGGGCACCCCCAGCCGTACCGTCGCCGCTGCTTCTCACGCCGACCTCCGTCCTTGACCTGCCTTCTCGACGGTAGGCAGTCACCAGGGGTGCGTCAACGATCGCCACACTCGGCACGCCGAGTGATAATCACCCTAGGAGTGGTTTGCCGTACCCCACTGCGGGGAAAGGCTAGCCGAATGCGCTCCGCGCGGGCCGCAGGACGCTCTCACGCGCCGGTGGCAAATGCCAGCATTTCGGTGACGACCGGACACGGCCGACCCGTCACGGACCACTGATCCGCCGGATCGACCGCTGCTGCCTCACTGGCTGCTGGTGCCGAAGTCCTCGGGGGAGATCTGGTCGAGGAACTCGCGGAACTTCTCCACTTCGTCCTCCTGCTCGTCCGGAATCGCGATGCCGGCGTCGTCGAGCACTCCGTCGCTGCCGTAGATCGGCGTCCCGGTGCGCAGGGCCAGCGCTATGGCGTCGGACGGCCGCGCGCTCACCTCGACCCCGCTGGCGAAGACCAGCTCCGCGTAGAAGACGCCCTCACGCAGGTCCGTGATGCGTACTTCGGTGAGCTCCTGGCCGACCGCCTCCAGCACGTCCTTGAACAGGTCGTGGGTCAGCGGTCGTGCGGGGGCCATGCCCTGCTGCGCGAAGGCGATCGCCGTCGCCTCCCCCGGCCCGATCCAGATGGGGAGGTAGCGGTCGCCTCCCACTTCACGCAGGAGCACGATCGGTTGGTTGGAGGGCATTTCGACCCGGACACCTACGACATCGAGCTCGTTCACACAGCAACCCTAGGCCGTGCCCGGGACGTTTGGGTAGTCGGGCAGGAAACGGGTGACGATCCGGTGCCCCGGCCGCCCTCAGGGCAGGCGTACGCCGAGCGCGGTCTGCACAAGTGCCGCGTGCAGCCTCACCGTGAGCCCCGCGAGTTCCTTGGCACGGGCTTCGGCGTGTGCGCGGGTCTGCGGGTTGCGGTGGCGCTTCAGCGGCGCCACCACCTGGTCCACGAGCCCGGCCTCACGGTCGGCGGCCGCCTTCATCGCCCGCAGATGGCGCGGCTCGATCCCGAACCGCCCGAGCTCCACGACGAGGGCGGCCACGGTCACCGTCTCGGCGTCGTAGGCCCCGTCCGGCAGCGGCGTGATGAGCCCGTACGACTCCCACTCCGTCAGGTCCGACTCGCCGATCTCGGCGGCGGCGAGCAGCTCGGCCCGGCCGATCCGGGCCGCGGTCGGGCCTTCCGAGACCTCCAGGACCGTTTCTCCGTCCCGCTGGCGGCCCACCGTGGGCAGCGGGACGGCCTCGCCGCGCTCCATGGCGTCCAGGTGCTCTCGGATCACCTTGAGCGGCAGATAGTGGTCCCGCTGCATCCTCAGGACATGGCCGAGGCGCTCGACGTCCCGGCTGCTGAACTTGCGGTACCCGGAGGGAGTCCGCTGCGGCTCGATGAGGCCCTCGGACTCCAGGAAACGGATCTTGGAGATCGTGACCTCGGGGAACTCGTCGCGCAGCACGTTCAGCACTGTGCCGATGCTCATCAGCCCACTGTCCGTGGCGGCGGTGCCGTGTCCGGCACCGCCGCTCGGTGTTTGAAGCATGGACCTTCCCTGGGAGGGTCAGTAGCCCTGCTGGCTCGCGTAGAACACCAGCCGGTACTTGCCGATCTGCACCTCGTCGCCGTTGTTCAGAGCGACCGCGTCGATCCGCTCACGGTTGACGTACGTGCCGTTGAGACTGCCCACGTCGGACACCGTGAACGAGCCGTCCTGGCCGCGGCGGAACTCCACGTGCCGGCGCGAGACCGTGACGTCGTCGAGGAAGATGTCGCTCTGCGGGTGACGGCCGGCCGTGGTCAGCTCGCCGTCCAGCAGGAAGCGGCTGCCCGAGTTCGGCCCGCGACGCACCACCAGGAGCGCGGAGCCCAGCGGGAGCGCGTCGACGGCAGCCTGTGCCTCCGGGGAGAGCGCCGGCATCTGTGTCTGGCCGGTGACCTCGGAGTCGTAGGCCTCGAGTCCCGAGATGGAGATGGTGGAGGTCGTCTCCGAGGGACGCTCGGGAACGGCTCCGGCCCGCAGCGGGGCGCCGCAGTTGGAGCAGAAGCGGCTGTTCTCCGCGTTGCGGTTACCGCACCTCGTACACACCAGGGCCGACATAGGGGAAAACCCTCCACCCGTACTTGAGGTTGACGGCTGCCCGAAACCTATGCCGCCGGACTGGGCAGGGTCAACAGACGGCGCGCCCTGACCTCCGGAAACGTCACCACCCGGGCCGCCGACCTGGTCCCGGAACAGTGGGCGCTGGCCCTCCGCGTCAGGCTGTGCGCGATGGCGAGCGGTCGCATTGTCGCTGCCTTCTCGCGCGCTCTTGCCGAACAACTTCGCAAACAACTTCACGGGCGATTCCCCTTGACCGAAACAGACCCGCCCGTGGGGCAGGACGAACCCTGATTGAACACACCGGTCGACCCGGACACCCTCACAACGTCCGTTGCCACCAGACAGTTTCCACCACGCACCACCCATTCGGTGCGCCGACCCCCCGCAACCTCATGCCCTGGCCGGATGCCCCCCATGCACCCCCGGTTCACCGGGAGGACGACCGAGCGTAGTCAGGCCGCTTCGCCGCTCGCAAGGCGTCCACGACGATCTTGTCCGACTGCTCGACGGTAACGGTGGCCTGCTCCTTCTCGAGAGTCTGCACCACGCCTCCAGGGATGTTCAGCGCCGGTTCGAGGTCCTGCGGATTGCCGATGACCTTGAAACGAAACGGCGCGGTGATCTTGTTCCCGTCGACGCTCACGCTCTTGTCCGACTCCGACAGATAGGTGCCCGCGACGACCCGTACGCCGTTCACCTGGATCGCCTCCGCCCCGGCCGCTCGCAGCTCCTGGATCGCGTCGAGCAGCATGTCCGCCTCGACCGTCCCCTTGGTGTCCTCGATCGTCATCGTGATGCCCGGTCCCTGCGCGGCCACCGTGCCGGCGAGGATGCCGAGTTGCCGCTCCTTCTCGACCGTCTGCTTGCGGGCCTCCTCGGCCTGGTCGGAGCTGTTCTCCAGCTCGTCCCGCTGCTTCTCGAGGCCCTGCTTCTCGTCTTCAAGACGCTGGGTACGGTCGTCCAGTTCATCGAGGATGCGTACGAGATCTTCCTGCCTCGCCCCCCGCAGCGCACTGTCACTGTCGCTGTTGGACGCCACCTGGATGGCGAGGCCGAATCCGAGACCGAACAGCAGCACCGCGACGATGAGTTGGGCCCGCGTCACACGCGGCGGCCAGAGCCCCTGCACCAGCCGCTGACGCCCGGTCAGCACGGGCTCTGCAGCCGGGCTGTCGGGCCTCTCGGTCTTCTCGGTCTTCTCGGCAGGCGTCGCCGGGAGTTCCTCGGGCAGTTCCTTGCGCAGCCCGTTGCCGGGCGTCTCGTCCTGTTCGCTCATCGGCCTCACGCCCGGAAGACGTGCCGGCGGATCGCCGCGGCGTTGGAGAAGATCCGGATGCCGAGCACGACGACGACACCGGTCGAGAGCTGGGCGCCCACGCCCAACTTGTCGCCCAGGAACACGATCAGGGCGGCCACGACCACGTTCGACAGGAACGACACGACGAAGACCTTGTCGTCGAAGATGCCGTCGAGCATGGCCCGCAGCCCCCCGAAGACGGCGTCGAGCGCCGCCACCACGGCGATCGGCAGATAAGGCTCGACAACCGCCGGAACCTCAGGCCGGACCAACAGGCCGGCCACGACTCCCACGACGAGGCCCAGTACGGCGATCACGATGTGCCCTTCTCAGTTCTCGGCTCTGCTGTACGTACGATCACACTCGGTGCGGCCGGCAGCCGGAGGTCGTCCTCCGCGGAGATGGCGGTCCGGATGCCGTAGTTCTCTTCCAGGGCGTGCAGATACAGTCCGTCGGCGCTGTCCTGGAACCTGGTGCTGAGCCGCTGCCCGTCCCCCACCGCAAGCACCGTATAGGGCGGAACCAGCGGCTTGTTGTCGACCAGTATCGCGTCACCCGCGGCCCTGATCGCCGACAGCGCGGTCAGCCGCTGTCCGTTGATGGAGATGGCCTCGGCGCCCGACTCCCACAGCCCGTTCACGACCCGCTGCATGTCACGGTCGCGCACCCGCCCGGTGTCGGAGAACCCCGATGTCTCACGCGGGTTCCCGTCGCCGCCACCCGTGCTGGCTTCCTTGGCGTCGTTCACGACCAGTTTGACGCCCGGGCCGTGCACCTCGACGGCGCCCGACAGGATGCCCACGAGGTCGGCCTGGCCGCTGTCGCCACTTTGCTTGAGCGCCTCGCGCTGCCGCGTGCTCACGTCGTCGCGCAGTTGGTCGACGCTCTTCTCGAGCCTGTCCGCCGTCTCGGTCTCGCGGTCGATACGGTCGATGAGCTCCTCGCGCTCCTTGGCCACGACCGGCGCGGCCACCCGTGCCTGCGCCGCTCCCACGGTGACCACGAGAGCGGCGAGCACCAGGCCGACGGCCAGACCCAGCCTGGCCCGCAACGTCTTGGGCATCCCGCCTTCACCGGCGGCCTTCTTACGGGCCGCGGCCTCGGCGTACCCGTCGTCGAGGCTGTGGTCCATGACGTTGGTGAGCAGCGACATGGAGGCGTCCGGGCGCGACGGGCGCGTGGGGGTGCTCCGAATGGGGGGCTGCTGCGGCATGCCGCACATCGTCGCACGTCGCGGCCCCTACCTCCGAATGGCCCCATCGGCGTGCCGGACAGGCCCCCTTGGGGACACATGTCCGGCACGCACGCGTGCGTGACTCAGCGGCCGGCGCTGTCCACGACCGCCGCCCACTCGTCCAGCAGGGCCTGCGCGGACGCGTCGTCGGGTCCCTCGGCCCACAGGTGGGTGACCGCCTCCGCGGGGTCCGGCAGCACCATCACCCAGCGTCCGTCGGTCTCCACGACCCGGACACCGTCGGTCGTGTCGACAAAGCGATCGCCAGCCGCCTCCACGACCCTGCGCATCACCAGCCCCTTGACGGCCCACGGGGTGGCCAGATCCCGCTTGAGGACATGCGCCCGCGGAATCCGCGCGTCGATCTGGCTGAGCGTGAGCTGCGTCCGCGCCACCAGCCCGATCAGCCGCACGAAGGCAGCCGTGCCGTCGAAGACACTGCTGAACTCCGGGATGATGAAGGCGCCCTTGCCGTCACCACCGAAGATCGTCGAGTCGTCGCGTCCGACCCGGGTGAGGTCGTCGGGCGAGGTGGTCGTCCACTCCACCTGCGTGCCGTGGTACGCGGCCACCTGCTCGGCGATCCGCGTGGTGGTCACCGGCAACGCCACCCGGCCACTACGCCGTTCCGCGGCGACCAGATCAAGCATGACGAGCAGCGCCCGGTCGTCCTCGATGATCCGCCCCTTCTCGTCCACGAGGGACAGCCGCTCACCCACAGGGTCGAACCGCACCCCGAAAGCGGCCCGTGCGGAGGCCACGATCTCGCCCAGCCGCACCAGGCCCGAACGCCGAGCGTCCGCCGTCTCCGTCGGCCTGGACTCGTCGAGGCCCGGGTTGATGGTCAGCGAGTCCACCCCGAGCTTCCCGAGCAGACTCGGCAGCACCAACCCCGCGCTGCCGTTCGACGCGTCCACGACGACCTTCAGCCCTGCCTCGGGAATCCCGGTGATGTCGACGTTCCGCAGCAGCGAGCCGGTGTACGAATCGAAGACACTCGCGGGGAAGTGCAGGTCCCCGATCTCGCCGGGGAACGCGCGCCGGTACTCCTGCCGGGCGAACACCCGGTCCAACTTCCGCTGGCTGCCCTGGGAGAGATCCGCTCCCTGCCCGTCGAAGAACATGATGTCCACGGAATCCGGCACCCCGGGCGTGGTCCGGATCATGATCCCGCCGGCACTCCCCCGCGCGGTCTGCTGTCGCGCCACGGGCAACGGTACGTTCTCCAGGTCGCGTACGTCGATGGCGCTGGCCTGCAGAGCCGAGATGACCGCCCGCTTGAGTGCCCGCGCGCCACGGGAGTGGTCACGGGCGGTGGTGACGGTCGAGCCCTTCTTGAGGGTCGTCGCGTAGGCGCCGGCCAGCCGGACCGCGAGCTCCGGGGTGATCTCGACGTTCAGGATGCCGGAGACGCCACGGGCGCCGAAGAGATGCGCCTGGCCCCTGGACTCCCAGATGACCGAGGTGTTGACGAAGGCACCGGCTTCGATGGTCTTGAACGGGTAGACCCGCACATTCCCCTGAATGATCGATTCCTCGCCAACGAGACACTCGTCGCCGATGACCGCGCCGTCCTCGATACGGGCCGCGCGCATGATGTCGGTGTTCTTGCCGACGACACAGCCACGGAGATTGCTCTGCTGGCCGACATACACGTTGTCGTGCACGACGGCCTTGTGCAGAAATGCCCCGCTCTTCACCACCACGTTCGAGCCCACGACGGTGTGCTCGCGGATCTCGGCGCCGGCCTCGACCTTGGCATAGTCGCCGATGTACAGCGGACCGCGGAGAACGGCATCGGGATGCACCTCTGCCCCCTCGGCCACCCATACGCCCGGGGAGAGCTCGAAACCGTCGATCTCGACGTCGACCTTGCCTTCCAGGACGTCGGCCTGCGCCTTCACATAGCTCTCGTGCGTGCCGACGTCCTCCCAGTACCCCTCCGCGATATAGCCGTAGATCGGCTTGCCTTCCTTCATCAGCTGCGGGAAGACATCACCGGACCAGTCCACGGGCACGTCGGGGTCGACGTAGTCGAAGACCTCGGGCTCCATGACATAGATGCCCGTGTTCACGGTGTCCGAGAACACCTGGCCCCAGGTCGGCTTCTCCAGGAAGCGCTCGACCTTGCCTTCCTCGTCGACGATGGTGATGCCGAATTCGAGCGGATTGGGCACACGCGTCAGACAGACGGTGACCAGCGCGCCCTTTTCCTTGTGGAAGTTGATGAGCTCGGTGAGGTCGAAGTCGGTCAGGGCATCGCCGGAAATGACAAGGAAGGCATCGTCCTTCAACGCCTCTTCGGCGTTCTTGACGCTTCCGGCGGTACCGAGTGGCTTCTCCTCATTGGCATAGGAGAGCTCCATTCCGAGCTCTTCACCGTCACCGAAGTAGTTCTTGACCAGTGAGGCCAGGAACTGGACAGTGACGACGGTCTCGTTGAGCCCATGCCTTTTGAGCAGCCGCAGAACGTGCTCCATGATCGGCCGGTTTACCACCGGCAGGAGCGGCTTGGGCATGCTCGAGGTCATGGGACGAAGGCGTGTGCCTTCGCCTCCGGCCATCACGACGGCCTTCATGTCGGAAGCGTCCTCCTTAAGAGATGACGGTCTAGCCGACTTCACCCGTCCAGATTGTCCCGCACATTTCTGCCGGGGGCCATCGAGCCGCTACGGCCGTGCCAATGGGCGAGTTCAGTCGGCCTCGGCGTCCGCACGAACCAGGCGGCGGACTTGGACCACATACAGCACTCCTGCCCACCAGTACAGCGTTGTACCCCATCCGGCGAACGCCCATCCGAAAATAGCAGCGAGTGACGAGATCCAACCAGTTCCGTCACTGAGCAAGAGCAGCGGGAAGGCGTACATCAGGTTGAACGTGGCGGCCTTGCCAAGGAAGTTCACCTGCGGGGGCGGATAACCGTGACGCCTGAGGATGCCCACCATCACCAGGAGAACCAGCTCTCGCAAGAGCAGTGCAGCGGTCAACCAGATTGGCAGAATCTCGCGCCAGGTGAGGCCGACCAGAGTCGAGAGAATGTACAGGCGGTCGGCTGCGGGGTCGAGCAGCCGGCCGAGGCTGCTGATCTGGTTCCACCGGCGGGCGAGCTTGCCGTCCAGGTAGTCGCTGATCCCGCTCAGAGCGAGTACCAGCAACGCCCAGGTGTCACTCTTCGGCCCCCCGAACTCGGGCCTGAGGATCAGCCACAGGAAGAGCGGCACCCCAACGAGCCGCGCCATGCTGAGGATATTGGGGATGGTGAGGACCCGGTCCGTCTGGACCCGGGTCTCCTGGACCTCCACCCGGGGGCCTCCTGTGGGAAACGTGCCAACGATGCCCCCTGACCCTACCTCAACGCAAAAAAGCTCTGGCTCTTGGGCTGTGTGCCCAAGAGCCAGAGCTCTAAAAGGAGTTCGGCGGTGTCCTACTCTCCCACAGGGTCCCCCCTGCAGTACCATCGGCGCTATAAGGCTTAGCTTCCGGGTTCGGAATGTAACCGGGCGTTT
>NZ_JBEXFB010000038.1:0-58689 GCF_040606575.1 Streptomyces sp. NPDC005402
CGCCACCACGGGGGCGACACCCGGTGCCGCCGGGCAGGCGATCGGGTATCCGACGCTGTTCCTGCTGGTGTTCCTGGGGGCGTTGGTGCCCGTGACCCCACCGGCCCGCAGTTCCCCCCGACCCCTCGGCGCGAGGCTCCCGAACCGTTTGTCACAATGGACGCACGCTTGTGCGTTCGTTCACAAACCGCCGACCGACGCCGTACCTCCCACCGAAGGTGACCCGTGGACCTCAAGACAGCCTCCGCCATCCGACGCCTCCGCCTGGTCTCCGTGCCGGAGGGGATCTCCTGGATCATCCTGCTGACCTGCACCATCATCAAGTACACGGTCGCCTCCGGCTTCGACGTCGCCCCCGTCCTCGGCCCGATCCACGGTGTGCTGTTCATCTTCTACGTGATCTTCTGGGCGGACGCGTGGAATCGCACCAAGTGGGCCAAGGGCAAGGCGGCCCTGTACTTCGCGTACTCGGTCATCCCGGGCGGCGCCTTCATCGTCGAGCGTGCCTTGCGTCGCGAGGCCGAGGACGCCGTTATCGCCTCCCGTGCCCGCAAGGCGCAGGAAGGGATCGTGAACGCATGATCGTCGCCTTCTCCGTGACCCCGCTCGGGGTCGGCGAGGACGTGGGGGAGTACGTCGCCGACGCGGTGCGGATCGTCCGTGAGTCGGGGCTGCCCAACCGCACCGACGCCATGTTCACCTCGATCGAGGGCGAGTGGGACGAGGTGATGGACGTCGTCAAGCGCGCCGTGGCCGCCGTGGAGGCGCGGGCGCCGCGAGTGTCGCTGGTGCTCAAGGCGGACATCCGGCCCGGAGTGACGGATGGTCTGACCTCCAAGGTGGAGACGGTGGAGCGGCACCTCGCCGGCTGATCGACCCTCGCCGCTACTGACGAACCCCGGCCCGCGCGGGCCGGGGTTTCCTCGTGCCTCCTGATTGAGCGATCGCTCAAAATCCTGTATCTTCCTGCTCAGATGGTTTGAGCAGTCGCTCAAACAGTGGGCTCACCTGGGGGAATCAATGGGGCTCTACATAGAGGCACGCATCCGTGCCGATCTCGACGATCTCTGGGCCCGGACACAGGAACCGTCCCAGCATCAGCGCTGGGACCTCCGCTTCACCCGGATCACCTACCTCCCGCGCGCGGAGGGCGAGCCGCAGCGCTTCCGCTACGCCACGCGCGTGCTGCCCGGTCTCACCGTCGCCGGCACCGGCGTCTCCGCGGGAGAGCGGGAACGCCCCGACGGCACCCGCACCTCCGCCCTGCGCTTCTCCTCCCCGCACCCGCTCTCGCTCCTGGCGGAGGGCAGCGGCTACTGGCGCTACCTCCCCGACGGCGACGGCGTCATCTTCCTCACCGGCTACGACTACCGCCCTCGCTGGGGCCGCGTCGGCGCCCTGGCCGACCGCCTGCTCTTCCGCCCCCTGATCGGCTGGGCGACGGCCTGGTCCTTCGACCGGCTGCGGCTGTGGCTGGAGCGGGGGATCACCCCGGAGCGGGCCCGGTGGAACTGGCTCGCCGAGATCCTCGTCCGCGCCCTCGTGGTGCTCGTCGCCGTCACCGGCCTCGGTCTGGAGCGCTTCCTGCATCTCTTCGGCCCGCTGGCCGCGTCGATGGCCTACGTCTCGCCGCTCCTCCTGGCCCTCGCCATCTCCCTGGCCCTGTTCAAGTCGCCCCTGCCCGGTACCCCGGCCGCCCGCCGCTGTCTGCGCCGGCCGCCCATGCGCGTGCGTGCCCCGCGCGTCCTTCACACCCTGGAGACCCCGCGATGACCTCGATGTTCCGCACCTCGATGTTCCGCACGGTGATGGGCGCCGACTTCGACCGTCTGCACCCGCAGCTCCAGCGCCGCTTCTCGGTAGGCCTGACGACCGGCGAGGCCTGCACCGGCCGGGGTGTGATGGACCGCATCTGGCACGGCGGGGCCTTCGTGAAGCCCTTCCTGGCCCTCGGTACGACCCGCAACATCCTGGTGCCGAGACCGGGGCGGAACGTGCCGTTCGTGATCGAGAACGTGCCCTACGTGGACACCCACGGCCGTGAGACGGTGACTTTCGTGCGCACCTTCCACCTGCCCGGCCGCCCCCGCCGCTTCGACGCCCAGATGGTGCTCAGCCCCAAGGGCGACCGCATCCTCGACTACCTCGGCACCCACCAGCACCTGGCCAGCGAGCTCCACTTCCGCGCCGAGTCCGACGGCTCGCTGCTGATCCGCTCCGGGGAGCACCGGTTCCGGGAGGGCGTGGTGGACGTCCGGGTGCCCGAGCTGATCGGCGCGACGGCGGAGGTGCGGGAGTCGTACGACGACAGAGCCGGCCGTTTCCGGGTCAGGGTCCGGGTCGTCAACCGGTACTTCGGCCCGCTCTTCGGCTACGAGGGTTCCTTCGAGGCGACGTACAGCGACATCACGGCCTGCGGAGTGCGCCCCGGTCTGCGCCCGGTGCGCGAGGAGGCGCGCGCGTGAGCCCGGAGTCCGCCAAGTCCCTGGAGACGAAGGCCAAACTCTTGGAGGGCGCCCTGCGCACCCTCACCGAACAGGGCATCGCCAAGACCTCCGCCCGTACGGTCGCGGCGGCCGCCGGGGTCAACCAGGCCCTGGTCTTCTACCACTTCGGCACGGTCGACGAACTCCTCGCCGCGGCCTGCCGCTACGGGGCGGAGCGCGCGGTGGCCCGCTACCGGGAGCGGCTGGCCGCCGTGACCTCGCTGTCCGAACTCCTCGCGGTGGGACGGAAGGTCCACGAGGAGGAGCGGGCCGGCGGACATGTGGCCCTCCTCGGCCAGCTGCTGGCCGGCGCCCAGACCCACGCCACCCTCGGCCCGGCCACCGCGGCGGGCCTGGAGCTGTGGATCGCCGAGATCGAGAAGGTCCTCACCAGAGTGCTCGCGGCCACGCCCTTCGGCGAGTTCGCCGACCCCGCGGGCCTGGCCCGGGCGGTCGCCGCCTCCTTCGTGGGCATCGAGCTGTACGAAGGGGTCGACGCGGCCGGCGCCGGCTCGGCCCTGGACGCCCTGGAGCAGCTCGGCGTGCTCGTCGCCGCGCTGGAGGACCTGGGCCCGGTCGCCCAGCGCGCGGTGCGCCACCATCTGAAGAAGACCGGCCGTCGCTGACCCCGCCCGGCCCCTCGACCTGAGAGGATCCCATGTCCGACAGCCTCTACGAGATCCTGGACGACCGTTTCCGGCCCTGCACCAACGGCGACAGCAGGCTGGAGACCCTCTACGACGGCTGCCGCTGGGCCGAGGGACCTCTGTACCTGCCCGCCTGGCGCCAGCTGATCTGGAGCGACATCCCGAACGACCGCATCCTGCGCTGGGACGAGGCCACCGGCACGGTCGGTGTCTTCCGCACCCCGGCCGGCAACAGCAACGGCAACACCGTCGACCCCCGGGGCCGCCTCGTCAGCTGCGAACAGGGCAACCGCCGCGTCACCCGCACCGAGCCCGACGGCACGGTGACCGTGCTGGCCGAGCGCTACCAGGGCAAACGCCTGAACAGCCCGAACGACTCCGTCGTACGCTCCGACGGCACGATCTGGTTCTCCGACCCCGACTTCGGCATCCTCAGCGACTACGAGGGGCACCGGGCCGAGTCGGAGATCGGGGCGTGCCATGTGTACCGGATCGATCCGGCCACGGGCGAGGTGTCGCTCGCCGCGGAGGGGCTGGACGGGCCAAACGGGGTCATCCTGTCCCCCGACGAGCAGCGGCTGTACGTCTCCGACTCGCGGGCGGCCCGGATCCACCGGTACGACGTCCACGCCGACGGCACGCTCTCGGGCGGCACGGTCTTCGCCGAGGCCCGCGAGGGCGTCCACTTCGACAACATCCGCTTCGACGACGAGGGCCGACTGTGGGCTGCCGCCCTGGCCGACGGCATCCACTGCTACGACCCCGACGGCACGCTGAGCGGCCGCATCCGGGTTCCCGAACCGGTGGCGAACGTGACCTTCGGCGGGCCGAAGGGGAACCGGCTGTTCATCGCGGCCACGAGTTCTCTGTATTCGCTGGTGATGTCGGTGACGGGGGCGGGCCGCGTGCGCGGGGCTTGAGCGGGGCGCCTACGGGGGTGCCGGGTCAGGTTGCGAGGCGGGCGCGGGTTCGGTGGGGGCTGGTCGCGCAGTTCCCCGCGCCCCTGGGGGGTCGCAGCCACCGTGCGCCAGGACGGGCCGCAAGACGCGTACGGCGGGAAGGGGCCCCGGGCCCGCCGCAGGCATCCAGGGGCGCGGGGAACTGCGCAAAAAACGCCCGCCCCCACCGAACCCGCACAGACAACCGCTCAACCGCCGGAGGCCCCCGTCTGAAGGGCGAGACAGTGCTGACCACGATGTGACCGGCCGGTAAGGTCGGTGCCGTGCCGAAGCCGCTCAGTCTTCCCTTCGACCCCATCGCCCGCGCCGACGAACTCTGGAAGCAGCGCTGGGGAAACGTGCCGTCCATGGCCGCGATCACCTCGATCATGCGTGCGCACCAGATCCTGCTCGGTGAGGTCGACGCGGTGGTCAAGCCGTACGGGCTGACGTTCGCGCGGTACGAGGCGCTGGTGCTGCTGAACTTCTCCAAGGCCGGCGAGCTGACGATGTCGAAGATCGGCGAGCGGCTCATGGTGCATCCGACGTCCGTCACCAACACCGTGGACCGCCTGGTCAGGTCCGGTCTGGTCGACAAACGTCCCAACCCCAACGACGGCCGCGGCACCCTCGCCTCCATCACCGACAAGGGCCGCGAGGTCGTCGAGGCGGCCACCCGGGACCTCATGGCGATGGACTTCGGGCTCGGTGTGTACGACGCCGAGGAGTGCGCGGAGATCTTCGCGATGCTGCGGCCGCTGAGGATCGCCGCGCGGGACTTCGACGAGGACTGACCCGGGGCAAGATCTCCCGGAACGCGTGGTTACGCTCGTAGGCATGAAAAAGAGCGTGCTGACCCGCTACCGCGTCCTGGCCTACGTCACCGGTGTGCTGCTGGTCCTGCTGTGCCTGAGCATGATCGCCAAGTACGGCCTCGACATCGACGGTGCCGCGGACTTCACCCGCGTCGTCGCCATCGCGCACGGCTGGCTGTACGTCGTCTACCTCGTCTTCGCCTTCGACCTGGGCTCCAAGGCGAAGTGGCCGGTCGCCAAGCAGCTGTGGGTCCTGCTCGCCGGGACGATCCCCACGGCGGCCTTCTTCGTCGAGCGGAAGATCAGCCACGAGCTGGAGGGCAAGCTCACTGACGGGACTCCGGCGCCCGTCAAGGCGTAACGCGTAACCCCCACCGCCGTACGGCACGCGTACGGCGGTCGTCCTTCGCGTTTACTTGGACGTCCCAGTAACTTCGATGGTATGGACGCTGACGCCATCGAAGAGGGCCGCCGACGCTGGCAGGCCCGGTACGACGCCTCGCGCAGGCGTGAGGCCGACTTCACCACGCTCTCGGGTGATCCCGTGGAGCCGGTGTACGGGCCGCGGCCGGGGGACACGTACGAGGGCTTCGAGCGGATCGGGTGGCCGGGGGAGTACCCCTTCACGCGCGGGCTGTATCCGACCGGCTACCGGGGGCGGACCTGGACCATCCGGCAGTTCGCCGGGTTCGGGAACGCCGAGCAGACCAACGAGCGGTACAAGAAGATCCTCGCCAACGGGGGCGGCGGCCTGTCGGTCGCCTTCGACATGCCGACTCTGATGGGGCGGGACTCCGACGATCCCCGTTCGCTCGGCGAGGTAGGGCACTGCGGGGTCGCCATCGACTCGGCGGCCGACATGGAGGTCCTGTTCCGGGACATTCCGCTGGGTGACGTCACCACGTCGATGACGATCAGCGGTCCGGCCGTCCCCGTCTTCTGCATGTACCTGGTCGCGGCCGAGCGGCAGGGCGTGGCCCCCTCCGTCCTCAACGGCACGCTCCAGACGGACATCTTCAAGGAGTACATCGCCCAGAAGGAGTGGCTCTTCCAGCCCGAGCCGCACCTGCGCCTCATCGGCGACCTGATGGAGTACTGCGCGGCCGGCGTCCCCGCCTACAAGCCGCTGTCCGTCTCCGGGTACCACATCCGTGAGGCCGGCTCGACGGCCGCGCAGGAGCTGGCGTACACCCTCGCGGACGGGTTCGGGTACGTGGAGCTGGGGTTGTCGCGCGGTCTTGACGTCGACGTGTTCGCGCCCGGACTCTCCTTCTTCTTCGACGCGCACCTCGACTTCTTCGAGGAGATCGCCAAGTTCCGCGCGGCGCGCAGGATCTGGGCGCGGTGGATGCGGGACGTGTACGGGGCGCGGTCCGAGAGGGCGCAGTGGCTGCGGTTCCACACCCAGACCGCCGGGGTCTCGCTGACCGCGCAGCAGCCGTACAACAACGTCGTCCGGACGGCCGTCGAGGCGCTCGCGGCGGTGCTGGGCGGCACCAACTCGCTGCACACCAACGCCCTGGACGAGACCCTCGCGCTGCCGAGCGAGCAGGCCGCGGAGATCGCGCTCAGGACTCAGCAGGTGCTCATGGAGGAGACCGGGGTCGCCAACGTGGCCGATCCGCTGGGGGGTTCGTGGTTCGTGGAGCAACTCACGGACCGGATCGAGGCGGACGCGGAGAAGATCTTCGAGGAGATCAGGGAGCGGGGGCTCCGGGCGCATCCGGACGGGCAGCACCCGATCGGCCCGATCACGTCCGGGATCCTGCGCGGGATCGAGGACGGCTGGTTCACGGGTGAGATCGCGGAGGCGGCCTTCCGGTACCAACAGGCTCTGGAGAAGGGCGAGAAGAGGGTCGTGGGGGTGAACGTCCACCACGGGTCGGTCACCGGCGACCTGGAGATCCTGCGGGTGAGCCATGAGGTGGAGCGGGAGCAGGTGCGGGTGTTGGGGGGCCGTAAGGCGGCCCGGGACGAGATCACCGTGCGAACTGCCCTGCAGAGCATGCTTGTTGCCGCGCGGGACGGGTCCAACATGATCGGGCCGATGCTGGAGGCGGTGCGGGCGGAGGCGACGCTCGGGGAGATCTGCGGGGTGCTGCGGGAGGAGTGGGGGGTGTATACGGAGCCGGCGGGGTTCTGAGGCGACGCATCGGCCGCGGCCCTACTCCGCGGCCGTCCCCGTCAAGCCCGTCAACAGCACCTGGGTGAAGCCGTGGACCCAGGCCTCGTCGGCCGGTTCGGCGCTGACCAGCGTGCGGTGGACCACCGCTCCCGCCACCATGTCGAAGATCAGGTCGACCGTGCGGGCCGCCTCGACGGGGTCCGCCTCCGGCGGGAGTTCGCCGCGGGCCTGCGCGCGTTCCCGGCCCTCCAGGACCAGCCGTTTCTGGCGGTCGACGATCGAGGACCGGATGCGCTCGCGCAGCGCGTCGTCGCGGCACGACTCCGCCACCACCGCCATCAGCCCGTTCTGGGCCTCCGGACGCGCCAGGATCGCCGCGAACTGGAGGACCACGCCCTCGATGTCCGCGGCGAGGGTTCCGCAGTCGGGGAGTTCCAGTTCGTCGAAGAGTTCGGCCACCGCGTCGACGACGAGTTCGTTCTTGCCGGCCCAGCGACGGTAGAGGGTGGTTTTCGCGACCCCCGCACGGGTAGCCACATCTCCCAGCGTGAGCTTCGACCAGCCCAGTTCCACCAGCGCCGCCCTCGTCGCCGCGAGGATCGCGGTGTCCGCGGTGGCGCTGCGCGGGCGTCCGGTGGCGCGGGGAGTGGGGCTGCGGCTCTGCATCCTCCGACCATAACCGGCCGTTCTTGTGTGGCAGTGAGGGAGATCACCGGGGTGGGGTACCGAGTGGGCACTCAGTGCCATTACGCTACGACTCGTAGCGAAAGCTCGCGGTGGACGTACGCGGGTGACGGCACGCACGGCGTGGGGTGGGGACCCGGCGCCAGGACCGCGCTGCACGACCGGCTTTCACATCGCTTTTCACACACGCGCGTGTACGGGGGAGGATAGGCGCATGCAGCCACGGAACATGTCCATGAGCGGTGTCGTCGACCTCGCCGCGGTGAAGGCGGCCCAGGAGGCCAAGGCGAAGGCGGAGCAGGCGCGCGCCGAAGCCGCCCGGCAGGGCGGCGGCCCGGGTGCCGTCTCCCCGGCCGATCTCGTCATCGACGTAGACGAGGCGGGTTTTGAGCGCGATGTCCTGCAGCGGTCCACCGAGGTCCCGGTCGTCATCGACTTCTGGGCCGAGTGGTGCGAGCCCTGCAAGCAGCTGAGCCCGGTGCTGGAGCAGCTCGTCGTCGAGTACAACGGACGCCTGCTCCTCGCCAAGATCGACGTCGACGCCAACCAGATGCTGATGCAGCAGTTCGGCATCCAGGGGATCCCCGCCGTCTTCGCGGTGGTGGCGGGCCAGGCCCTGCCGCTGTTCCAGGGCGCGGCGGGCAAGGAGCAGATCCAGGAGACCCTGGACCAGCTGGTGCAGGTGGCCGAGCAGCGCTTCGGGCTCACCGGCCTCACGGTCGACCCGGACGCCCGGCCCGGCGCCGCCCCGGAGCCCGCGGCCGTGCCGGCGGGACCGTACGACGCACTCCTCGAAGCCGCCGTACGCGCCCTGGACGCCGGGGACTTCGGCGGTGCCGTCCAGGCGTACAAGAACGTACTGAGTGACGACCCCGGCAACAGCGAGGCCAAACTGGGGCTCGCCCAGGCCGAGTTGCTCCAGCGGGTGCAGAGCCTCGACCCGCAGCAGGCGCGCAAGGACGCGGCTGAGAAGCCGGGTGACGCGCAGGCACAGATCGCCGCCGCCGACCTGGATCTGGTCGGCGGTCATGTCGAGGACGCGTTCGGGCGGCTCATCGACACCGTGCGGCGCACGGCGGGTGAGGAGCGGGACGCCGTACGGCTGCGGCTCCTTGAGCTCTTCGAGGTCGTCGGTGCCGACGACCCGCGGGTGGCGGCGGCGCGCAGGGCCCTGTCCCGCGCCCTGTTCTGACCAGTTGCTAAACACTCCGCCATGTGATGCCGGAGTGAAAAATTGGCCACCAGGGGGTCACTGCGGCCGCACTTTGCCAAAACTTGGCAATTGCGGCCGCTGTTACTTCCAGTAAGTCAGCGGCGTTGATCTGTCGGATTCTGTCCATCCATCAACTGCTTTGTCCTCCCCCTGTTTGCCACCCAGCGTCGCCGACCGAGACCAGCGGGTCGTTGTTCGGTTATCCGGCCGTTACTACCGAGTAACGAAGCCCCTTGTGCGGGCGGCGAGAATGCACCACGATCGGCGACGCTCGGTCCTTTCCCGTACCCCGACAGCCGGTCGGGCCGCGGGATTCCGTGGGTCCCCACCGAGCAGAGCCGGCGGCAGGTGCGCCGGCTCTTGGACAGGGGGGTCTTCGCTCATCCGGCGAAGCCTGTCCAGCAAGGTTGTGCGTGATGCGTGTCAGGCGCGACCAGTGGTTGTGTCGCTCGGGGGTGATCGCCGGTGATCGGTGCGCGGTTCGCGCCTCCGAAGGCAGGCGCTCTCCTTCCCGAGGACGTAGCACTTCTCCCATCCCTGCCCGGCTGAGCCGTCCTTTCGAGAGGGCAGTCAGGGCCAGGAGATGTACGTCCGAGAAGGAGGAAATATGGAGTCCCAGGTGCGTGGCGGGACAAGATGGAAGCGGTTCGCTGTGGTCATGGTGCCCAGCGTTGCCGCCACGGCAGTGATAGGTGTCGCCCTCGCGCAGGGCGCGCTTGCCGCGTCGTTCAGTGTGTCGGGGCAGGAGTTCAAGGTCCGGGCCGGCCAGCTCGTCGGCTACGACATGAACCAGTACGGCGCCATAGACTCGGGCAAGGGTCTTGACGGCAAGGACCAGGCGCACCCGGTGTCGGTGTCGGCGTTCGACCGCGCCACGATCACCAACATGTGTCAGTCCGTGGTCACCCCGATTCCGTTCCTGAACAAGTCGGTCACCCTGAAGCTGACCGCGGGTGACAAGGGCACGGCGGTCGAGGCCGACAAGATCTACATCGACGTCGCCAACCTCGACGCGAAAGATGCCGTGTTCTCGGGCATCAACATCGGTGTCCCCGCCGGGACCACCAAGGGGAACACCCCGAAGCCCAAGACCGCGGACGGGGAGCAGTCCAACCCGTTCGGGTTCGCCCAGCAGGCCGACAAGGCCGTGCTGACCGATGTGAAGCAGACGGCGTGGGCCACCACGGCCGGCACCTTCAAGCTCTCCGACCTCCACATGGGTCTGAGCTGGGGCAGCGGCGACGGGATCGAGTGCTACTAGGCGCTCAGTGACGGGCGGGGGAGCCGTTACGGTCCCCCGCCTGCCATCTCCCGCCCGTCGCCTTCACATCCCCCACTTTCATCATCGCGATACACCCTCATCAAGAGCAACGCCGCACCAGGGAGCTGTTTTCCATGAGCGCCGAGAGTCCTGCCGCGCCCGGCCAGTTCGACCGCCGGAGGCAGCAGTTCCGCGCCTGGCGGGGCACCCGCCCGTTCTGGGCGGGACTGTTCGTCATGATCAGCGGACTTCCGATCATGTACTTCCCGTATGCGCACCTCAAGCTCGGTGGCCTGACCATCGCCATGGCCACCACGGCGGGCGCGGGATCCCTGATCATCGGCGTACTGCTCGTCGTCCTGGGCATCACCCTCTGGTTCCAGAAGCACGTGCGCACCTTCGCGGGTGTCGCGGCGATCCTGCTCGGGCTGGTGTCCCTCCCCGTCTCCAACTTCGGCGGCTTCATCGTCGGCTTCCTCTTCGCGTTGTTCGGCGGGGCGATGGCCGTGGCGTGGGCACCGGGCGTACCGCCCGCGGAGCAGCCGGCCACGCAGGACACGACCGGTGAGGGCGGCGCGCCCGAGGCCACGGACTACGACACCACGCTTTTGCGGCCGGTGAACCCGGTGGGCGAGCCGAACGATCTGTCAGGAACGAGCCCGGTCAACGGGGCGAACGGGAGGCACAGTGCCGGCTGACGAGGTGACCCACGGGGCTGACGTGGACGCGTCCCGTGCGAGATCCGGACCCCGCCACGCGGCACCCAGGAAGCCACTGTTCACCAGGTTCCACGTGCCCGCGGGCAAGGCGATAGCCCTGGCGGCGATGCCGACGGCGGTTCTCATGGGGATGGGCTTCACGCCCACGCTCGCGCAGGCCGATGACGCGCCGACCACGAAGAGCCTGACGGCGGACGAGTACAAGGACTGCGTCGCGGCACTGGACGGCAGCGCTTCCCCGTCCGCCTCGGCGAGTTCGTCACCCTCCACCGACGACACCACGGCGACACCGTCCCCTTCGGCCTCCGCCGGCTCGGGGTCGGACTCCGGTTCAGGGTCGGGCTCGGGCGGTTCCTCTTCATCGGATTCGGGTTCCGACGACAAGGCCACACCGACGCCGTCCCCCTCCGCCTCCGCGAGCAAGCAGGAGAGCAGCTCCTCCTCCGACTCCGCCGGTTCCGACGCCGCCACGCCGTCCCCGTCCGCCTCCGCGAGCGACGACGGCAACCTCCTGACGGACATCGGCGACGCCATCACCGGGATCTTCACGGGCGGCTCCAGCTCCGGCGGTTCGTCCAGTGCCTCCCCGACGCCGACCCCCTCGGCCTCGGCGTCCAAGAGCGCGGACGACAGTGCCGGCGACACGGTCAAGGAGACGACCGACAAGGTCACCGACACGGTCAAGGACACCGTGAAGGACACGACCGGCACGGCGGCCAAGGCGGCCGAGGACACCACCAAGGCCGTGCAGGACGCCACCAAGGCGGCCGAGGAGGCGGCGGCGGACGCCACGGCCTCCCCGAGCCCCTCGGCGAGCTCCAGCACGGACCCGGAGGACTGCCCGGCCGCCACCGACGAGGTGGGCGACACCGAGCCCGGTATCACGGTGGCGGACAACGCCTGGACCCTGAAGGCCAGTGCGCTGCTGCTCAAGGACGCCGACTACCAGGGGGTCGTCAAGGTCAGGACCGCCGGCGGCAAGACCAAGAAGGTGCTGAAGTACGTCGTCTCCGGCGGCACCGATATCGATGACCTCCACCAGACCGTCACCGAGCAGGGCACGACGTACCACGTGCAGGCGGGCAAGGGCACGAAGTCCACGATCACCGGTGGCAAGACGATCATGTACACCGAGAGCATCTCCGGCAACCTGCTGGGGCTGATCCCGATCACGTTCAGCCCGGACAACCCGCCGCCGCTGAACATCCCGATCATCTACTTCACCAATGTGACGGTCCAGCAGGCCGCCCAGTACGGCGGGACGTTGACCGTGCCCGGGATGCGCCAGTACAGCGACGGCTGAGCGTCGCCCCCCATGAACCCTTCCGGGAGCCGCAAGAAGACTGTGCCCCGCCGGGCCCGATCCGGCGGGGCACAGTCGCGGGAAGCCGGAGCCGCGGGAGCGGGCCCCTCTGGAAAATCCCTTCACACAATCCACATAGTTCCCATAGGGTTGCTCTTGCCGTGGACATGACCAGACGCGGCGCGGGGGCGGCACCGGGGAACACCTGACCTGTGTTCACGGCGTCTTGGTGTGCGCGTGCGGGTCCCCGCCGACCCCACCGACGGGAACCTCTCGCCTTGATACGCATCTTCCTCAGCCGTCCGCTGCGCCGGGCGGCCGCTCTCGCTCTCGCGGGCGCCGTGACCACCGTGGTCGCGCTCACGACAGCGCACCACGAGCCACCCGATCAGCGTCCCGGGGAGGCGGCCGCCACCGACGGCGCCCCTCTCCTCCAGCAGGCCGCAGCCGACGGCACCGGCCTCCTCCCGCTCCTCGCCCGCGGCAAGGACGGCCGCCTCTGGGACTACGAGGCCAAGGGCACCGGCGGCTGGAAGGCCCGCGCGGACCTCGGCACCGGCTACTCCGTGGCCACGGCGCTCGCGCAGGCGAACATCTCCGACAGCGGCCGCGGCAACGACCTGTACTTCCGGATCGGCGGCACCCTCTACTACACCGCCGAACGCGGCAACGACACCAAGGTGCTGGGCACCGGCTGGGACCAGTACAACCTCCTCGTCTCCGTCGGGAACATGGGCGGCAGCGCCCAGCCCGACCTGGTCGCCCGGGGCACAGACGGCCAGCTGTGGCTCTACCAGGGCAAGGCCGACGGCACCCTCGCCGCCCGGGTCCGGATGAAGGACTCCACCGGCTGGAACGCCATGAGCGTCATCGCCGGGCGCGGTGACTACACCGGTGACGGCATCGCCGACCTCATCACCCGCAACAGCGCCGGCAGCCTGCTGATCTACCCCGGCACCGGAAAGACCACCGCCGACGCGGTCCTCGGCACCACCGTCACCGCGGCCACGACCGGCTGGAAGGACTACACCGCGGTCGTGTCGACCGGCGACAACACCGGCGACGGCAAGGCGGACCTGATGGCCGTCGACGCGGCGGGCGCCCTGTGGCTCTACAAGGGCACCGGCACCGCGAGCGCCCCCTTCAGCGCCCGCACGCAGATCGGCACCAGCGGCTGGACGCAGTACAACCTGCTGTTCTGAGCCCCCGTCCCGCCGTACTCACAGACAGGTTTCCCATGCGTACGAACGCACGCAGACGGGGGCTCTTCCCGAGATCCCGTTTCCTGCCCCTGACCGCGATGGCCGTCGCCGGCGCGATCGCGGTGACGGGCGGTCAACTCCCCGACCCCGGCGGGCAGTCCGAGCGGACCGCGAGCACCGCCGACCCCGTCCCCACCGCCTTCGACGCGAAGGCCGCCGAGCGCGTCCGCCAGGAGCAGTGCCTCCTCAGCGGGGTCCTGCGCAAGGGCGGTCCCGCGATGAAGGAGACCGCGCGGGCCGGCCTCATCGGCACCGAGGACCAACTGCACACGGCCGCCGACCCGTCGTACTGGAAGGACACCGCGCTCCACACGGCGTACGACAAGGACAAGGACGCCGCCGACGCCAAGATGGACGAGCTGGCCGCCCGCCCCAGCGTGTGGCAGGCGTCCCTCGCCGTCCAGACCCCGCCCCCGTCCTACACCTACACCGGGTTCACGTGGGTGGAGGACAAGGACGACCCGTTCGACAAGATCGGTCTCGGCGGCTGGGTCGCCGCCCAGTTCTGGAAGGTCGAGGACGACTTCTACGCCGACCCGCACCCCGTGGCGAACAAGGCGTCCGTCGACGCCGCCACCGCGGTCTACAAGGCCCGCTACTCCCCGGACGCCTACGAGGACTACAAGGACCGGCAGGCGTGGGAGTCGCTGCAGTTCATGCACGACATGTACGCCGACGACGCCCGGCTCTTCCTCCAGTACGGCGGTTTCCCGACCACCGCGCCCGACCCGGACTCGATGGAGTTCCGGATCGACGTGGAGAACCTCAAGGCCCGCTTCGCGTCCTGCGCGTACACCGACCCCCAGGACCCGCACCAGGTGCTCGACGCCGAGATCGCCACGGCCCACACCGAGTGGCAGGCGGAGATCGACGGGCAGAAGACCCAGCGGGACGCCATCATCCGGGCCGAGAAGCAGGCCAACGCCGACCTGTCGACGGCCTCGCAGGCACTCGGTGAGGCGCTCGGGCAGTCGCTGATCGCGAACCGGCTCACCGACTGGCAGGCCTACTGGACGGGCCAGAAGGCCGCCGACCACCCGAACGACTACCCGACCACGGCCGAGTTCACCAAGGTCAAGAAGTGGATCACGGACGCACAGGGCCGGGCCGGCGGACGCCTCTACGTCGCCTCCCGCGCCGCCCTGTCCGCGAAGACCCAGGCCGACGCGGTCACCCAGGCGCAGACGCAGGCATACGGCATCGCCGACGCGGCCGGTCTGCCGCGCGGCCGGGGTCTGCTGCACGGTCAGCAGGCCGCGCAGGTGACCAAGGCGTCCGCGGCGGCGGCCCAGGCCGCGGCGAAGGCCGTGGAGACCGCGTTCAACGCGACCCGCGCCTCCGCCGCCGACAGCAAGACGCTCGACTCGCTCGCCAACACCCAGGCGCACGCCGCGAAGGCGGAGTTCCGGCGCATCGCGGCGCAGGAGGCCGAGGCACAGGCCAGGGCCGCCGCCGAGGGCGCCGCCGCGCAGGCCGAGGAGGCGGCCAAGCACGCCTCCGAGGCCAAGGCCGCCGAGAACAAGGCGAAGGCGGCCGAGCAGACCGCGAAGAACGCGGCGGCCGACGCCCGGGCCAAGCGGCAGAAGGCCGAGTCCGAGCGGGACTACGCCAAGTCGCAGGCGGACCTCGCCGCCGCCGAGCGGCAGAAGGCGCACGACGCCGAGGGCCGCGCCCAGTCCCAGCGTCAGATCGCCGCCGACAAGCTGTCCGACGCGCAGGCCGCGGGCGGTACGGCCGCCGACAAGAAGGACGCGGCCCTCGCCGCCGAGAACCGGGCGAAGTACGCCCGCAACGGCGCCCTGGCCGCCGAGGACCGCCGCGACGCCCTGGTCGCCAAGGCCGAGGCCGCGGAGGCGCTGCTGGCCGCCGTGGACGGCACCGCCGACGCCATCGAGGCGCGGCAGGCCGCCACCAAGGCCCGCGCGGCCGCCGACGACGCCACCGCCGCGGCCACCCAGGCCCGCCAGGCGGCGAACGAGGCCACCGCTGCGGCCACCAACGCCCGTGAGGCGGCCACCAGGGCCCAGGGGGCGGCCAAGCGCGCCCAGGCCGCCGCGGACGGCGCCCAGCGCGATGTCGCCATCACCGGGGCCGCGGTGACCAAGGCCCACGCGGCAGCCGCCGACGCGATCGCCGCGTCCCGGGCCGCCAAGTGGAACGCGATCGCCGCCAAGGCCGAGGCCGAGACCGCGCAGAAGGCCGCCGCCAAGGCGCGCGGCGACGCGTTGGTCGCCCGCTCCGAAGCCGGCCTCGCGGGCGCCGACGCGATCCGCACCGCCGGACACGCCTACTCCACGGCCCAGGCCGCCGCGGCTGCCCGGGATTCGGCCGCGCAGGTCGTCAAACCCGCCAACGACGCCATCGAGTTGGGCTCCCCGTACGCGGAGACCGACTCCTCGGCAGGTCTCGCGGTGCTGACCGGGCAGGCCGCGAAGACCGCCGCCCAGCAGCAGGTCGCCGTCGCCAACGCCAAGGCGGCGCAGGCCAAGAAGGCGGCCGCCGCGGCCAAGGCGCTCGCGGCCCAGGCGAACGCCGACGCGAAGGCCGCGGCCGAGGCGGCGGCGAACGCGGCCGAGTGGGCCGCTCAGGCCAGCACGTCGGCCGCGGCGGCACAGGCGTCGTCGGACGCGGCGGCAGCCTCGGCGAAGGCGGCTCAGCGGTCCGAGGCCAACACCGTCGAGTACGACAAACAGGCCGTCGCCGACGCCGCCGCCGCGCAGACCGCGGCCACCGCGGCCGACGGCTACGCCACCGACGCGGACGCCTCCGCCGACGACGCCGAGCGGGACGCGGCGAGCGCCCGCAGCGCGGCCGACGCGGCCGAGGCCGACGCCTCCACCGCGCGGTCCGTCGCGGACAAGGCGGAGCAGGACGCGACCGTCGCCGAAGCGGCTGCGGCCAACGCCCGCAACCTCGCCGTGGAGGCCGCCGAGGCCGCCATCCGCACCCAGCAGGTCGACTTCGAGGACCGCAAGGAACAGGAGCGCACCGCCGACGGTGGCGGCACCGGCGTCGAGGGCGTCGTGATGAAGCCCAGCGGCGACTCCAAGGTCGACATCAACCCGCTGAGCGACTGCGTGGGCAGCCACTCCGGTGGCGATATCGGCTGCGAGATCGACCTGGAATTCCACATCTACGGCGAGATGGACTTCTACATCGAGTCCTGCCCGCTGCCCGGTGTGGACCGCGCCCACTGCGGTTCGTCGATCCAGCGCGACTACCTCACGAGCTCTCCCCTGGACGTCAAGTTCAAGGAGGAGGACGTCCACGTCGACGGGCTCAAGCTCACCGAGTCCGTCCTCAAGGCGATCGCCACCGGCGCCGTCGCCGACATCGTCGGCTGCGCCAAGGGGAGGATCAGCAGCTGCGCGTGGCTGGTCGGCAGCATCGTCATCCCCGGCCTGCTGGTGAAGGCGGCGGAGGCGGCGTTCGCGGTCCGCACGGCCATGCGGGGCGGGGCCGGTCTCGGCCGTGCCATCTGGGGTCTGCGCGGCTCGGGAATGTCCGCGTCCGCCGCGGCCCGGCTGGAGAATCTCGGCCGGCAGGCCCTGAACTCCATGTGCTTCCCGGCCGGCACCAGGGTAGCCACCGAACACGGCACCCGGCCGATCGAGGAGATCCGGGCCGGCGACCGGGTCTGGGCCGAGGACCCGCAGACGGGTGAGCGCCGGTTGCGCACGGTCGCCGGGGTCATGCAGCGCACCGCCGACGCCCTGGTCTCCGTCGACATCGGTACGGAGACCCTGCGGGCCACCACCGAGCACCCCTTCTGGGTGTCGGGCAAGGGCTGGACGGGCGCCGAGGCGCTGCGTCCCGGTGACCGCCTGCGCACCCTGGACGGCAAGGACGCCCGGGTCGAGTCGGTGCACGAGGACCGCGGTCCGGCCCAGGTGTTCAACTTCGAGGTCGAGGGCGACCACACCTACTTCGTCGGCGCGTCGAAGGTGCTGGTGCACAATTCCTGTCGGATCTGGCCCAACAACATGGCGGCCACCCTCGAACGGGAGCTCGCCCTCGCCGAACGCATGGGGATCCGCCCGGCCAAGCCGGGTTCGGCGAACTGGGACAAGTACATCGACATGGATGGCGAGGTGATCAAGTGGGCCGTACTGGAGGACGGACAGCTGGTGATCATGCCGAAGATGGTGCAGGGGCAGGAGCTGTCCCACCCGGTGCTGAGCGGCGGTGGCGCCGTGCGGGCCGCAGGTGAGGCCCAGGTCGCGGGCGGCGGAGGCCAGTACTTCGGACTGGAGATCAATGCCCACAGCGGTCACTTCTTCAGGTCCGGAGACCCGTTCTGGGCCGCGGGCGGTGGAGCGGAACAGCTCGGCAAGGAGATGTTCGAGGCGGCGGGGGTGATGTTCGGGTGACCGGGGCCTTCGAGGGGCTCGACCGGCTCGACCTCGACGGGCACGTGCGCCGCTGGTCGGAACCGGGCGCGGTACCGGCCGACGGGGCGGTGAGCGAGTGGATGGCCGCGGCCCAGCAGTTCGCCGCCCGGCTCCAGGACGATCCGGCCGGACCGGCCGGACTGACCGACGAGCACTGGCGCGCGGTGGGCCAGTCCTGGGCCGCGCTGCTGGCGGGTGCCGAGCGGGCGACCGGACCCCAACGGGGCGAGTGGCTGCTGCGGGATCTGCACCTGAGGTCCTGGCTGCTCCTGCATGTCGGGCCGCGTGAGCAGGTCGCCCTGCTTGACCCGGCGGCCGTCCTGGAGCGCGCGTTGACCGCCATGCCCATGTCTGTGAGGGAAGCCGCCCGTTCCGCACCGCGCTGGCGCGAGCTGGACCGGGAACAGGTCATGGCGCTCCGGATGATCCGGCGCTTGCTGGCTCCGGTACGGCCCCTGACCGCGCTCCTCACCGACCACCCCCGGTGGGACGAAGCCCGGGAGTGGGAGCGCGTGGCCCGCGAACTGCCGTGACACGCACCGAGGGCGCCCCCTGCCACAGGGGGCGCCCTCGGTGTCGTACAGCGAACTACTGCGCGGCGCCGCCGATGTGGTGCACGCGGAGCATGTTGGTGGTGCCGGCCACGCCGGGGGGCGAGCCGGCGGTGATGATGACGATCTCGCCCGGGTTGAAGCGGTTGATCTTGGCGATCTCCTGGTCGACCATGTCGACCATCTCGTCCGTGGTGTTGACGAACGGCACCACGTGCGACTCCACGCCCCAGCTGAGGGTGAGCTGGTTGCGGGTGTTCTCGTCGGTGGTGAAGGCGATGATCGGCTGCTGCGCGCGGTAGCGCGACAGGCGGCGCGCGGTGTCGCCGGACTGGGTGAAGGCCACCAGGCCGCGGCCGCCGAGGAAGTCGGCGATCTCGCAGGCCGCGCGGGCGACCGAACCACCCTGGGTGCGGGGCTTCTTGCCGGGGACCAGCGGCTGCAGGCCCTTCGACATCAGCTCCTGCTCGGCCGCGACGACGATCTTCGACATCGTCTTCACGGTCTCGATCGGGTACGCGCCCACGCTCGACTCCGCCGACAGCATGACCGCGTCCGCGCCGTCCAGGATCGCGTTGGCCACGTCGGAGGCCTCGGCGCGGGTGGGGCGGGAGTTGGTGATCATCGACTCCATCATCTGGGTCGCCACGATCACCGGCTTGGCGTTGCGGCGGCACAGCTCGATGAGGCGCTTCTGCACCATCGGGACCTTCTCGAGCGGGTACTCGACGGCCAGGTCACCGCGGGCCACCATGACGGCGTCGAACGCCATCACGACGCCCTCCATGTTGTCCACCGCCTGCGGCTTCTCCACCTTGGCGATGACGGGGACCCGGCGGCCCTCCTCGTCCATCACCTTGTGGACGTCGTCGACGTCCTTGGCGTCCCGCACGAAGGACAGCGCGACCATGTCGCAGCCCATGCGCAGCGCGAAGCGGAGGTCCTCGACGTCCTTCTCGGACAGCGCCGGGACGTTCACCGCCGCGCCGGGCAGGTTGATGCCCTTGTGGTCGGAGACGACACCGCCCTCGATGACGATCGTCCTGACCCGCGGGCCCTCGACGTCCAGGACCTTCAGCTCGACGTTGCCGTCGTTGATGAGGATCTGGTCGCCGCGGGAGACGTCACCGGGCAGGCCCTTGTAGGTCGTTCCGCAGATGGTCTTGTCACCCGGGACGTCCTCGGCGGTGATGACGAACTCGTCACCGCGCTCCAGCTCGACCGGACCCTCGGCGAAGGTCTCGAGGCGGATCTTGGGGCCCTGGAGGTCGGCGAGGACACCGATGGGTCGGCCGGTCTCCTTGGCGGCGGCACGGACGCGGTCGTACCGCCCCTGGTGCTCGGCGTGCGAGCCGTGGCTGAAGTTGAAACGGGCCACGTTCATGCCGGCTTCGATCAGGGAGACCAGCTGCTCGTGGGAGTCGACCGCGGGGCCGAGAGTACAAACGATTTTCGAACGGCGCATGGGGCGATCCTATCGGTTTGTTTCGCAACGGAATATTCCGTCTGGTGGAAGATACAAATGGGCGCGGCCGCGCTCAGTTGCGGTTACTGCTCAGTTGCTTTCTTCGCCGACCAGTGCGTAGGTCTGTGTCGCGATTTCCAATTCCTCGTCCGTCGGCACCACGGCCACCGCCACCCGGGCGTCCGCCGGCGAGATCAGTCGCGGCTCGTCGCTCCGTACGGCGTTCAGCGCGTCGTCCACCGCCAGGCCCAGGGGCTCCAGGCCCGCCACGGCGGCCTCGCGCACAGCTGCCGCGTTCTCCCCGACGCCGGCCGTGAACGCGATCGCGTCCACGCGGCCCAGCACCGCGTAATAGGCGCCGATGTACTTCTTCAACCGGTGAATGTAGATGTCGAATGCGAGCTTCGCCTGTTCGTCACCCTCGTCGACCCGGCGGCGGATCTCCCGCATGTCGTTGTCCCCGCACAACCCGATCAACCCGCTCTTCTTGTTGAGAAGAGTGTCGATCTCGTCCATGGACATTCCGCCAACGCGCATCAAATGGAAGATGACGGCAGGGTCCATGTCTCCCGAGCGCGTACCCATCACGAGACCCTCCAAAGGCGTCAGCCCCATGGAGGTGTCCACGCACCGGCCCGCCCGGACCGCGGAGGCGCTCGCGCCGTTGCCCAGGTGCAGCACGATGACGTTGACGTCCTCCGGCGCCCTGCCCAGCAGCTTCGCGGTCGCCCGGGAGACGTACGCGTGTGAGGTGCCGTGGAAGCCGTAGCGCCGGACGCGGTGCGCGTCGGCGGTCTCCACGTCGATCGCGTAGCGTGCGGCCGACTCCGGCATCGTGGTGTGGAAGGCGGTGTCGAAGACGGCGACCTGGGGCAGGTCCGGGCGCAGCGCCCGCGCGGTGCGGATGCCGGTGAGGTTGGCGGGGTTGTGCAGCGGGGCGACCGGGATCAGCCGCTCGATCTCGGCGAGCACGGCCTCGTCGATCACCGTCGGCTCGGTGAAGGTCTTGCCGCCGTGCACCACGCGGTGGCCGATCGCGGCCAGCTCGGGGGAGTCCAGGCCGAGCCCGTCCTTCGCCAGTTCTTCGGCCACGGCCTTCAGCGCGGCGTCGTGGTCGGCGATCGGGCCGGTCCACTCACGGGACGCGCCCCCCTCGGGGGTGTGCCTGAGCCGCGAGGACTGTTCCCCGATGCGTTCGACGAGCCCCATGGCCGGCCTGCTGCTGTCCCGCATGTCGAGCAACTGGTACTTCACCGACGAGGAGCCGGAGTTGAGGACGAGGACGCGAGAAGCGGGGGCCGAGCGCAGCTCGTCAGGTAGGGCGGTGGTGGGCGACGGGTGGGAACTCACTGGGCGGACGCCTTCTGATCGGTCGGGTTCTGGGCCTGGATCGCCGTGATGGCGACGGTGTTGACGATGTCCGAGACCAGTGCGCCCCGGGACAGGTCGTTGACGGGCTTGCGCAGCCCCTGGAGCACCGGCCCGACGGCGATCGCGCCGGCCGAACGCTGCACGGCCTTGTAGGTGTTGTTGCCCGTGTTGAGGTCGGGGAAGATCAACACGCTGGCCTGGCCCGCGACTTCGGACCCCGGCAGCTTGGTCTCGGCGACGGTCGGCTCGACGGCCGCGTCGTACTGGATCGGCCCCTCGATCTTGAGGTCGGGCCGCCGCTGCCGTACCAGCTCGGTGGCCTCGCGCACCTTGTCGACGTCGGCGCCCGAGCCCGACGTACCGGTGGAGTACGACAGCATCGCGATCCGCGGCTCCACGCCGAACTGCTCGGCGGTCGCGGCCGACTGGATGGCGATGTCGGCCAGCTGCACGGCGTCGGGGTCGGGGTTCACGGCACAGTCGCCGTACACCAGCACCTTGTCGGCGAGGCACATGAAGAAGACCGACGAGACGATGTCGGCGTCCGGCTTGGTCTTGATGATCTCGAAGGCCGGGCGGATCGTCGCCGCCGTGGAGTGCACCGAGCCGGACACCATGCCGTCGGCGAGACCCTCCTGGACCATCAGGGTGCCGAAGTAGTTCACGTCGGAGACGACGTCGTGGGCCAGCTCGACCGTGACGCCCCGGTGGGCCCGCAGGGCCGCGTACTTCTCGGCGAAGGCGTCCCGCAGTTCGGAGGTCGCGGGGTCGATCAGCAGGCAGTCGCCGAGGTCGATGCCGAGGTCGGCGGCCTTCTTGCGGATCTGGTCGACCGGGCCGAGCAGCGTGAGGTCGCAGACGCCCCGGCGCAGCAGGACCTCGGCCGCGTGCAGCACGCGCGGCTCGGTGCCCTCGGGCAGCACGACCCTGCGCTTGTCGGAGCGGGCCGTTTCCAGGAGCTGGTGCTCGAACATCATCGGCGTGAGGCGGTCGCTGCTCGGCGCGGAGACCCGGCGGGCGAGCTCGGCGGTGTCGGCGTACCGCTCGAACAGGCCGAGCGCGGTCTCCGCCTTGCGCGGCGTGGCCGCGTTCAACTTGCCTTCCAGGGCGAAGAGTTCGGCGGCGGTGGGGAAGCTGGTGCCCGCCACCGAGAGCACCGGGGTGCCGGGGGCCAGGCGGGCGGCGAGGGTGAGGACGTCGTCGCTCGGCACCTCGTCCAGGGTGAGCAGCACACCGGCTATCGGCGGGGTTCCGGCACTGTGCGCGGCGAGCGAGCCGACGACCAGGTCCGCGCGGTCGCCCGGGGTGACCACCAGGCAGCCCGGGGTCAGGGCGCTCAGGAAGTTCGGCAGCATCGCGCCGCCGAAGACGAAGTCCAGCGCGTCCCGGGCGAGCCCGGAGTCGTCGCCGAGGATCACCCGGGCACCGAGGGCCTGCCCGATCTGGGCGACGGTGGGCGCGGCGAGGGCGGGCTCGTCCGGCACGACGTAACAGGGCACCGGCATCCGGCCCCGGAGCCGCTCGGCGATCTCGTCCCGGTCCTCCCGCGCCACCCGGTTGGTGACCATGGCGAGGACGTCGCAGCCCAGGCTGTCGTAGGCCCGGTAGGCGTTGCGGGTCTCCGCGAGCACCGACTCGCCGGGCTGCTTGCGGCCGCCCACGACCGGGATCACGGAGGCGCCGAACTCGTTGGCGAGCCGGGCGTTGAGCGCGAGCTCGTCGGGGAGCTGGGTGTCGGCGAAGTCGGTGCCGAGGACCAGGACGACGTCGAAGTCACGGGCCACCAGGTGGAAGCGGTCGACGAGGGTGGAGACCAGCTCGTCCGTGCCGCGCTCGGCCTGCAGCGCGGAGGCCTCGTGATAGTCGAGGCCGTACACGGTGGCCGGGTCCTGGGAGAGCCGGTAGCGAGCGCGCAGCAGCTCGAAGAGCCGGTCGGGACTGTGGTGCACCAGCGGCCGGAACACCCCCACCCGGTCGACCTGGCGGGTCAGCAGCTCCATGACCCCCAGTTCGACGACCTGGCGGCCGTCGCCGCGGTCGATCCCGGTCACGTACACGCTGCGGGTCACGCGTGATCTCCGTTCCATCGCCTACGAAGTTCCATCGCCTACGAGAAATCGCCGTCATGAAAATCGCCCACCGAGGTGAGCGGAAACCCTCTTGACAGTACCCCGGTCGATGGATAAGGCGCCCGTCAGCACCGGATGCGACGGGGCTCTGCGGGACGTGAAAGAATCGGGACAGGCTCACCGGTATCAACAGCGAGCAGGAGACACAGCACGATGCGCATCGGAGTTCTCACCGCCGGCGGCGACTGCCCGGGTCTGAACGCAGTGATCCGGTCGGTCGTGCACCGAGCGGTCGACAATTACGGCGACGAGGTCATCGGCTTCGAGGACGGCTACTCCGGCCTTCTCGACGGCCGCTACCGCGCCCTCGACCTGGACAGCGTCAGCGGCATCCTGGCCCGCGGCGGCACCATCCTCGGCTCCTCCCGCCTGGAGCGCGACCGGCTGCGCGAGGCGTGCGAGAGCGCCTCCGACATGATCCACGAGTTCGGCATCGACGCGCTGATCCCGATCGGCGGCGAGGGCACCCTCACGGCCGCCCGCATGCTGTTCGACGCCGGTCTCCCGGTCGTCGGCGTCCCCAAGACGATCGACAACGACATCTCCTCGACCGACCGCACCTTCGGCTTCGACACCGCGGTCGGCGTCGCCACCGAGGCCATGGACCGCCTCAAGACCACCGCCGAGTCCCACCAGCGCGTGATGGTCGTCGAGGTCATGGGCCGGCACGCGGGCTGGATCGCCCTGGAGTCCGGCATGGCCGCCGGCGCCCACGGCATCTGCCTGCCCGAGCGCCCCTTCGACCCGGCCGACCTGGTCAAGATGGTCGAGGAGCGCTTCGCCCGCGGCAAGAAGTTCGCCGTGGTCTGCGTCGCCGAGGGCGCCCACCCCGCCGAGGGCAGCATGGACTACGGCACGGGCGAGATCGACAAGTTCGGCCACGAGCGCTTCCAGGGCATCGGCACGGCCCTGGCGTACGAGCTGGAGCGCCGGCTCGGCAAGGAGGCCAAGCCGGTCATCCTCGGCCACGTCCAGCGCGGCGGCGTCCCCACCGCGTACGACCGGGTCCTCGCCACCCGCTTCGGCTGGCACGCGGTGGAGGCCGCGCACCGGGGCGAGTTCGGCAGGATGACCGCGCTCAAGGGCACCGAGATCGTCATGGTGCCGCTCGCGGAGGCGGTCACCGAGCTGAAGACGGTCCCCAAGGACCGGATGGACGAGGCGGAGTCGGTCTTCTAGATCTTCCCGTGGATCTTCCGGGCGTTTCTACGGCCGTCTCTCGACCGCCTCCCAGAAGCGCTCCACGATCTCGTCCAGGAACTCCCGGCCGGCCTCGCCGGAGCGTTCGCCGCCCCCGCCCCAGCTCAGCGTGGACACCATCTGCCCCTGGTACTGCCGGTGCAGATCCATCAGGGTCTCCTCCACCACGCGCCGCTCCAGGGGCACGATCCTGGCGACCTGACGCACATAGGCCTGCCAGCGGGTGCGGACCGCGCCGAGCAGGCATTCGGTGAGCCGCTTCTCGCGTCCCGTGACGGCGACGAAGTCCGGCAGGCTCAGCTCCAGCAGGTCGGCGAGGGCGGCGGACTGGCGGTCGGTGCCGCGCCACTCGTCGTGCTCCTCCATGCCGAGGTAGGCGAGCAGTTCGAGTCCCACGGCACGGGCCACGTCCTCGGCGGCGATCCCGCGCGAGACGCGGTGCTCGCGCAGGGTGCGGGGGCGGCCGATGAGCTCACCGGGGGAGCACCACAACACGCCCGCGAGAGCGGTGAGTTCAGGACTGGTCGGGCAGACGGTCCCGCGCTCCCAGGCGGCGACGAGATCCGGCGTGACGTACGGGAGCCCGTACGAGACCCGCAGCCCGTAGGCCACGTGTTCGGGCCCCATGCCGAGAGCGGCACGGAGTCTGCGGGCGGTGAGGTTGTCGAAGGGCGGTCCGGGCTGGTTCGGCAGGGCGGGGGGTCGGCGCACGGCCCACAAGCTAGGGGCGCCGGTGTGCGGTGACTACGGTCTGTTCGGCCAGGATCACGGATTGTACGAACCTACGGTTTCGACCGCGTATTCGGGCTGGCCGAAGATCCTCTGTCGGCGGCGCGGGCACGGTGGCGAGGATGGCGCCGGGTGCCCGGACGGGTGGCCGGAAAGAGGTGTGATCTTCGTGTACGAAGTGAATGGCAAGGTAGAGGGGCATATTCGCGAGCGGCTGCTGGCGCCGAACTTCTGGCATCTCGCGACGGTCGGCCCGGACGGGGCACCGCAGGTCTCGCCCATGTGGGCGGACATCGAAGGTGAGTACGTCATGGTCAACACGGCGATCGGCCGGGTGAAGGAGGAAAACCTGCGGCGCAATCCGAACGTTTCCCTCTCCCACCACGACCCCGACAACCCCTACGACCGCGTCGAGATCCGGGGCCGGGTGGTGCGGTTCGTGGAGGGCGAGGAAGCGGAGCGCTCCATGGACCGGCTCACCCGCAAGTACATCGGAGAGGAGCGCTATCCCTGGCTCCTCGCCGGGGAGCGACGGGTGATGCTGCTGATCGAGCCGGTGCGGGTGCGCAGGGTGGTGGGGGTCGAGCCGTTCCGTCCCGGGGTCCTCCCCTCCTGAGCGGACTCACCCTTGACCGCCCGGCCCGGACACCTCCCGTCGAGGACCGCACCAGCTCGGACTCACTGCTGGCCCTTGACCCACCGGTACTGCAGCTCCGGCCGCCCCACCGTCCCGTACTGCGGACTGCGTGCCGCCCGGCCCGCGTCGACCAGATGCTCCAGGTAACGGCGGGCCGTGATCCGGGAGATGCCGACGACCTCGGCGAGACCGGTCGCCGTGAGCCCCTCGGCGCAGTCCCGCAGGGCCACCGTCACCCGCTCCAGGGTCGGCGCGCTGAGCCCTTTGGGCAGGGCGGCCGGACCCGGTGCGCGGAGCGTGGCCAGCGCGCGGTCCACCTCGTCCTGGCCGCTCGCCTCACCGGCCGCCGCGTGGAACTCCGCGTACCGGATCAGCCGGTCCCGCAGGGTGGCGAAGGTGAACGGCTTCAGCACGTACTGCACGACCCCCAGCGAGACCCCCTCGCGGACGACCGTCAGATCCCGGGCCGACGTCACCGCTATCACGTCCGCCTGATGCCCCGCCGCGCGCAGCGAACGGGCCAGCTGGAGGCCGTGCCCGTCCGGCAGATGCAGGTCGAGCAGGAGCAGGTCGACCGGCGTACGGTCCAGCAGACGCCGGGCCTCGGTGGCGGTGTGGGCCTTGCCCACGGCCGTGAAACCGGGCACCCGGTTGACGTACATGACATGCGCGTCGGCGGCGACCGGGTCGTCCTCGACGACCAGGACCCGGATGGGCTGCGGCGTGGTCATACGTCCCCTCCGGGAACCGTGGCACCTTCGGGGACGGTGGCGTCCTCGGAAGCGGTGGCGACGGCAGCGCCGGGATCGGCGGGGCCACCGGGGGCCCGGGGTTCGCTCCCCAGGGGCAGCCGTACCTCGAACTCCGCGCCGCCGCCCTCGGCCTGGGCCACGGCCAGCGTGCCCTTGCAGCGGTTGACCGTCTGCCGTACGAGGGCGAGGCCCAGGCCCCGCCCGCCCGGACCGGCCGGCTTCGTCGAGAAGCCGCGCTGGAAGACCGCCTCGGCGTGGGCCGGGTCGACGCCCGCGCCGGTGTCGGAGACGCGCAGGACCAGCCCGGGCCCCCGCGAGTCCTCCGCGTACGCCGTCACCGTCACCCGCGCCCGCACGCTGCCCTGTGCCGCGTCCACCGCGTTGTCGATGAGGTTGCCGAGGATGGTGACCAGGTCCCGGGCGGGCAGGGTCTGAGGCAGCAGCCCGTCGTCCAGTCGGCTGTCCTCCGACACGACCAGCTCCACGCCCCGCTCGTTCGCCTGCGCGGTCTTGCCCAGCAGGAGGGCGGCCAGGACGGGCTCGCCGACCGCCGCCACGACCTGGTCGGTCAGCGTCTGCGCCAGCTCAAGCTCGGCGGTCGCGAACTCCACCGCCTGTTCCGCGCGGCCCAGTTCGATCAGGGAGACGACCGTGTGCAGCCGGTTGGCCGCCTCGTGGGCCTGGGAGCGCAACGCCTGGGTGAAGCCGCGCTCGGAGTCCAACTCGCCCATCAGGGACTGTAGTTCGGTCACATCGCGCAGGGTGACCACAGTGCCGCGCTGCTCTCCGCCGGAGACCGGGGAGGTGTTGACGACCAGCACCCGCGTGGACGTCAGATGGACCTCGTCGACCCGTGGCTCCGAGGACAGCAGCGCACCCGTCAGCGGCGCCGGCAGCCCGAGGTCCGCCACCGACCGCCCGATCACCCCGTCCTGCGAGGACACCCCCAGCAACTCCCGTCCGCCGTCGTTGATCAGCGCGACACGGTACTGCCCGTCCAGCATCAGCAGCCCCTCACGTACCGCGTGCAGGGCGGCCTGGTGGTAGTCGTGCATGCGGCTGAGCTCGGCCGCGTTCATGCCGTGGGTGTGGCGGCGCAGGCGGGCGTTGACGACGTACGTCCCGATGGCGCCGAGCGCGAGGGCGCTGCCCGCGACGGCGAGCAGGGCGGTGAGCTGGTCCTGTACCCGCTCGCTGATCTTCTCGACCTGGATGCCGGCGCTGACGAGGCCGATGACGTGCCCCTTGTCGTCCTTGACCGGGGTGACCGCGCGGACGGAGTAGCCGAGGGTGCCCTTGTAGGTCTCCGTGAAGGTGTCGCCCTTGAGCGCCCGCTCGGTGTTGCCGAGGAAGTGCTTGCCGATCTGGTCCTTGTCGGGGTGGGTCCAGCGAATGCCCTGCGGACTCATGATCGTGACGAAGTCGACCTCCGTGTCGGCCATCACCCTGAGCGCGTACGGCTGGAGCCGGGCCGTCGGTTTCGACGTGCCTATCGCCTCCCGCACGGACGGCGAGTCCGCGACCGCCCGTGCCACCGCCCTGGCCTGACTGCGCGCGGCGTCCTCGGCCTGGCCCCGGTCACTGACGTAGGTGAACAGCGCGTACCCCGCCACGACCACGGCGATCAGCACGGCCTGCATGGCGAAGAGCTGCGCCGCGAGGCTGCGGGGTCTGGGTACGGGGATGCGCATGTCGTCAGTGTGCCTCCATGGCTGATTGTGAACTAAATGAACGGAAGGGTGACCGCCCTCACAGGGCGGGAGATAGTCACGGCATTCCTTCAAAAGCCCGGACGTGAGCCGCACGCCGGTCATGCCGACGAAGACGTCAAGGAGGGCAGCCGTGGCCGCCAGCACCCCCGATACGGCACCGCAGGTCAAAAAGGACCGCACCCACTATCTCTACATCGCGGTGATCATCGCGGTCGCCCTCGGTATCACGGTCGGCCTGGTCGCGCCGGACTTCGCCGTCGAGCTCAAGCCCATCGGTACCGGGTTCGTGAACCTGATCAAGATGATGATCTCGCCGATCATCTTCTGCACGATCGTGCTCGGTATCGGCTCGGTGCGGAAGGCCGCCAAGGTCGGAGCCGTCGGCGGTATCGCGCTTCTCTACTTCACGATCATGTCGCTGGTCGCGCTGGGCATCGGCCTGGTCGTCGGCAACATCCTGGACCCGGGCACCGGTCTCGCCGTGACCGACGCGGTCAAGGACGTCGGTCACGCGCAGGTCGACGCGGAGGCCAAGGACACCACCGAGTTCCTGCTCGGCATCATCCCGACGACGTTCGTCTCGGCCTTCACCGAGGGCGAGGTGCTCCAGACCCTGCTGATCGCCCTGCTCGTCGGGTTCGCGCTGCAGGCCATGGGTCCGGTCGGAGCGCCGGTCCTGCGCGGTGTCGAGCACATCCAGCGGCTCGTCTTCCGGGTCCTCGCCATGGTGATGTGGGCCGCCCCGGTCGGCGCCTTCGGCGCGATGGCCGCCGTCGTCGGCTCCGCGGGCGTGGACGCGCTCAAGGATCTGGCGCTCCTGATGGTCGGCTTCTACATCACCTGCTTCCTGTTCGTCTTCATCGTGCTCGGCGCCCTGCTGCGGATCGTCGCGGGCCTGAACATCCTCACGCTCTTCAAGTACCTGGGCCGCGAGTTCCTGCTGATCCTGTCGACCTCCTCCTCCGAGTCCGCGCTGCCGCGGATCATCGCGAAGATGGAGCACCTGGGTGTCAGCAAGCCGGTGGTCGGCATCACCATCCCGACCGGCTACTCCTTCAACCTCGACGGCACCATGATCTACATGACCATGTCGTCGCTGTTCATCGCCGACGCCATGGGCACGCCGATGTCGATCGGCGAGCAGATCCCGCTGCTGCTCTTCCTGTTCGTCGCCTCGAAGGGTGCCGCCGGTGTCACCGGCGCCGGCCTCGCGACCCTGGCCGGCGGTCTCCAGTCGCACAAGCCCGCCCTGGTGGACGGCATCGGCCTGATCGTCGGCATCGACCGCTTCATGAGCGAGGCGCGCGCCCTGACCAACTTCGCGGGCAACGCCGTCGCCACCGTCCTGATCGGCACCTGGACCAAGGAGATCGACCGCGAGCGCGTCGACCAGGTGCTCGCCGGTCACCTGCCCTTCGACGAGAAGACCCTCCTCGACCACGACGACGAGGCTTTGGCGGAGATCCCGGAGCAGGGCGGCGAGAAGGAACTGGCGAAGGCCTGAGCGGCCGGACGCCATGGCCGTACGGCCACACAGAGCCGGGTCGGGCCCGACCTGAACCCGGGCCCGGCTCCCGCCCCGGGCGGCCGAGTACTCCCCCGTAGCTCGGCCGCCCGGACCCCTTTCCCCGAAAGGTTCAGTCGCTCAGTTTCGCCACCAGCGCGGTGGCCAGAGAGGCGGGTACGCCCGCCGCGGTCAGAACGGTGACCGCGGTGGAGCGGCCCGCCTCTTCCGCGTCCAGCAGCCCGTCGTTCACCGCCTCCATCACCGCGAACATCATCTGCTCATGGACGTACGCCAGCGCGGGCGCGGGCAGCGGGGAGACGAAGACGCCCTCCTGCAAGCCGCGCCGGAGCAGCTCGGTGCAGGCCTCGCGCACGGGGGCGAGCCGCTCACGGATGCCCTGCACGGTGACGCTGCGCTGGGCGAGCGCGACCAGGATGCGATAGCGGTCGGCGACCTTCCAGACCGCGAGCACGGAACCCGCCACGGCCTGCGCCAGGTCCTCGGCGCCCTCGCGTCCCGCCGCGTGCGCGGCCGCCACCGCCTCCACGGCCCCGTCGACGAGCGTGCCGATCAGCGCCTCCCTGCTCGGGAAGTGGCCGTACACGGTCCGCCGTACGACACCCGCGGCGCGCGCGATCTGGTCCATGGAGGCGTCGGGATCCCGCAGCAGCTCGGCGAGTGCGATGTCGAGGATGCGGCGGCGGTTGGCGTCGGCGCGACTGGAGTGGCCCGTGGTCATGGCCGCCATTGTGCCCCTCCCGGCGGAACTTGCACAGCATTGTGCAGCAGGCGTACATTGCACAGTGCTGAGCAAGTGCACATCACTGTGCAAGACCACGGAGGAAGGCCACCCCCGCCATGCGACTCGTCATGACCGCACCGGTCGAGAAGATGGAGCGCCCCTACGCCCGCCGCTGGTGGGCCCTCCTCGTCCTCTGCCTCAGCCTGCTGATCATCGTGATGGCGAACACCGCCCTCACGGTCGCCGCCCCCGACATGACCGAGGACCTCGGACTGTCCAGCGCCGATCTGCAGTGGGTGATCGACGGCTACACGGTCCCGTACGCCGCCCTGATGCTGCTGTTCGGCGCGATCGGCGACAAGTACAGCCGCCGCGGCGCGCTCCTGCTGGGGCTGGGCGTGTTCGGTGGCGGCGCGGTCTTCGGCTTCCTCGCCGACAGCGCCACGACGGTCATCGCGGCCCGCGCGGTGATGGGCACCGGCGCCGCGATGATCATGCCGGCGACCCTCTCCCTGCTCGCCGCGACCTTCCCACGCGGTGAGCGCGCCAAGGCGATCACCGTGTGGACCGCCACCTCCGGTGTGGCGATCGCGGCCGGTCCGCTGGTCGCGGGCGCACTGCTGGAGAACCACGCCTGGACGTCGACGTTCCTGATCAACGTCCCGATCGCGGCCGTGGCGATCGTCGCCGCCCTGGCCCTCGTCCCGCCGTCCAAGGCCGCGAAGCACGGCCGGATCGACTACGTCGGCGGGTTGCTGTCGGTCGTGTGGATCGGCGCGCTGGTCTACATGATCATCGAGGGCCCGCACTTCGGCTGGCACGCCAAGGCGATCGCCGCCGCGGTGGTCGCGGGCGTCGGTCTCGCGCTCTTCGTCGCCTGGGAGCTGCGCCACCCGCGCCCCGTCGTCGACGTCCGCCGCTTCACCGACCGCGGTTTCGCGGGCGCCAACCTCGCCGTCGCCCTATTCTTCCTGGCCGTCTTCGGCGCCTTCTACTACCTCACCCAGCACCTCCAGTTCGTCCTCGGCTACAGCGCCCTGGAGACCGGCCTGCGCATGCTGCCGCTGGCCGGCGCGGTCTTCGTCGGCTCCGCCCTGACCGGGTTCCTCACCCCGCGGGTCGGCATGAAGTGGACGGTCACCGCGGGCATGGTCGGCGGCACGGCGGCCCTCGCGCTGCTCACCCGGATCGACGCGAGTGCGTCGTACGGCGATTTCGTCGCGCCCCTGATGGTGCTGGGCCTGGCGATCGGCCTCGCGCTCTCACCCGCCACGGACGCGATCATGGGAGCCTTCCCCGAGTCCGAACTGGGCGTCGGCGGCGCGGTGAACGACACCTCGATCGAACTCGGCGGCTCCCTCGGCATCGCGATCCTCGGCTCGCTGCTGGCGACCTCGTACTCGGACCACCTCTCCGACGCCACCGCCGGCAGCAAGCTCCCCGCCCCGACGCTGGAGGCGGCACAGGACTCGGTCGGTGCCGGGTACACCGTCGCGCAGGGCATCGGCGAGAAGGCCCAGCAGGCCGCCGCGCAGGCCGCCCAGGCCACCGACCCCCAGCAGGCGGCCCAGCTGAAGGAGCAGTCCGGGCAACTCGCCTCCGGGGCCCGGCAGATGGCGGACGCGGTCGGCTCGTCCTTCTCCGACGCGGTGGCCCACACCAGCCTGATCGGGGCGGTCGTGCTGGGCGTCGGCACGATCCTGGTCGCGGTGCTGCTGCCCGGCCGGAAGTCCGTCGAGCCCGCTCCTCAGGCCGACGAAGAGAAGGAACTGATCGGCACCCACTGACTCACCGAACTCTTACCCGGCCCCACTAGCGTGCCGTCCCCGGACGGCACGCTTTTCCATCGGAGGCACACGGGGGATGAAGATCGACTGGGACCGGCGGACCTGTGCGCGCCGCGGCCATGTGACGTACGCGCCGGACGAGCCCCGGCTCAGGGAGCGGCTGCACGCCGAGACCGCCCTGGGCGGGGCGTGGCGCTGCCTGCGCTGCGGCGACTTCGCCCTCGGTGAGCCGCACGGCTCGGGACCCGCCGACCACGCGCCCCTGGTGCCGCGCGGCAAGGTGCTCAGGGATCTGTTCGTGCTGCGCTTCCTCGCGATCGAGCGGGCGGTGCGCGGGGTGTTCATCGTGCTGGCCGCGGTGGCGGTGTGGAAGTTCAGCAACAGCCAGGACGCGGTGCGCCGGCTCTTCGACGAGTACTTGGACGTCTTCCGGCCGGTGTTCCGGCACTTCCACTACGACCTCGACCACTCACCGATCGTCGACACCGTCCAGAGGACCTTCGGGTACAAGCACAACACTTTGGTCCTCGTCGCCGTGTTGCTGCTGGCCTACGCCCTCATCGAGCTCGTCGAGGCGGTCGGCCTCTGGTACGCCAAGCGCTGGGCGGAGTACCTGACGGTGGTCGCGACCGCCGCGTTCCTCCCGCTGGAGATCTACGAACTCACCGAGCGCATCAGCTGGTTGAAGATCGGCACGCTGTTCCTCAACATCCTCGCCGTCCTCTACATCCTCCTGGCCAAGCGCCTGTTCGGCCTGCGCGGCGGGCACCGGGCCTTCGAGGAGGAACGGCAGAGCGCGTCGCTGCTGGAGGTCGAGGAGGCCGGTGGGCTGCGTGAGTTCAGCGCGTTCAGTCCGGGGTCCCGGAACCCGTGAGCTGAGCCCCTCAGCCGCTCAAGCCCCTAAGCCCACGGATCCGTGATCTCCCGCAGCAGCGTCAGCGCCTCGCGCAGCTGCTTCATGCGGCGCCTGCCGAGGTGTTCCTCCCACTCCTTCTCCACCTCGGCGACCACCCCGTCGGCGACCTCCTTCGCCGCCCAGGCCTTCGCCGCGCCGCGCACCAGCCGGGCCCGCTTGTCGGTCGGGTCCGGGGCGCGGGTCACGTAGCCCGACTTCTCCAGCTGGTCGACCAGGAAGCCCGCGGTCTGCTTGGTGATCTGGGCCTGCTCGGCCAGTTCCGTCAGCCGGGTGCCGTCGGGGCCGATCCGCTGCATGACCCGGGCCTGGGCCGGCGTGAAGTCGTCGAACCCGGCGTCCGCGAGCGCGGCGAAGACTCGATTCTCCAGGGCCCGGTACGGGAGGAACAGGAGCAGCCCCGTGTTGAGCTCGCTCTCCGCCACCATCGTCGACGCTCCCTCGCACCGCTTGGACTCATACTGCTTGACATTGGTCAGAGTCGCTGACTACTTTGGTCAGAGAAGCTTACCACTTGAGTGGGTGATTCTTGTGGGTGCAGTGCTGGACACCGACGAGCTCTGGCAGATCGTCGACCGGGAGCGGGCAAGCCTGGCCGACCTGCTGGAGGGGCTGAGCCCCGAGGAGTGGGAGACACGCACGCGCTGCGGGGACTGGCGCGTCAGGGACGTCGCCGCGCATCTGACGGTCGCGGCGCGCTTCTCCACCGGACAGGTCGTACGGGAAATGGTCCGCGCCCGGGGCGACTGGAACCGGATGATCCACGACTCGGCGGTCCGCGAGGCCGAGCTGCCGGTCGCCGAGATCGTCGCCCACCTCCGCTCGATCATCGGCTCCCGCCGCCTCGCGCCGACCACCTCACCCCACGAACCGCTCCTCGACCTCCTCGTCCACGGCCAGGACATCGCCCTCGCCCTCGGCCGTGAGCGGGCGGTGCCGCCGGCGGCCGCCCGGGACGCCGCCGACCGCGTGTGGACCATGCGGTTCCCGCCGCGGCCCTGGCCCCTGCCGAAGGCACGGCTCGTCGCCATCGACATCGAATGGACTCGGGGGGCCGGGAGGGAGATCCGCGGTCCCGTCACGTCCCTGCTCCTGCTGCTCACCGGGCGCCCGGAAGCGGCCCGGGAGTGGGCCGAGCGCACCGGGGAGCCGTGGACGGGGGTCACGGCTTCCCGGTGACGGGTGACGGGGCGCGGGGAACGGGGCGCGGAGCTTGGGCCGGTGCGCCTGTCGAGTGCCTCGCCGTGTCGGCGGGCCGCCAGAGTTGTCGCGCCAACCGGCCCGCGGCCGTGCACGGATCAGGACGGCCCGCCCTTTGAGGGCGGACACCCCGCTCCTCGGCGACTTCGTGAACGGCGCGCCGACCCCGAGCCTCCTCGCCCCCCTCCGGCCGCCCGACCCCGCTGCCCCCTCTACAGCCCGGCCGCCCCATCCAGCCGTGCCAGTTCCGCCGCCCCCAGCACCAGTTCCACCGCCCCCGCCGAGTCCCGGATCGTCGCGGGCCGACTCGCTCCCGGGATCGGGATCACGGTCGGTGACTTCGCCAGCAGCCAGGCCAGGCAGACCTGTTGGGGGCTGACGCCCCGCTCCTCGGCGACCTCGTGGAAGGCGCCGCGGGGTCCTGCGGCCCCCGACGGGCCGTCCAGCGAGCTGCGTGAGATCCCGCCGAGCGGGCTCCACGGCATGAAGGCAAGCCCCGACTCCCCGCACAGCCGCAACTCGGGCTCGCTGTCCCGCACGGCGGGGGAGTATTGGTTCTGCACCGACACCAGCCGGTCCCCGAGGATGCCGAGCGCCGTACGGATCTGCGCCACGGACGCGTTGGAGATCCCGGCCAGCCGGATCTTGCCCTCGTGGAGCAGCTCCCGCAGCGCGCCCAGCGACTCCTCGAAGGGGACGGAAGGATCGGGCCTGTGCAGCTGGTACAGCCCGATCGCCTCGACCCCGAGCCGCTTCAGCGAGGCCTCGGCGGCCGCCTTCAGATGCCGTGGGCTCCCGTTCACCGTCCAACTGCCGTCGGCGGGTCGGCCCCGGCCGCCCTTCGTGGCGACCAGCACGCCGGAGGTGTCCCCGCCGTAGGAGGCGAGGGCGCGGGCCACCAGGAGTTCGTTGTGGCCGGGTTCGGCGCCCGGGAAGTGGTAGGAGTCCGCCGTGTCCAGCAAGGTCACGCCCGCCTCCAGCGCCGCGTGCAGCGTGGCCAGGGCGCGGGCCCCGTCAGGCCGGCCCTCGATGGACAGGGGCATCGCGCCCAGCCCGATCGCGCTCACCCGCAGACCGCCCAGGGTGCGGTACCGCATCTCAGGCCTCGTTCCCGAGCGTCTCGGCCACGGCCCGCGGGAGCCATTGCCGTACGTCGCCGAAGGTGAACCCGAGCCGGGTGGCGCGGGCGTTGTCCATGCCGTAGGAGCGGGCGAAGGAGAACGGAGAGACCTCGCCGAGTTCGACCGGCTGGAAGACGGTCTTCCCCTCGGGGACGTGCGCGGCCACCGCCCTGCACAACTCCTCCGTACCGAGCAGCCCGCGGGAGGCCGCGTTCACCGGCCCGGTGAAGTCCTGGCCCGCCGTCCAGGCGAGGAAATCGGCGATCTCCTCGACGTGGATGTAGGTGGCGGGCTGGTTGTCGACCGGGACGGCGATGGGCTCGCCGGCGCGGATACGGTCGGCGTAGTGGGCAAGCCTCCCGGTGAAGTCGTCGTCCCCGCCCAGGACGTGGGCCACGCGGATCGCCGTAAAGGGAAAGGAGGGGTGCTCCGAGAAAACGGATTCCGCCTGTCGCTTTCCCTCACCGTAACGGGAATCGAGGAATGCGGGGTCGTCCCAGGGGAGCTCGAGATCGACGGACACGGTCGTCGGGTCGACGGCGTCCTCCCGTACGAGAGCGATCGAGTCCTCGTACTCGTACACCTCCACCGTCGAGGTCATCACATAGCGCCGGGTACGTCCGGCGAAGATCCGGCGGGCGATCGCCGCCTGGCGCGGGGTGTAGCAGACCTGGTCGATGACGACGTCGAACGTGCGGGGGCCCAGCGCCCGGTTCAACGAGCTCTCGTCGTCGCGGTCGGCGACCAGATGGACCGCCCCGGGCGGGGGCGCGGACGAGCCCCGGTTGAGGACCGTGACCCGGTCGCCGTCGGCCAGCAGACGTGCGATCAGACGCTTGCCGAAATAGCGGCTGCCACCGATGACCAGTACCTCTCGTGGGGTTTTCATGACCATAATTCTCCTGGCGTAGGTTCGCTGATTGAAGGGGGAACCATGGGAGTTCAGGCGACGGCACCGAAAGAACCACGGAATGTGCGTCCCGCTGCCGACGAAACATCGGTGGGCTTCGACGCGCTCGACCGGCAGATCCTGGAGCTCCTGCAGACCGACGGCCGGATCAAGCTCAGCGAGCTGGGCCGGCGGGTGCGGCTGAGTCCGGCGGCGGTCACCGAGCGGGTGCGGCGCCTGGAGGCGGCGGGCGTCATCGGCGGCTACGGCGCCCACGTCGTCCCCGCCCGGCTCGGCTACCGCATCCAGGCGTTCATCCGGGTCAGCCCGCACGGCGGCTACAACCTGAGGCATCCGAGGACCCTGGAGCTGATGGAGCGCCCCGAGATCACCGAGGTGCACCACGTGGTCGGCGAGGACTGCTGGATCCTCAAGGTCGCCGTCCGCGACACGGTCCACCTGGAGGAGGTCCTCGAAGAGGTCTCCGTGCTGGGCCGCACGACCACGTCGATCGTGCTGACCTCTCCGGTGCAGCGCAAACCGCTCTTGCCTTGACGTCGGCGTCAAGGACTACGTTCGTGGCCATGCGAATCGGCGAGCTGGCCGCACGGGCCGGGACCACGACGCGGACGCTGCGCTATTACGAGGCGCGGGGTCTGCTGCCCGCGCGGCGCGGCCACAACGGCTACCGGACCTACGACGAGGACGACCTGAAGCTGCTCCGGCAGATCAGGACGCTCCAGGACTTCGGGTTCGACCTGGAGGAGACGCGGCCGTTCGTGGAGTGTCTGCGGGCCGGGCACCCCGAGGGCGACTCGTGTCCGGCCTCGCTCGCGGTCTACCGGCGCAAGCTCGGTGAACTGGACGCGCTGATCGGTGAGTTGCAGACCGTGCGCGCCCAGGTCGGGCAGCAGTTGGAGCGGGCCGAGCGGGCGCGTGACGGGTTGGCCGCCGACGCGGAGGTTCCGGGCGGTCCGGAGCCGGTGTGCGAACTGGGAGGGGACCACAGGTGATCAGGGCAGCGGGTGTGGCCGAGGTGACGGACGCGGACTTCGGGACGGAGGTGCTCGGGGCGGAACTGCCGGTGCTGGTGGAGTTCACCGCCGACTGGTGCCCGCCGTGCCGGCAGATGGGGCCGGTGCTGACGGCTCTCGCCGCGGAGGAGGGCGAGCGGCTCAAGGTGGTCCAGCTGGACGTCGACACCAATCCGCTGACCACGAACGCCTACCAGGTGCTGTCGATGCCCACCTTCATGGTGTTCCGGGGCGGGGAGCCCGTGCGCTCGATGGTGGGGGCGCGGCCGAAGCGGCGCTTGCTGGAGGAGCTGACCGACGTCCTGTGAGCTGACGCAATACAGAGAAATCCCCCGGGCGATTGCGTCCGGGGGATTTCTTTGCGTATATTCAATGGTTCGCGACTTCAGAAGAATTGAGTCGCAAAGAAGCTCAGTGAGCACAGTATATCCGGGCGGGAGTGGAATTGTCAAACACCGGCTTTCCGGACGATGAATTGCGGCAGGAACAGGAATTCATCGACGGCCTGTACGCACATGTGGACGCCCTGCGCGGCGACACCGAGGTCTCCGTCACGGACGCGCTCGCCCAGGGCAACACCCCCATGCAGGCCCGGCTGGAGCGGGACATCCTGGTCGCCGAGCGCTCGGGGCTGCTGGCCGCGCTGAACGCGGTCGACGGCTCGCTCTGCTTCGGCCGCATCGACCTCACCTCCGGCATCACCCACCACATCGGCCGGATCGGACTGCGCAACGACGACGCCGAGCGCACCCCGATCCTCATCGACTGGCGGGCCGACGTCGCCCGCCCCTTCTACCTGGCCACCGGCCACACCCCGATGGGTCTGCGCCGCCGCCGGCACATCGGCACCGAGGGCCGCCGGGTGACCGACCTGCACGACGAGATCCTCGACCTGGGCGATGAGGAACGGACCGGCCACGAGGACCCGACCGGCGACGCCGTCCTGCTCGCCGCGCTCAACTCCGCGCGCACCGGCCGCATGAGCGACATCGTGCAGACCATCCAGGCCGAACAGGACGAGATCATCCGCGCACCCCACCGCGGGGTCCTGGTGGTCGAGGGCGGGCCGGGCACCGGCAAGACCGCCGTCGCCCTGCACCGGGCCGCGTATCTCCTGTACGAGCACCGGGAGCTGCTGGCCAAGCGGGCCGTGCTGATCGTCGGGCCCAACCCCGCCTTCCTCGGCTACATCGGCGAGGTACTGCCCTCGCTGGGCGAGACCGGTGTGCTCCTCGCGACGGTCGGGGAGCTCTTCCCCGGTGTGAAGGCGACGGCGACCGACAGCCGCGCCGCGGCCGCGGTGAAGGGGCGCGCCGCCATGGCGGACGTCCTCGCCGACGTCGTACGCGACTGGCAGGCGCTGCCCGACCCGGTGATCGCGATCGAGCACGACCGCGAGATCCTCATGCTCGACGACGGCCTGGTCAAGGTCGCCCGCGAGAAGACCCGCGCCGCCCGGCTGCCGCACAACGCGGCCCGTGAGCACTTCGAGGGCCACATCCTCAACACGCTCACCGACATGGTCGCCGAACGCATCGGCACGGACCCGTTCGACGGGACGAATCTGCTGGACCCGAGTGACATCACGCAGATCCGTGACGAACTCGCCGAGAACCCCGAAGTCTGGGCCGCCATCGACCAGTTGTGGCCGCGCCTGACCCCGCAGCGCCTGGTCGCCGACTTCCTGGCCGACCCCGTCGGGTACCTCCCCGACGAGGACGCGGTCGCGATCCGCCGCCCGGTGACCCGGGGCTGGACGGTGGCGGACGTGCCGCTGCTCGACGAGGCGGCCGAACTCCTCGGTGTCGACGAGCGGTTGGCGCGGGCCCGGGCCGAGCGCGAGCGGGAGACCCAGGTCGCGTACGCGCAGGGCGTGCTGGACGTGTCGTACGCCTCGCGGACCTACGAGTTCGACGACAAGGACGAGGAGGACTCCGAGGTCCTGTCCGCGCACGACATCATCGACGCCGAGCGGTTCGCCGAACGGCAGGAGGAGGACGACCACCGCAGCGCCGCCGAGCGCGCGGCCGCCGACCGCACCTGGGCGTTCGGGCACATCATCGTCGACGAGGCGCAGGAACTGTCCCCGATGGCCTGGCGGTTGCTCATGCGCCGCAGCCCCACCCGCTCGATGACGCTGGTCGGCGACCCGGCGCAGACCGCGGAGGCGGCGGGTGTGGGCTCGTGGCAGGAGATCCTGGAACCGTATGTCCAGGACCGCTGGGAGCACGCGAGGCTGGGCGTCAACTACCGCACCCCGGCCGAGATCATGGAGCTCGCGGCGGCCGTCGTGCGTGCGGAGAACCCGGGTTTCGAACCCCCGAGCTCGGTCCGCTCGACCGGCGTACGGCCCTGGGTGCGCGCCACCGACGACCTGCCCGGCGCGGTCGCGCAGGCGGTGAAGGAGCTGACCCCCGCAGAGGGGCGGCTCGCGGTCATCGCCCCGCGCCATCTGCACCGCAGGCTGGCGGCTGGGCTCGACGGGGTGACGGCGGGCGCGGAACCCGATCTGACCCGCACCGTCGTACTCCTGGACCCCCGGCAGTCCAAGGGGCTCGAATTCGACTCCGTGCTCGTGGTCGAGCCGGGGCTGTACGGCACGAGCGACCTGTATGTGGCGCTGACCCGGGCGACCCAGCGGCTGGGGGTGCTGCACACGGGCCGGCTGCCGAAGGCGCTGGTCGACACATCCGTCCCAGGGATCACCATGACGTAACAGTTCACGCCATGGTCACTGCGTGTGCACGGCCGGTGCGGTAAGCGTGTGCGGTATGGAAGCCCAATCGCACGCGACCCCGCAGGGCGGCGGCCCCACGCTCGGGTCGCTGCCCGTCGAGCCGCTGCTCACCGCCGAGTTCGACGTCGACCCCGGCGCGGTGTACGAACGGCTGCGCAGCACCTACGGACCGGTCGCGCCGGTAGGTCTGATGGGGGTGCCGGTATGGCTGGTGCTCGGGTACACCGAGGTCACCGAGGTGCTTCGGAACGAGGACATGTGGCGGCGGGACGTCCGGTACTGGCGGGCGCGGGCCGAGGGGCGGCTGCCGCGGGACTGGCCGCTGCTGGCCGGTTACGAGGTACGGCAGATGATGTTCATGGACGACGAGGAGCATCTGGGGGCCCGGCGCACCCATCACTCGGCCCTGGGCCCCTTCCAGGACGCGCGGAGTCCGGAGGGGTGGGCACTGCGGGCGGCTGTCGCGCGGTACGCCGACGAGCTGGTCGGGATGCTGGCCGCCGAGTCCGGGTCGGTGGGCTTCGCCGATCTCGGGGCGCAGTACACGCGGCCCTTGCTGCTGATGGTCACGACCAAGTTGTTCGGCTGTCCCGTGGAGTTGGGCGACGAGCTGGTCATGGACCTGTGGCGGATGCTGGACGGAGGGCCCGACTCGGGGCCGGCGACGGCGCGCGCACTGGGAGCCTTCACCCGTCTCGCCGCGCATCGCAGGGCCCGGCCGGGTGACGACCTCACGTCCTACATGCTGCTCGCGGACCCGGGGCTGAGCGACGAGCAGCTCGGACGGGAGCTGTTCATGAACGCCGTGTACCTGAACGACATCACCGGGAACATGGTGCTCAACACGCTGCTGGAGGTGTTGCGCGGCAACGCCACGGTCCGGCGCAGCCTTTCGGCGGGTCAGCTGGGAGAAACGGTCAACCGGGCGGCGCTGGCGAATCCCCCGGTGGCCAACATGTGCTTCCGGTTCGCGGCGCGGGACGTGCGGCTGGGGGAGGCGTGGGTGCGGGCGGGGGACGCGGTGTCCCCGTCGGCCGCGGCCGCCCATCGAGACCTGCTGGCGATCGGTTCCTCGCACCTGGTGGGGTCGACGGTGTCCACACGGGCCCACCTGGGGTGGGGCGCGGGACCGCACCAGTGTCCCAGTGCCGCACGGGAGTTGGGCGGGATGATCGTGGCGACCGCGGTGGGGAGGGTGCTGGATCACTTCGTCCGCGCGGAGTTGACCCTGCCGCCGGATCAGTTGCCGTGGCGGTCGGGGCCGGTGGTGCGGGGCCTCAGACTGCTGCCGGTGCGCTACGAACTGCGGGCGGGGACGCTGTCGGCGCGGCGACCGAAGCCGGCCGGACCATCCGCCGCACCGACCGCCGACGGACACGCCCGACGGCTGCTCTCGGTGCTTCGGCGACTCATGCCCGGAGGTAAGGAAGCAGACCGGATCCTTCCGTAAAGGATCCAAAATCCCGGTAATGAGGCACGGGTTGGCGGCCGCGACGCCGAGGACGAGGCGGCCTGCGCCGGCCGCGCTACCCCTCCTTTATGCCCTGATCTACACCCAGGACGAAAACGGTGAGTGAGTGTCAGACCGCCTCGGACCGACCTGTCGGGTGGGTATCCGGAGGTCCTCGCTTTACCTAATGGAATGGTCACGAGGTTTCATGGACCGCTCTTGACGTGCGCAAGTAAGAGCAGGTTAAGGTCCCGTCCGATTTTGAACTTCATATGACCCCGACGTGGGGACGCTGTGAGGGCGGAGGGGGCGGGGGACATGAGTGTGTCTCGGGAACGGCGGTGCGGCAGATCGGTGATCGCCGTGATCGCGGCGGCCGTCGTGGCGAGTGTGGTGCCGTCGACGGGGACCGGCAGCCAGGCGCAGGCCGCGCATCGCTCGACCGCCGTCGGCGCCGGCAGGCACAGCGCGAGGACCGCGGCCACGCCCGCCGCAGCCGCGGAAGCGGCCACCTCGGGCGGCGCCAAGGTCGAGATCACCTCGTTGCGCACGGAGTCGAGCGAGGTGTACGCCACCCCGGACGGGCAGTTCGAGGAGGTGCAGCACCTCAAGCCGGTTCGCACCCGGGTCGGCGGAGAGTGGAAGGGGATCGACGAGACCCTCGCCCGGCGCTCCGACGGCCTCGTGGCGCCGAACGCGACCGCGGTCGGCCTCGCTTTCTCCGGCGGCGGCAGAGATCCGCTGGTCACGCTCGAACGAGCCGGACGGAAACTGTCGTTCACCTGGCCGACCGCGCTACCCGCGCCGACCCTTGACGGGGACACGGCCATCTATCCGGATGTGCTGCCGGAGGTCGACCTCAAGCTGCGTGCCGTCACGGACGGCTTCTCCGAGGTGCTGGTCGTCAACACCCCCGAGGCGGCGAAGAACCCGGCCCTCGCGGAGTTGCGACTGGGCGTCGACTCACCGGGACTGGATCTGCGGACCTCGAACTCCGGCGGCCTGGAGGCCGTCGACGAGAGCGCCGGCGGAGTGGTGTTCCAGGCCGGGCAGCCGGTGATGTGGGACTCCACACGGAAGTCGGCCACGGCCGGTACCGGCGCCGCGTCGCCCGCCGTTGCCTCACCCACGGTTGCCTCAGCCACCACCACGGCGCCCGCTCTGAAGAGCCGTGCGACCACGGACGGCACAGCCGGTGCCGCGACCGTCGCGAAGGCCTCGGCGGAAGCCGCCATGGCGGAGGGGCCCGGCGACGCCGCCCGGGTCGCCCCCATCGGGGTGGACGTCGCCTCCGACGGCGGTGAGCTCCAACTGACCCCTGACCACGCGTTGTTGACCGGCAAGGACACCACGTTCCCGGTCTACATCGACCCGCAGACGTACACGCCCAAGGCCGGCGAATGGACGATGGTCTCGCGCTACTGGGCGTCCTCGCCCCAGTGGCGGTTCAACGGCGACTCGGACGCGGGCGTCGGCTACTGCGGCTGGGACTACTGTGCGCCGTACGACGTGAAGCGGCTGTTCTACAAGTTCCCCACGTCGAAGTTCGCTGGGAAGTCGATCCTGAGCGCGACCTTCGTGGGACACGAGACCTGGTCCGGATCGTGCGACGGGCGTGTTGTCCAGTTGTGGCGGACCAAGTCCTTCGACTCGAACACGACCTGGAACAGCTCGTCCGACAACTGGCTGGACGAGCTCGACTCCAAGGACGTCGCCAAGGGCAACAGCTCCTCCTGCCCCGGCGGTGACGTGGAGTTCGACGCGACGGCGGGCGTGAAGTACGCCTCCGCCCACGACTCGGCGTACACCTCCTTCGGCCTGCGGGCGGCGAACGAGGACGACAAGTACGGCTGGAAGCGGTTCTCCGACGACGCCTACCTGCGCGTCAAGTACAACCAGCCGCCCAAACAGCTCGCGATGAGCCAGCTCTCCATGTCACCCGGCGGCACCTGCCGGACCCCGGCGAACCAGGTCTCCATCCGCTCGCTGCCGCAGATCTCGGCGAACGACGTCAAGGACCCCGACGGCGATCAGGTCAGTGTGCAGTTCCAGCTGCTGTGGGACACCGGCGGGGGCATCAAGGCCCAGTGGACCTCGGCCCGGCTGACCCCCCGCGCCTCCGGCAAGGACTTCAGCACCACGCTCACCGAGACCCTCTCCAACGGCAAGAAGATCCCGAAGAACAAGACGGTGGCCTGGGCCGCCCGGACCTGGGACTACGACGAGGGCAAGTACTACAGCGCCTCGCCGTGGTCTGCCTCGGGATCGGCGACGAGCTGCTACTTCGTCTGGGACACCTCCATCCCCGTCGGACCGACGGTCACCTCCGGCGACTACCCGGCCAAGAACGACCCCGACCCCAACGACCCCGTCTACGACGGCGTCGGCCGCTACGGAACCTTCACGCTCGACAGCCCGGACACGGACGTCGTGAAGTACTGGTACGGCATCAACGAGGACGCGTCCTCCGACAACGTGGTCACCACCACCGGTGGCGCGGCCCGCACGGTGAGCTTCCGCCCCACCCGCTCCGGCACCAACCTCCTGAACGTCCAGGCCGTCGACTCCGCCGGGCGGGTCAGCGAACCCACCAACTACGCCTTCCGCGTGAAGCAGGGCCAGCCGGTGCGCGCCGAGTGGAAGCTCGACGAGACGTCCACCGCCACTCAGGCCGAGGGCACCGCCGGCACCCGCACCCTCGACGTGGAAGGCAACCCGACGCTGGGCGCCCAGGGCAAGAAGGGCGGCGCGGTCGACTTCGACGGCGTCGACGACTACCTCGTCTCCGACATCCCCACCGTGGACACCTCGGTCAGCTTCTCCGTGGCCACCTGGGTGAAGCTCGACAAGATGCCCGACGACGCAGCCGTGATCGCCACCCAGCCGGGCAACGACGCACCGGGCTTCGAGCTGTACTACTCCAAGACCTACGACCGCTGGGTCTTCGACCAGTACACGGCGGACACCGCCACGGCCACCCCGGTCCGCGCCATGCAGTCCTCGGCCGGAGGGGTCAAGGCGGGCGAGTGGGTGCACCTGGTCGGCGTCTTCGGGCTCGGCGCGAAGCAGCTGTCCCTGTACGTCAACGGCACGCTCGCCGGCACGGCGTCGTACTCCACTCCCTGGGATGCCCGGCGCGGTCTCCAGATCGGCGCCGCCAATCTGCGCGGCACGGTGACCAACTACTTCCCCGGCACCGTCGACGACGTCCGGATCTACGAGAAGCCCCTGTCCGCGACCGAGGTGAGCGATCTCTACAGCAGCGGGAACATCGGCAACGGCCGCCCGGCCCGCGCGGTCTTCCCGCTCGACGACCCGGCCACCGACACCGACGGCTACGCCACCACCCAGGTCACGGGCCGCGCGGACGTCAACCCGGCGGTGCTCAGCGGGGGAGCGAAGCTCGGCCAGGCCGGTCGCGCCGGCACCGCGCTGAGCCTGGACGGCGTCGACGACTACGCCGCCACCGCCGGACCGCACCTCAACAACCAGCAGAGCTTCTCCGTCGGTGCCTGGGCCAAGCTCTCCAAGACCAAACCCACACACGGAGCGGTCATCGCGGCCCAGGAGGGCAGCGTGATGCCGGGCTTCGAGCTGTACTACTCGCCGACCTACGGCTGGACCTTCAACCAGTACTCCTCCGACACCACCAGCGGCACCCCCCTCCGGGCCGCGCAAGGTGATCCGGCGCTGGCCCCGGGAGGTGAGTGGACGTACGTCGTGGGCTCCTACGACGCCGTCACCGACGACCTGCGGCTGTACGTCCAGGGCAAGTGGGTGGCGACCACGAAGGTCACCGCGCCCTTCTACGCGGGCGGCCCCGTGATGATCGGCGCCAGCCGCTTCAGCGGTACGCCGAGCAGCTTCTTCCCCGGACAGATCTCGGACGTGCAGCTCTACGACCGTGCGCTGTCCGCCTCCGAGATCGCTGCGATGTTCGACAGCACGGCCACGGTGGAGGGCCGCTGGAGGCTCGACGCCGCCTCCTCGGGCAGCTCGGCCGACGACCTGGTCCGCGAGGACCACACCACGCACCCGCTCACCCTGGGCAGCGGAGCGGCGATCGACGACACCAGCTTCACCAACATGGTCGGCACCGGCGACCTGACGCTGAACGGCACTGCCAACGGCTATGCCGCCACCGGGACTTCACCCGTCGACACCAGCAAGAGCTTCACGGTGTCCGCCTGGGTGACCGCGCCCAGCAGGCCGACCAAGGCGGTCACGGTGATGAGCATGGCCGGGACCACCACCAACGGATTCGCGGTGCGCTACGTACCGGACGCGAAGGACCCGGCGCACGCGGGCCGCTGGCAGCTGGTGATGGCCAATGCGGACAGCGCGACCGCCACCACGGCCACGGCGGAGCACAGCAACTTCGAGAACAACACGTCCTGGAACCACATCCTGGTCGTCTACGACGCCTTCGCCGGCCGGATGAACCTCTACGTCGACGGCCAGACACAGGTCAGGTCATGCGTCGACAACGACGACGACGGGGTGCCCGACGATCCCACGTGCACCGAAGAGGTGTCGTGGAACACCGCGGTCCTGCCCTTCGCCGCCGGCAAGGGGCTTCAGCTCGGGCGGTTGAAGACCGGCGCGAGCACTTGGGGCGAGTACTGGAGCGGCGCCATCGACGACGTGTGGGTGCTTCAGGGCGCGGCCACCGACAGCCAGATCGCCGCCCTCGCCGGTGGTGCCGACCTGGACACCACCGCCGGGCCCTGACCGCGGCCCCGTACCCCGTAGTGACTTCGCGTACGTCAGCCATGACGCAGGCATGGCGTGAGGAATGAGGGACGAAGCGATCGTGATGCGAGCACGGATGATGGCGAGTGGACTGCGGCGCCGAGTCGCCCTCCTCGTCCCCGCCGTCCTGGTGGGGGCGATCCTCCAGGCCACGGCCGCCCCCCTGGCCGAGGCCGCCGACACCCACCGGGTGCCGAGCGCGGAGAAACCGCTGACCGGCCACGGCGTGACGCCCCGCGCGCGAAGGAGCGACGGCGAGCCGCGGGTGCCGACGACCAAGCCCCGGCACAGCTGGGCCGCGGCGGGTTCGGCCACGGTCGAGGTGGCGAAGGGGACCGTACGGGCCGGGAGCCTGCCGGTCTCCCTCACCGCACCCGGGGCGCCGTCCCGTTCGGCGAAGAGCGCGCACACCAGCCCGCTCACCGGTCCCGCCACCGTGCGTGTCCTCGACCAGAAGACGGCCGAGCGCGCCGGTGTCGACGGCCTGCTCTTCTCCGTCGCCCCGCAGCAGGGCGCCGAGGGCGACACGGTCGGCGTCAGCGTGGACTACGCGAAGTTCGCGCAGGCCTACGGCGGTGCCTACGCCGCCCGGCTGAGGCTGGTGCGCCTCCCGGCCTGTGCGGAGACCCGCCCGGCCGACCCCGCCTGCACGAAGGTGACACCGGTCGTCACCCACAACGACACGAAAGCGCAGACGCTCACCGCCGACACCCTGACCATGCCGGCGAAGAGCGTGAAGACCGCGAAGGGCAGCGCCGACTCGGCCACGATCGCCGCCCCCATGCTGTTGGCCGCCACCTCAGGTGGCTCCAGCGACCACGGCGACTACACGGCCAGCCAGCTCTCCGCCTCCTCGTCCTGGCAGACCGACCTGAACACCGGTGACTTCTCCTGGTCGTACGACATGCCGGTGCCAGGCGTGCCGGGCGCCTTCGCGCCGACGGTGAGCCTCGCCTACTCCTCGGGCGGCATCGACGGCCGCACCGCGAACACCAACAACCAGTCCTCCTGGGCCGGTGACGGCTTCAACCTGTGGCCGGGATCCATCGAACGCAGCTACAAGTCCTGCGCCGACGACGGGGTGAAGAACGCCGACGGCACGAAGCCGGGCGACGTGTGCTGGGCGTACGACAACGCCACGCTGTCGTTCAACGGCCACTCCGGCGAGCTGATCGCGACCGGCACCAACACCTTCCGGATCAAGGGCGACGACGGCACCAAGGTCGACCGGATCTACGGCTCCACGAGCGACGTCCGGTCCAACGGCGCACACAGCGACGAGTACTGGCGCATCACCACCACCGACGGCATCCGCTACTACTTCGGCTACAACCGGCTCCCGGGCTGGGCCTCCGGCAACGCCGAGACCAACTCCACCTGGAACGTCCCGGTGTTCGGCGACGACGACGGTGAGCCCTGCCACGCCTCCACGTTCGCCGGGTCCTGGTGCCAGCAGGGCTGGCGCTGGAATCTCGACTACGCCGTCGACACCCACGGCAACACGATCGCGTACTACTACAACAAGGAGACCAACTACTACGCGCGCGACCTGAAGCCGGCCGACGAGACGGTCTACGACCGCGGCGGTTACCTGGACCACATCGACTACGGCCTGCGCAGCACCTCCAACTACTCCGCGAAGGCCCTCGCCAAGGTCCAGTTCACCTCCGCCGAGCGCTGCCTGCCCGAGACAGGGGTGACCTGCGCGGCGGACACGATCGACGACAAGTCGTTCTACTGGTACGACACCCCGTGGGATCTGAACTGCAAGTCCGGCGCGGACTGCACCAAGTCGTACTCACCGAGCTTCTGGACCCGCAAGCGGCTGACCGGGGTCACCACGCAGGTCCTCAAGTCCGACGGCACGTACACCCCCGTCGACAACTGGACTCTCGACCACCGGTGGGGCATGGCGGACATCGACTACCAGCTGCTGCTGACCTCGATCCAGCACACCGGCAAGTCCGCGAGTCCCGAGATCACCCTGCCCAAGGTCACCTTCGACTACGACCAGCGCGCCAACCGGCTCGACATCGAGGGCGACGACACTTCCCCCTTCATCAAGGAACGTCTGTCCGGCATCTCCGACGAGTCCGGCGGCGAACTCGCCGTGCAGTACTCGACGGCCACCTGTGACGCCGCGAACCTGCCGACCCCGCAGACCAACACCACGCGCTGCTTCCCGGTGTACTTCACCAAGGAGGGAGACGCGGACCCGAGCCTGCAGTGGTTCAACAAGTACGTCGTCGACTCCGTCAGCCAGGTCGACCGCACCAAGGCGTCCCCGGAGATGGTCACCCGCTACAGCTATCTCGACGGGGCGGCCTGGCACTACGACGACGATGACGGGCTGACCAAGGAGAAGTACAAGACCTGGTCCAGCTGGCGCGGCTACGGCCATGTCCGGGTACAGAGCGGCGGTCAGGACCCGGTCGGCATGAAGTCGCAGACCGACCACTGGTTCCTGCGCGGCATGGACGGCGACCGGGCGGCGCCCTCCGGCGGCACCAAGTCGGCCTCCGTCTCCGACGACAACGGCGGCACCATCACCGACGACGACCCGGTGGCCGGCTTCGAGTACAAGACGGAGCGCTACAGCGGTCCCGGCGGCAAGGTCCTGGAGAAGACCGTCAGTACGCCCTGGCACCACCAGACGGCGTCCCGCGTCCGTGTCTGGGGCACCACCACGGCCAATCTGACCGGCACCGCCTCGACCCGCACCTGGACCTCCCTGGACGACGGGGCGGGCGGCAAGTGGCGTACGACCTACAAGACCAACACCTTCGAGAACACGGCCGGGCGAGTCGTGCAGAGCGACGACTTCGGGGACGAGACCACCTCGAAGGACAACCAGTGCACCCGCACGACCTACGTCGACAACACCACCGACTGGATCCTGACCAAGCCGTCCCGGGCGGAGACGGTCGCTGTCAAGTGCGCCGACACCCCCGACCGCACCAAGGACGTCATCTCCGACGTACGCTCCGCCTACGACGGCCAGAACTACGGCGTGGCCCCCACCAAGGGCGACGCCACCCGCACCGCCTCCCTGCTGAGCCATGACGGCGCCACCGGCACCTACCTGGAGGCGAGCGCGACCTTCGACACCTACGGACGCCAGGCCACCGCCACGGACATCACGGCGACGGTCAAGGCGACCGAGACCACCGCGCCCGTCCGCACGGTCCGCACCGACGGCCGTACCACCACCACCGTCTACAACCCGACGACCGGCTTCCCGACCAGCTCCACGGTGACCACCCCGCCCGCCACCGCGGGCACCGCGTCCACCGCACAGACCAGCACGACGACCTACGACCCGGTCCGCGGCCTGCCCACCACGGTCCTCGACACCAACAACAAGCGCACCGACACCACCTACGACGCGCTCGGCCGCACCCTGAAGGTCTGGCTGCCGAACCGTGTGCAGGCGAACAACGACACCCCCAACTACGAGTTCTCGTACACGGTCACCGACGGCAAGCCCGCCGCGGTCGGCACCACCACCCTGTACGGCACCGGCCGTAAGACGTCGTACACGCTCTACGACGGCTTTCTGCGCGAGCGCCAGACCCAGGCCCCCGGCCCGAACGGCGGCCGTCTGCTCACCGACACGCTCTACGACGAACGCGGCCTGACCGCCAAGCAGTTCGCGCAGTACTACAACACCGCCGCCCCGTCCTCGGACCTACTCGTCCCGAACGACGCGCTGGGTGTGGAGACCCAGACCTGGAACACCTACGACGGTCTCGGCCGGGTCACCAAGTCCCAGCAGATGGCCGGCAACGGTGACAACGGCGCGATCCTGGCCACGACGACCACCGCCTACGGCGGCGACCGCACCACCGTCACCCCGCCCAAGGGCGCCACCCCCACCACCAAGGTCACCGACGCCCGCGGCAACACCACCGAGCTGTGGCAGTACCACGGTCCCACCCCGGCCGGCAGCACCGACAAGACGCTCTACGAGTACAGCCCGGCGGGCAAGCTGACCAAGCTCACCGACCCGGTCGGCAACGCATGGACGTACCAGTACGACCAGCGCGGCAACCAGATCAAGGCCACCGACCCGGACAAGGGCACCACCACGTCCACGTACGACGACCGGGGGCAGCTGACCTACACCCTGGACGCGAACCAGAAGAAGGTCACCCACCTCTACGACGACCTCGGCCGCGAGCTGGAGACCCACGACGGCGACGCCACGGGCCCCTTGCTGACCAAGCATGTCTGGGACCCGAGCGGTTTCGAGGGCCAACTGGCCTCCGCCACCCGCTACGTCGGTGGCGCGAGCGGCTCCGCCTACACCACCACCTACAGCCTCTACGACACCCTGTACCGTCCCCACCGGACCACGGTCACCATCCCGACCTCGGAGAAGGCACTCGCCGGGTCCTACCAGACGAACGTCCAGTACAACGTGGACGGCACCGTCCAGTCGACGAGCTACCCGGCCGCGGGTGGACTCGCCGCGGAGACCATCACCCCGGGCTACGACGACGCGCTGCGGGTGAAGACCATCGGGGCGAGCAGCGGCGCCACCTACCTCACGAACGCCGTCTACAGCTACACCGGAAAGCCGCTCCAGTACACGTACCAGGCGGTCGGCGGCATCAAGACCAATGTCGACAACAGCTACGAGTGGGGCACGCAGCGACTGCACAACTCCGCTGTCACCCGCGACGGCGTCTCCGGCACCGACAAGTCGGCCACGTACACCTACGACGAGGCCGGCGACATCACCGCGGTCGCCGACGTCTCCCGGGACGGCACCGACAACCAGTGCTTCACCTACGACTACCTGGGCCGGCTCACCGAGGCGTGGGCGCAGAACACCACCGGCTGCGCCACCACCGCCTCGTCCTCGGTACTGGGCGGACCCGCGCCGTACTGGCTCTCGTACACCTACGACCCCGCAGGCAACCGCCTCACCGACACCCAGCACGACGTCAGCGGTGACACCGCCAAGGACATCGGCCGCACCTACGCCTACCCGGCCGCCGGCACCGCGCGCCCGCACGGCGTCACCCAGATCGACACCACCGGCCCCTCTGGCATCTCCCGTAACAGCTACGGCTATGACGCGGCCGGCAACACCCACACGCGCACCATCGGTGGCGACCAGCAGGTCCTGGAGTGGGACGCCGAGGGCCACCTGATCAAGGTGACCAAGCCCAACGCCAGCGGCGGCACCGCGACCACCTCCTACGTCTACGACGCCGACGGAAACCGGCTGATCACCCGCACGGACGCCGACGCCACGCTCTTCCTCGGCAGCACCGAGCTCACGCTGGCCAAGGACGCCACCGCGGCCAAGGCCACCCGCTACTACGACCTCGGCGGCGGCAACCAGGCCATCCGCACCAGCGACAACAAGCTCTCCTTCCTGTTCGGCGATCAGAACGGCACCTCTCAGCTCGCCGTCGACGCGGCCGCCGGCACCCTCCAGCAGCGCCGCTCCACCCCCTTCGGCACGGCCCGGGGCACGGCACCGACGAGCTGGCCGGGGGACAAGGGCTACGTCGGCGGCACGGCGGACGCGAGCACCGGCCTGGTGCATCTGGGCGCCCGCGACTACGACCCCGACACCGGCCGCTTCCTCTCCGTCGACCCGGTCCTCGATCCCACGGACCCTCAGCAGCTCAACGCCTACACCTACTCCAACAGCAGCCCCGTCACCTTCAGCGACCCCACGGGGCTCCACCTCGCTTGCGGCGGCTGGGGCGACGACACCCCCTGCCCCAAGAACGACAAGAACGGCGACGGCGTCCCCGACCACGGCTCCTCCAAGAAGACCTCGAAGACCACCAAGAGCCCGGGCCTGACCAAGGACCAGAAGAAGAAGATCAAGCAGGTCTACGACTACTTCTTCAACCCCAACCAGTGCTTCGGCAACCCGATCGACCCGAACCCGAAGTTCGACGTCTGCTATACGCAGGCGGAGATAGACGCCGACAAGCAGTTGGGCAAGGAGATGCTGTCGGCACTGGGAGACATGACCGTGCTCGTCCCCTGGGTGCGCTGCGTCAAGGGCAACGAAGACGAGTGCGACGTACTCGGGGAAGCGGTCTCGACCTATGACGCGGGAGCGGTCGAGATAGGAGGCGCCCGCTTCATCCGGGCACTGACCAGGGATGCCAAGAGGACGTGCAGCTTCACGCCGTCGACCAAGGTGCTCCTCAAGGGTGGCAGAACCAAACCCATAGGGAAGGTCGAACTCGGCGACGAGGTCGAGGCCGCCGATCCGGCAGACGGAAAGCACCGCGGAACCCGCGCCGTCACGGCGCGGCTCGTCCACCGTGACAACGATCTGGTCGACATCCGCATCAGTCACGGCAAGGGGGGTGCGCAGACCCTCCACACCACCTTCGGCCACCCCTTCTGGGACGACACCCTGCACGCCTGGGTCGCGGCCGGGCGGCTTGTTCCCGGGCACACCCTGAACACCTCCGACGACGGGCACGCGGTCGTGGCCGGCGTGGCGGTCCGTCCGGGCGTCACCGAGATGTACAACCTCACCGTCACGGAACTGCACACGTACTACGTGCTTGTGGGCGGTGTGCCGGTCCTGGTCCACAACGACGACGCGAATCTGTGCAGGCTGCTCGGTATCTCCCAGGTGAAGCTGAACGAACTCGTCGGCGACGCCTACCGGGACCACATCGCGGACTCCATGCGACAGCGGGGCCTGAGCGTGGTCACCGATGCGGAGAACCGGGACCTACTGACATTCGATACTCCCTATGGTGATCGGATCTATGACATCGGCCTGCTGGACTCGAATGGCGACGTCACCCACTACGTCGAAACAAAGTCCGGCAATGTCAAGAAGGACAAACTCCAGGCGAAGAAGGACGCCTACCTGGAAAAGAAATATGGTATAAGCGTCACTTATGTCTTCGACGCGGAATGAGGTACCACGGTGAGCAGCGATGGCGTTTGAATGCGGCGCCCTGGGCCGTTCGGGAGGACGTTCCCATCTGGTGGCACTGGGGGAGCTGCTGACCCATCTGGAGGCCGAGGACGAGGACGTCTCCCGGGGTGAGGTCAAGGAAGGCGAGGGCTGGGCCGCGACCCGGCTGCGGATCCGGCGCCCCGGGGAACCGGAACTCGAGCAGTACGTCCAAGTCAGCGTGGGCGGGGAGATCCTGGAGATCTACCTGGAGGACGCCGCTGCCGTGCTGGCCCCGGAGGTTCTCCGGGGCCGGGACCTGATGATGACCACCACACTCAGCGGGACGACCGATCCGGTGGTCAACGACCGGATCATGGCCTACGTCCTGGAGGAGTGGGACGGCGTCCGGTGGGACGAGAGCTCTGGATTCTCGCCGTCGTGAGCGCAGCGGACCCTCGCGGGTCCGCTGCGGCGTCGCGGTTCAGGCCGGCCGCAGCCACACCGTTGCCAGCGGCGGCAGCGTGAGCTGGATGCTGGCCGGGCGGCCGTGCCAGGGGGTGGGGTCCGGTTTCACGACGTCCGGGTTGGTGATGTCACCGCCTCCGTACCTCGCCGTGTCCGTGTTCAGGGTCTCCAGCCAGGCCGGCACGTCGTCCGGGGCGCCCAGGCGGTAGGTGGGGCGGACCACCGGGGAGAGGTTGGAGACCGACAGGAGGGGCGAGCCGTCCGCGTCGTAGCGGAGGAAGGCGAAGACGTTGTCCTCGGACGCGTCGCCCACGATCCACTGGAACCCCGAGGGGTCCGTGTCGCGCTGCCAGAGGGCCGGGGTGTGGCGGTAGACGACGTTCAGGTCGCGGACCAGGTCGCGGACGCCCCGGTGATCGGCCTCGGCCCCGTACGCCGGGTCGAGGAGCCACCAGTCGGGCCCGTGCGCCTCCGACCACTCCGCGCCCTGGGCGAACTCCTGGCCCATGAAGAGGAGTTGCTTGCCGGGATGCGCCCACATGAAGGCCAGGTAGGCGCGGAGGTTGGCCCGCTGCTGCCACCAGTCGCCCGGCATCTTCGACACCAGTGAGCGCTTGCCGTGGACGACCTCGTCGTGGGAGATCGGCAGGACGTAGTTCTCGCTGTACGCGTACACCATCGAGAACGTCATCTCGTGGTGGTGGTACTTGCGGTGCACGGGCTCGTGGGCCATGTAGTCCAGCGAGTCGTGCATCCAGCCCATGTTCCACTTCAGGCCGAAGCCGAGCCCGCCGAAGCCCCCCGGGCCCATGTGGTGCGTCGCGCGGGTCACGCCGTCCCAGGCCGTGGACTCCTCCGCGATCGTCACCACGCCCGGGACCCGCCGGTACACCGTCGCGTTCATCTCCTGGAGGAAGTCCACCGCGTCCAGGTTCTCCCGGCCGCCGTGCACGTTCGGGACCCACTGGCCCGGCTCGCGCGAGTAGTCGAGGTAGAGCATCGAGGCGACCGCGTCGACCCGCAGGCCGTCGATGTGGAACTCCTCGCACCAGTACACGGCGTTCGCCACCAGGAAGTTGCGGACCTCCCGGCGGCCGTAGTCGAACTCCAGCGTGCCCCAGTCCGGGTGGGCCGCACGCAGCGGATCCTCGTGTTCGTACAGGGTGCGGCCGTCGAACTCGGCGAGCGCCCAGTCGTCGCGCGGGAAATGGGCAGGCACCCAGTCCATCAGTACGCCGATGCCGGCCTGGTGGAGCGCGTCGACGAGGTACTTGAAGTCGTCGGGGGTGCCCAGACGGGCCGTGGGCGCGTAGAAGCCGGTGACCTGGTAGCCCCAGGAGCCGCCGAAGGGGTGCTCGGCGACCGGCATCAGCTCGACGTGGGTGAAGCCCAGGTCCTTGACGTAGGCGGGCAGTTGCTCCGCGAGCTGACGGTACGTCAGGCCCGGTCGCCAGGACGGGAGATGGATCTCGTAGACCGAGAAGGGGGCCTCGTGCGCGGGGGCGCCCTCCGCACGGCGGGCCAGCCATTCCCCGTCCCCCCACTCGTGGTGCGAGGCGTGGATGATCGAGGAGGTGTTGGGCGGGACCTCCGTGCGGCGGGCCAGCGGGTCCGCGCGCAGGGTCTTGGAGCCGTCGGGGCGGGTGATCTCGAACTTGTACAGCTCGCCCTCGCCGACCCCGGGCACGAACAGCTCCCACACCCCGGTCGAGCCTAGCGAGCGCATCGCGAACGCCGAAGGATCCCAGAAGTTGAAGGTGCCGGCCACCCGCACACCGCGCGCGTTCGGCGCCCACACGGTGAAGCGGGTTCCCGTCACGCCCTGGTGGGTCATGGGCTGCGCGCCCAGCGCCGTCCACAGCTGCTCGTGCCGGCCCTCACCGAGCAGATGCAGGTCGAGGTCGCCGAGCGCGGGCAGGAAGGCGTAAGCGTCCTCGGTCTCCTGGACCGACTCCTCGTACGCCACGAGCAGGCGGTAGGAGGGGATCTCCGGCATCGGCAGCAGGGTGGAGAAGAAACCGTCGCCGTCGTCGTGCAGTTCGGCCCGCACGTCTCCGGCCACGACCGTGACACCCAGGGCGTACGGGCGGAACACCCGGAAGGCCACCCCGCCGGAGACCGCGTGTGCGCCGAGCACCCCGTGCGGGTCGTGGTGGGTACCGGAGAGCAGCCGCTCCCGGTCGCCGGCGGGTACCTCCGGCGATGCGGCCGGGACCGGGGCGGACGCGTCCGGTGCGGAGACCGGGACCGCTACCGGTTCCGCCACGGGGGTCTCCCCGGCCGGCTTCTGCGCCCCGGTCTTCTTGGCGGTCACCTTCTTGGCGGTCACCTTCTTCACCGCACCCTTCCTGGCGGCAGCCTTCTTCACGACAGGCTTGTCGACGCCCGCCTCCCTGACCAATGCCTTCTTGGCGACGGCCTTCCCGGCACCGGTCTTCTCGGCCACGGCCTTTTTGGCGCCGCCCCTCTTGACGACGGCTTCCACGGCTTCGGCGGCTTCGGCGCCGACCTTCTCGGCACCGGCCTTCACGGCACGAACCGTTTCGGCAGCAGCCGTGCCGACAGTCGTCTTCCCGGCGCCCGCCTTCTTCGCGGTCGCCTTCCTGGCCACCGGCTCCGCCTTCTTCGCCGAGGCCTTCTTGGTCACTGCCTTCTCCGCGACCTTCTTCTTCGCGGTCTTCTTCGGGTCCGAACCGCTGGGGGTGGGGCGGGGGGTCACTGGCGGAGCCTCCTCGGGCGAAGGTCAGGTCGGGTCAGATCAGGTCGGTCGACGCGTACCGCGCCACCGCGGCCATCGGCACCTGCAGCCAGTCCGGGCGGTGCCGGGCCTCGTAGACGACCTCGTAGATCGCCTTGTCGATCTCGTAGGCGCGCAGCAGCACCGGATCGGTCCGCGGGTCCACGCCGCTGACCTCGGCGTATCCGGAGCAGTACGCGGCCCGGCACGCCTCGGTCCAGCCCGGTACCGGCAGGTCGGTCGAGTGTGCCGCGTAGTCGAAGGAGCGCAGCATCCCGGCGACGTCCCGGGCCGTGGGCTGCGGCAGCCGGCGTTCGGAGAGCGGCTTGGACGGCTCGCCCTCGAAGTCGATCAGCGACCAGTGCCCGGCGGCCGAGCGCAGACACTGGCCGAGGTGGAGGTCGCCGTGGATGCGCTGCGCGGTCCAGGTACTGCCCTCGGCGGCGAGGTCGCCCAGCGCGGTGAACGCGGAGCGCAGGCCGGGCTCGTGGGGCCGCAGCGCGGGGACCGCCTGCACGGCCGCCTCCAGCCGCTCGATCATGCCGTCGACCAGCAGGTGCAACTGCTGGTGGCCGAGTGTCACGGTCGGTAGTGCCCGGGCGAGCGCGGTGTGCACCTCGGCGGTGGCCCGCCCGAGAGCGTGTGCCTCCGCGCTGAAGTCCTCGCCCTTGGCGAGTTCCCGCAGGGCCAGCTCCCAGCCGTCCGACGCGCCCTGCACGAAGGGCTGGAGCACGCCGAGGGTGTACGGCTCTCCCGCCAGCTCCGCCCGCAGCCACCCCGTCGGGGCGGGCACCCGGGGACAGCCCTCGCGGGCCAGCGCCAGCGGCAGCTCCAGGTCGGGGTTGACGCCGGGCACGACGCGGCGCAGGAGTTTCAGGATGAACGTATCTCCGTAGACGATCGACGAGTTCGACTGCTCTGCGGTCATCACCCGGGCCACCAGACCCTCCCGGATCTCCTGGTGCGGGTCCCGCTCGAAACAGAGCCCGCCGATCCGGGTCCCGGAGCGGATGGCCTCCAGGAGCAGTTCGGCGGGCAGTGGGTCGTGGAGGGCGTCGTACGCGGTACGGCCGGTGAGCGGCCCCTCCTCGACATGGCCGATCAGCGCGGGCGCCAGCCGGGGCGGCAGCGCCTCGCGCACGCCTATGAGGAGCTGGTAGCAGTCTCCGGGGTGCGGCGGACCGCCCAGGGTGAGCGGCTGGTGAGCGCGGACCAGCAGGTGGTACAGGCCGAGCTTCGCGGTGGGCGGCAGCAGCTCGGTGACCGCCACCAGGGAGAACCCGGTGACCGGGCGCCCCTTGCCCGCGAACCAGCGCTGCCGTGGCAGCCACTCGCGCAGGAGTGGGTCGAGCGAGGCGAGGAGGCCTGGACTTGTCGTGGCGGTACGGGTGACGGCTTCCGACATGGCGTGGCGTCCTTTCCCCGGGCTGGCTGGTCGGGGTGCTACTGATGCGTGCCCCGGGCGGAGCGGTGGAAACCGCCCCGCCCGATCCTCGTCGGCTACGCGGCGTCCTTGCGGAGCCGGAACCAGTAGAACCCGTGCCCGCCGAGCGTCAGCAAGTAGGGCAGCTCACCGATGGCCGGGAACCGCACCCCGCCGAACAGCTCGACCGGGTGCCGTCCGCTGAAGGCGCTCAGGTCCAGCTCCGTCGGCTGCGCGAACCGGGAGAAGTTGTGCACGCACAGGACCAGGTCGTCCTCGTACTCCCTCAGGAACGCGATCACCGCCGGGTTCGACGACGGGAGCTCGGTGTACGAGCCGAGGCCGAAGGCGGCGTTCTGCTTGCGGATCTCGATCATCCGGCGGGTCCAGTGCAGCAACGACGAAGGCGACGCCATCGACGCCTCGACGTTGGTGACCTGATAGCCGTGGACCGGGTCCATGATGGTCGGCAGATAGAGCCGCCCGGGGTCACAGGAGGAAAATCCCGCGTTACGGTCCGGTGTCCACTGCATCGGGGTGCGGACGGCGTCCCGGTCGCCGAGCCAGATGTTGTCGCCCATGCCGATCTCGTCGCCGTAGTAGAGGATCGGCGAGCCGGGCAGGGACAGCAGCAGGGCGGTGAACAG
>NZ_JBEXFB010000039.1:0-55604 GCF_040606575.1 Streptomyces sp. NPDC005402
GTACAACGAGTACAAGCAGCAGGACTCCGAGCACCTCCTGGAGACCACCGGCAAGCAGCTGCGCAAGCTCATGTCGTGGGTCGACGAAGCGGCGTAAGCCTCAGGCCACGGGGCCGGAGCGGGCAGCTCCGGCCCCGTTGTCCAACCCGTCGCATCACGGAAGGGTGATCCTTCCGCAGAGGCGCAAGACGACCTCCGCCGCGCCACTACACTGGCGCACAACATACGCGTCAGGCCCACAACGTCGTGCGTCTTCCACGCGGCTAGCCCCTCCACCGCCTGCGGCCGTCGGGACGGCCGTCCGCAATGGACTTGTGAGGACTCACGTGAGCTCGAAACCTGTCGTACTCATCGCTGAAGAGCTGTCGCCCGCGACTGTGGACGCGCTTGGCCCCGACTTCGAGATCCGGCACTGCAACGGAGCGGACCGAGCCGAACTGCTCCCGGCCATCGCCGAGGTCGACGCGATCCTGATCCGCTCCGCCACCAAGGTGGACGCCGAGGCCATCGCCGCCGCGCACAAGCTGAAGGTCGTCGCACGAGCCGGCGTCGGCCTGGACAACGTCGACGTGTCCGCCGCCACCAAGGCCGGCGTGATGGTCGTCAACGCCCCCACCTCGAACATCGTGACCGCCGCCGAGCTGGCCTGCGGTCTCCTCGTCGCCACCGCCCGCCACATCCCGCAGGCCAACGCCGCGCTGAAGAACGGCGAGTGGAAGCGCAGCAAGTACACGGGCGTGGAGCTGGCCGAGAAGACCCTCGGTGTCGTGGGTCTGGGCCGGATCGGTGCGCTGGTCGCCCAGCGCATGTCCGGGTTCGGCATGAAGGTCGTCGCCTACGACCCCTACATCCAGCCCGCCCGCGCCGCCCAGATGGGCGTCAAGGTGCTGTCCCTGGACGAGCTGCTCGAGGTCTCCGACTTCATCACCGTCCACCTGCCCAAGACCCCTGAGACCGTCGGTCTCATCGGCGACGAGGCGCTGCGCAAGGTCAAGCCGAGCGTGCGGATCGTCAACGCCGCGCGCGGCGGGATCGTCGACGAGGAGGCGCTGTACTCGGCGCTGAAGGAGGGCCGCGTCGCGGGTGCCGGTCTCGACGTGTACGCGAAGGAGCCCTGCACGGACTCCCCGCTGTTCGAGTTCGACCAGGTCGTCGCGACCCCGCACCTCGGTGCCTCCACCGACGAGGCGCAGGAGAAGGCCGGTATCGCCGTCGCCCGCTCGGTGCGCCTCGCGCTCGCCGGTGAGCTGGTGCCCGACGCGGTGAACGTCCAGGGCGGTGTCATCGCCGAGGACGTCAAGCCGGGCCTCCCGCTCGCCGAGCGCCTCGGCCGGATCTTCACCGCGCTCGCCGGTGAGGTCGCGGTCCGCCTCGACGTCGAGGTGTACGGCGAGATCACCCAGCACGATGTGAAGGTGCTGGAGCTGTCCGCCCTCAAGGGTGTCTTCGAGGACGTCGTCGCCGAGACGGTGTCGTACGTCAACGCTCCGCTGTTCGCGCAGGAGCGCGGTGTCGAGGTGCGGCTGACGACCAGCTCCGAGTCGGCCGACCACCGCAACGTCGTCACCGTGCGCGGCACGCTCGGCAGCGGCGAGGAGGTGTCGGTCTCCGGCACGCTGGCCGGACCGAAGCACCTCCAGAAGATCGTCGCCGTCGGTGAGTACGACGTCGATCTGGCCCTGGCCGACCACATGGTCGTCCTCAAGTACGAGGACCGTCCCGGTGTCGTCGGTACGGTCGGCCGGATCTTCGGCGAGGCCGGTATCAACATCGCCGGTATGCAGGTCTCGCGGGCGATCGCCGGTGGCGAGGCGCTGGCGGTCCTGACCGTGGACGACACGGTTCCGGCCGGGGTGCTGACCGAGGTCGCCGAGGAGATCGGGGCGACGTCGGCCCGTGCGGTGAACCTGGTCTGACGCTTCACGACAAAGGCTGGGCGGACCGGGAACTCTCGGCCCGCCCAGCCTTTTGTCATGCGAGTGACTTCTCCGGTTCCGGCTCGGGCGCCTGCTCGCGCACCTCGACTCCTCGCAGCGTCACCGCCGCCAGGGCCGCCGCCCCGACCAGCAGCACCGCCCCCGTGATCGCCGCGCCCTGCATCCCGCTGGTGAACGCCTCCCGGGCCGCCGTCGCGAGGCCCGGGAACCGGTCGGCGACCGCCAGCGCTCCGCCCAGCGTCTCGCGAGCCGCGTCCGGCGCCGAACCCGGCATGTCGTGGCGGTAGACCGCCGTGCCGATGGAGCCGAGGACCGCCATACCGAGCGCGCCGCCGAACTCCGCGCCGGTCTCCATGAGGGAGGACGCCGACCCGGCCCGCTCCACCGGGGCGCTGCCCATCGCGAGGTCCGTGATCTGGGAGATCACGGTGACGATGCCGACGGCGAGGACCCCGCACCCGGTCAGGACCAGCCACATCGAGTCCGTGCCGGTGAAGGCCAGCAGCGCGTAGCCGACCGCGCCGATCGCGAAGCCCGCGGTGATGACGTGGGCGCGGTCGACGCCCTTCTGGACCAGGGAGGTCGCGAGCGGGGCCGCGGCGCCGATCGGCACCGAGGGCAGCAGCGCCCACAGGGCCGCCTCCAGCGCGCTCTTGTCGAGCACGGACTGGAGGTACTGCGTGGTGAAGTAGGCCGAGCCCATCAGCGCGAACGACGAGATGAGGTTCAGGGCGACGGAGGGCCCGAAGCCGCGGCCGCGGAACAGGGCCGGGGAGATCATCGGGTTCGCGGTCGTGCGCTGACGGTGTACGAAGAGGGCCGCGAAGAGCAGACCGACGGTGATCGAGACGACGTACCGGACGTTCCAGCCCTCGGACGGGATCTCCTTGAGGCCGTAGACGACGGGCAGTACCGCGGCCATCGACAGGGGGACGCTCAGCCAGTCGAAGCGACCGGGCGAGGAGGCCTTGGACTCGGGCAGCAGGATCGGGCCGAGGACCAGCAGCAGCACCATCGCGGGCAGGTTGACCAGGAAGACCGAGCCCCACCAGAAGTACTCGACCAGGACGCCGCTCAGCACCGAGCCGAGGGCGATGCCGGCCGTCATCACGCCGGACCAGATGCCGATCGCCTTCGCGCGCTGGCCGGAGTCGGTGAACATCGTGCGGATCAGCGCCATCGTCGACGGCATCAGGGTCGCGCCGCCGATGCCGAGCACCGCGCGGGCCGCGATCAGCATCTCGGCGCTGTTCGCGTACGCCGCCACCAGGGAGGCCGCGCTGAACGCGACCGCGCCGAGCAGCAGCAGCCGGCGGCGGCCGATGCGGTCGCCCAGCGAGCCCATCGTCATGAGCAGGCCGGCCAGGACGAAGGCGTAGATGTCGAAGATCCACAGCTGCTGGGTGCCGCTCGGTTCAAGATCCGCGCTGATCGCCGGGATCGCGAAGTAGAGGACGGAGACGTCCATCGAGACCAGGAGCAGCGGAAGCATCAGGACGCCGAGTGCGGTCCATTCGCGGCGGCCGGCCAGGGCATGGGCGGGAGTCGGGTTCGTCATGCCGGTGACTATACGAGCGTATTAAACGGTTGTCTATGACGCTTGTATAAATCGCTTGTCTAGATAGGCTGAGGCCATGGGACATCGCGAGGATCTGCTCGAAGGCGCCAAGCGCTGCCTGCTGGAGAAGGGGTTCCTGCGGACGACCGCGCGGGACATCGTCAAGGAGTCCGGGACGAACCTGGCCTCCATCGGCTATCACTACGGGTCGAAGGACGCGCTTCTGGGCCAGGCGTACATCGCGTTGGTGGAGGACGTGCCCTTCGAGGGGGGTGACGGATTCACCGGTGCGCCCGGCTCGCTGGAGCGGTTCCGGGAGGTGTGGGCCAACATCGTCGACACCATGCGGGAGCCCGGCTCGATATGGCGGCTCAGCCTGGAGGTCATGGGGATGGGTGACCAACTGCCCGAGGTGCGCGAGCAGTTGGTCCGTGCCCAGCGTGAGGGCGGGCGTGGCCTGGTCTCCATCCTCATGGGCGTGCCGGAGGAGGAGGTGACGGACGAGACCGCCGACACCCTCGGCCGGTTCTATCTGGCGCTGATGACCGGACTCATCGGCCAGTGGGGCTTCGACCCGAAGAGCGCGCCCGACGCGGACACCCTCACCGAGGGCCTGCGCCAGGTCATCGAGGCGGCCACGCGCGGGTGACCCGCTCTGCCCACGTCCCTGGCCGCCTGCGCGATGAGGTGGGGGTGGGCGTGGGCAGCGGGCTCAGGCGCTGGTCGCCCTGCGGATGGCGGACGCGGTGTCGGGGGTCGTGAGGGTGGGCCGGTAGTCCTGTTCCGTCCACGGTCGGCCGGCCGAGACCCACACGCTGCACGCGCCGACCCCCTGCGCGCCGCGGATGTCGGCGGGGGCCGAGTCGCCGATCATCCAGGAGCCGTCGAGCGGGGCGTCGACGACGGCGGCCGCCGCGTGGAAGATCTCCGGTTCCGGCTTCCGGTGGCCGACCGCCTCGGAGATCACCCAGCCGTTCACGAGCCGGTCGAGACCGGTGTTGCGGATCTTCGTCTCCTGCTGGACGGTCCGCCCGTTGGTCACGATCACACAGGACCAGCCGCCGTCGAGGGCCGCGAGGAGCGCCTCGCGGACCGGGTCGGACAAGGTGACCCGGTCGGCCGCGCCGTGGTCGAGGAAGTCCTGGGCGTCGATGCCGTCGTACCGTTCGGACAGCGCGGTCGCGACCTCCCGCCGTGGTTTGTGACCACTCGCGTCGACGGTCAGCAGCCAGTCCAAGTCCCCTGCGGGCAGCCGGTGTTCGGCGAGAAAGTCGGTCGCGGCCGCGCGGAAGGCGGCGTCCCGGTCGACGAGGGTGTTGTCGAGGTCGATCATCAGCAGGCGCATCCGGACGATTCTCGCTCGTTCGGTGGCGAGGCGACGAGATGACGAGGTGACGCGTACGGATGCTGCATGGCTCGCTGAGGGCCTACAGTCGCGCCCCCTTGAGCGCCATGTGCAGCAACAGCCGATCCTCGCCGTCGTCCAGGTCCAGGCCGGTGAGCTGTTCGACGCGGGAGAGGCGGTAGTAGAGGGTCTGGCGGTGGATGCCCAGTTCCGCGGCGGTGCGGCCGGCCTGGCCCGCGCAGTCGAGGTAGGCCTCGGCGGTGCGGGCGAGTTCGCGGTGGGCGGGGGAGAGGAGGGGGCGTACGGCGGGGTCGTGGGCCGTCTCCGGGGGCAGCGCGGTCAGCAGGCGGTACGGGCCGATGCGGGACCACTCCGCCACCGGCCCGAACCTGGGTTCCGCGAGCGCGGCCCGCGCCGCGGCGGACGCCTCCTGCCAGGCGGGGGCGAGCTCGGCGAGGCCCACCCGGGCGGCGGCGACACCGGCGGCCACGGTGCCTCGGGGGGTTGCCGGGCCCGGCGCCGCCATCCCGCGTGCCGCGTCGGAGGCTGCCGTGCCGCGTGCCTCGCCCCGGGCTCCCTCGGCCGGCCCGGTCCTGCTGCCGCTCCCCGGCAGGTTGCCGCCGCTCCGAGCGCTGCCCGGTCCGCTGTCGTTGCTCTTGCCGGCCCTGCCGTCGTCCGGTGCGCTGCCCTTGTTCTCGGCTGCCCGAGGCCCGTCGGTCCCAGTCGACCTGCCCGCGCTCGTCTCGCCGCTGCCGCGACCGCCTCCGCCGCCTGCTTCTCCCTGGGCGCCTCCGCCGCGACCGGCCCCGCCCCCTGCCTCGCCGTAGGCGCCCCCGCCCCCCTCCACACCCCGCGCCCGCTCCAGCAACCGGGCCGCCGTCGAGCCGGCCGGGGTCAGTGTGTCCGTCGCCCGTAGGCGTACCAGGACCGCCAGCGACTGGGCCGAGGTGCCCCACGGCACCGTGCACAGGGCCGTCGCGTGCGGGATGGTGCGGGCCGACGGGGCGTCGTCCGGGTCGGCGGACGGCCACGGGGCGACGCACACCACGGCGTACGGGCCGTCACCGCGGGAGCCCAGCGCCGTGCGCAGGGCGGCCACCGCCATGTCGGCCTGCCAGCCGCGCTCGGCGGTCAGCACCGCCCGCAGCTCCCGGCTCAGGTCGGCCCCGTGCTGTGCCTCGTCCGCGAGCAGCGCGCCGATCCGGGTCGTCACCCGCATCGCCGCGTCCAGTTGCCGGTCGGTCGGGCCCGGGTCCGAGTCCAGGAGCCAGACGTAACCGAGGACGACCCCCCGATGACGTACGGGGAGACAGATACGTCCCCGGTACACCCCTGCCTCCGGGGTCGGCGGAATCCGCACCGGACCCGAAGCCCGCGTGATGCCGAAGCCCTCGAACCACGTCCGGACCGCGGCCGTGGAGCGCCGGGTCAGGATCGAGCGGGTGCGGACGGGGTCCAGCGCCGACGGATCGAGGTCGCCCTCACTGTCGTACGCCCCGAAGGCGATCAGCTCGAAGTCGCGGTTCTCCAGGGTCGCCGGGACGCCCAGGAGTTCCGAGATCTCGTCGACCAGCTCCTGGTAGTCACCTGCGCGGTTGAAGGCTGCGGATTCGGACGTCACCCGGGCATTCTCGCGCAATTCCGCCGCCTCTTCATACATCTGTCTGAGATCTGCGGCACGGATGCGTGACAGCTGTCGATGGTCGAGGATCGGAGGGATCCTTAGGTTTCACGGTGGTTCTATCTGCTGGTTTGTGGAGGTGCCCCGTGCTGGGTCCCGTGATTCTTGCCGCGTCGCGAAGCGACCGGATGCGACGCCTGATCTCGGCGGCCCCGGTGACCAAGCAGGTCGTCGACCGCTTCATCCCCGGCGAGACGGTCGACGAGATCGTCCCGATCGTCCAGGAGCTCACTTCGAAGGGTCTGGAGCTGACCATGGACGTGGTCGGCGAGGACATCGCCACGCCCGAGCAGGCCGAGGCCGCCCGGGACGCCTACCTCGCGCTCGTCGACCGGCTGAAAACCCTTGAGCTGGGTACCAGGGCCGAGATGTCCGTGAAGCTGTCGATGTTCGGCCAGGCGCTTCCCGGGGGTCACGAGCTCGCGCTCGCCAACGTCCGGCCCGTCGTCGAGGCCGCCGCCGCCATCGGTACGACCGTCACGCTCGACGCCGAGGACCACACCACCCTCGACTCGATGTTCGCCATCCACGAGGAACTGCGGAAGGACTTCCCGCAGACCGGCTGTGTGATCCAGGCCTACCTCTTCCGCACCGAGGCCGACGCCCGCAGGCTCGCCGCGGCGGGCAGCCGGGTGCGGCTCGTGAAGGGCGCCTACAAGGAGCCCGCCGAGGTCGCCCACCAGCAGAAGCACGAGATCGACAAGGCGTACGTCCGGGTCCTGCGCATCCTCATGGAGGGCGAGGGCTACCCGATGGTCGGTTCCCACGACCCGCGCCTGATCTCCATCGCCCAGGAACTCGCCCGGCAGGCGGGCCGCAAGCCCGACGAGTACGAGTTCCAGATGCTGTACGGGATCAGGGGCGACGAGCATCTGCGGCTCGCCGCCGAAGGGCACCGCATGCGCGTCTACACGGCCTACGGCACCGACTGGTACGGCTACTTCATGCGCCGACTCGCGGAGAAGCCGGCGAACCTGCGTTTCTTCGTCCGCAGCATGATCAGCAAGGGCTGAGCCCAACACCCGCTCAAGTTCAAGGAGTTACGGAACCCATGGACGCTGTGACCCAGGTCCCCACCCCCGTCAACGAGCCGGTGCGCGGCTACGCCCCCGGTTCGCCCGAGCGGGCCCGGCTGGAGGTGAAGCTCAAGGAGCTGGCCGAGAACCCGGTCGACCTGCCGATGACCATCGGTGGTGAGAAGCGGCTGGGCGGCGGCGAGGCCTTCCAGGTCGTGCAGCCGCACAACCACAAGGCCGTCCTCGGCACCCTCCGCAACGCCACCCAGCAGGACGCCCGGGACGCCATCGACGCGGCCCTCGCCGCCGCCCCCGCCTGGCGCGCGATGTCCTTCGACGACCGTGCCGCGATCATCCTGCGCGCCGCCGAACTGCTCTCCGGCCCTTGGCGCGAGACGCTGGCCGCGTCCACCATGCTCGGCCAGTCCAAGACCGCCCAGCAGGCCGAGATCGACACGCCCTGCGAGCTGGTCGACTTCTGGCGCTTCAACGTCAAGTACGCCCGTGACCTGCTCGCTGAGCAGCCCCCGGCCAACGCCCCCGGCGTCTGGAACCGCCTCGACCACCGCCCGCTGGAGGGCTTCGTCTACGCGATCACGCCGTTCAACTTCACGGCGATCGCGGGCAACCTGCCGACCGCGCCCGCGCTCATGGGCAATGTGGTCGTGTGGAAGCCGTCCCCGACGCAGACCCACGCCGCCGTCCTGCTGATGCAGCTGCTGGAGGAGGCGGGACTGCCCAAGGGCGTCATCAACCTCGTCACCGGCGACGGCATCGAGGTCTCCAAGGTGGCCCTGGAGCACCAGGACCTCGCGGGCATCCACTTCACCGGTTCGACGAAGACCTTCCAGCACCTGTGGAAGACGGTCGGCGCCAACATCGAGAAGTACCGCACCTACCCGCGCCTGGTCGGCGAGACCGGCGGCAAGGACTTCGTCGTCGCCCACCCCTCGGCCGACCGCGCGATCCTCAAGACGGCCCTCACCCGCGGTGCGTTCGAGTACCAGGGCCAGAAGTGCTCGGCGACCTCCCGGGCCTACATCCCGGCGTCGATCTGGAACAGCGGCTTCCGGGAGGAGTTCGCGGCCGAGGTCGACGGCATCGCCATGGGTGACGTCACCGACCTCTCGAACTTCATCGGCGCGGTCATCGACGAGCGTGCCTTCGCCAAGAGCAAGGCGGCGATCGACCGCGCCCAGTCGGACCCCACCTGCACGATCGTCGCGGGCGGTTCCTACGACGACTCGGTCGGCTGGTTCGTCCGCCCGACCGTCGTCGAGTGCACGGACCCGGAGAACGAGGTCTTCACGACCGAGTACTTCGGCCCGTTCCTCGCGGTGTACGTCTACGAGGACGACCGGTACGAGGAGATGCTGACCCAGATGGAGTCGGCGTCCGACTACGCGCTGACCGGCTCGGTCATCGCGGGAGACCGCGCGGCGGCGGCGTACACGATGGAGAAGCTGCGCTACGCGGCCGGCAACTTCTACATCAACGACAAGTCGACCGGCGCCGTCGTCGGCCAGCAGCCCTTCGGCGGCGGCCGCGCCTCCGGCACCAACGACAAGGCCGGTGCCCCGCAGAACCTCCAGCGCTGGACCCTGACCCGCGCCATCAAGGAGACGCTGGTCCCGCCGACCGACTACCCGTACCCGCACATGGGCTGACGCCCCGTCAGTCACCAGGAGGGGCCGGGCTGTTGCCCGGCCCCTCCGTGCGTGTCGTCACGTCCTGGTCCTCCGGCTCCCAGTCCTGGAGCAGGGTCAAGACACGTCGGTCCCCGTGGAGCTTCAGGGAGTCCACCGCGATCGCCACGGCACCCGAGGACTGCGATGACTGCGACGCCCCCACCACGTCCAGCAGCCGCGGTCCGGGCCGGGGTGTCCTTCGGAGCGGTCCAGGACGGGCCGTCGGCGGGTCCTGCGGCGACGCTGGCGGCCCAGCGCCGGTGCACCCGGCCCAGATGGTGCACCAGATCGAACAGCGACCAGTCGGAGCAGGTCGGCACTGGGGGGGCGCCTCCCCGGCATCGACGAAAGCGCAGGTCAGACCCATGTGATCCACTCCACCGTCTCAGATAGTAGGAAGTCCGAGTAATTGTGGAGACAGACAGGCCGTCCTCCCTTAGCTTTGTAGAAGCCGAACGTCTCGCTCGATCAAGCGAATGGCGGTCGTGAGCCGGGCCCCGCGCAGGCAACCCCTGCGGCCCGTCGCTCCCCGCCCCTTCCGGCGTCTCGTTGTCCCCTTTCCTGGACTTCCCTGGAATGCGAAGGAGTCGATTTCTCATGGCCGAGACGACCGCCCGCCGTCGAGTCCGTCACACCTCCCGTACGAGCGAGTCCGACCGCAAGAACGCCGCCGCAGCCCTGCAGCGCGCCCTCGACCGCCGTGACAACGGCGGCTCGACCGGTCACTGACCGGTCCCCACAGCCGGGAGCCGCACCCGTACGAGGTGCGGCGCGGGCCCGTCAAGACCCGCGCCGCACCTCGAAATGGTCGATGCGCTCCCCGCTCTGCGCGAGCGCCGACACCGTCAGCCGCGGCCGTGCCCCGCTCTGCGCCTCCACCGAGAGCAGCGAGAACCCGCGGTAGCGCACCCGCGACCACTCCACCGTCTCCTTCCGGGGCTGCTTCGACCTCGTCCACTGGAAGGTCTCGACGGACTCGTGGTCGTGCACGCGCCCCTCGTAGCTCTCCTTCACACCCGCGGGGAAGCCGTACAGGTCCCGGCCGCCCCCGCCGGCCGTGACGTACACGATCCCGTCCCGCGTCGGGTCGGTGGCGCCGCCGATCGGCAGCGACCGGCCGACCTCGCCGCCGCGGATCGCGTCCGTGCGCTCGTACACGTGGTTGTGCCCGTTGATCACCAGGTCCACCTGGTGCTTCTCGAACAGCGGCAGCCACTCGGCGCGCACCCCGCCGTCGGAGGCGTGCGAGGACGTCGAGTACGCGCAGTGGTGGAAGCAGACGACGACGAAATCGATCCCCTTGTCCGCCCGCAGCTCAGCCAGCCTCTTGTCCAGCCACGCCGTCTGCTTCCCGTGCGTGTAACCGAGGTTGGCGGGGATCTCGTACGACACGTCGTTCGCGTCCAGTGCCACGACGCCGACGTTGCCGTACGTGAAGGAGTAGACGCCCGGCGCCGAGCGCGGGTCCGGGCCGCTCTCGGGTAGGGACCAGCGGGCGAGCTGGCCGCCGTAGCCGTCGGGGGAGTACCAGGCCTCCATGTCGTGGTTGCCGGTCGTCACCATCCAGGGCACGCTCCGCGCGACCTCCTCGTTCTGTTTGAGGAACAGGTCCCAGAAGCCCGGGTCGTAACCGTCCGACTTCAGCCCCTGGCCGTTGCCGTCGGCGTAGCAGAGGTCGCCGGCGTGGAGGTGGAAGGCGGGCTTCTGGCGCAGCAGGAGGTTGTCGTTGGCGGCCGCGGCGGTGCCGACCCCCTGGTCGCCGAAGGCGGTGAACACGAACGTCTCCGGGCTCGCCGGGGCGGTCCGGAAACTGCTGATCGTCGAGCGGTGGCTCGCGTCCGCCGGGTCGAAGCCGTCGTGGCCGACGCCGTAGTAGTAGGTCGTGCCGGGGCGCAGTCCGTCCAGGGCCGCGTGCAGGTAGTACTGGTCGAGGGCGAGGCGTACGCCGGTCTGCCCCGGGGTGTGCAGGTCGCGGAGCTCGGCCCCGATCCTGCGGCTCAGGTCGTCGGGCCGCAGGCCGACCCGGACGTACGGCCTCCGCACCGCGAGCGGGACCTGCCACGAGATCCGCATCCCGGTCCTCGGGTCGGCGCCGAAGGCGAGGTGGCGGCCGAAGGGGGAGACGGCGGAACCGTGCACCCTGGCCGCTGTGGAGGGGGCGGCGGTGCTGGTCGCCCTGGACGATCCGTCGGGGGAGCAGCCGGTCAGCAGGCCGCCGGCCACCGCGCCCGCGGTCACCAGTGTGCGGCGCCGGGACAGCTTCGTCCGCAGGTACTCGTGCTGCTCGGCCATGCTCATCCGGCGCGCGAGCCGAGGCGGAATGCCGACGTCGGGGAGGTCCATGGTGGTGAACTTCCCAGCGGACCCCGACGGCCACCGTACCTTCGGGTGAACGGGAGCCGAAGGGCTGACGCGAGGTCCCGCCCGGTGTCCGTATCGCGGACAGACGATGTCATCCCATGGGACGAGGAGTAGGGTTCCCGCATGTCTCGCAGCATCAATCTCGCAGTGATTCCCGGTGACGGCATCGGCCAGGAGGTCGTGGCCGAAGGTCTGAAGGTCCTCTCCGCCGTCCTTCCGCAGGATGTGAAGCTGGAGACCAAGGACTTCGACTTCGGTGCCCAGCGCTACCACGCCACCGGTGAGACCCTCACCGACGCCGACCTCGACGCGCTGAAGAAGCACGACGCGATCCTGCTCGGCGCCATCGGTGACCCGTCGGTCCCCTCCGGCGTGCTGGAGCGCGGCTTCCTGCTCAAGCTCCGCTTCGCCTTCGACCACCACGTGAACCTGCGTCCGTCGAAGCTGCTCCCGGGTGTCGACACACCCCTCAAGGGCGAGCCGGCCATCGACTTCGTCGTCGTCCGCGAGGGCACCGAGGGCCCCTACACCGGCAACGGCGGCACCATCCGCAAGGGCACCGAGCACGAGGTCGCCACCGAGGTCTCGGTGAACACGGCCTTCGGTGTCGAGCGCGTGGTCCGCGACGCGTTCGCCCGCGCCCAGGCCCGCCCCCGCAAGAAGCTCACGCTGGTCCACAAGAACAACGTGCTGACCTTCGCCGGACACCTGTGGACGAACATCTTCAACAAGGTGGCCGCGGAGTTCCCCGAGGTCACCACCGACTACATCCACGTCGACGCGGCCACGATCTACCTGGTCACCGACCCGGCCCGGTTCGACGTGATCGTCACCGACAACCTCTTCGGCGACATCATCACCGACCTCGCCGCGGCCGTCTCCGGCGGCATCGGCGTCGCGGCCTCCGGGAACATCAACCCAAGCGGCGACTTCCCGTCCATGTTCGAGCCCGTCCACGGCTCGGCCCCGGACATCGCGGGCCAGGGCAAGGCCGACCCGACCGCCACGGTCCTGTCCGTCGCCCTGCTCCTGCGCCACCTCGGCTACGAGGCCGAGGCCGCCCGTATCGAGGAGGCGGTCTCCGCCGACCTCGCCGAGCGCACCGGCAAGCCCGCCCGCTCCACGTCGGAGATCGGCGACGCGCTGGCCGTACGAGTAGCCGGCTGACCGGGCGCGCCACTCGAAAAGCATTCGAAGCCGCCGGGTCACTCGTACCCGGCGGCTTTCGCATGTCCCCCGCCGGGTGACACCATCATCCCCTGGGTCGCATTTCACGCCGTTTCTTCCCCGGCTCCCCGCTTGCGATAATCGAACGCGGAGCCGCGGAATGAGGGAATGCTCGGACGTCCTAGCACTGGTCACTGACAGTAAAGGGGCGTGAGCGCGGCCCGTCACTACACAACCGGTGAAGGACAACCACTCATGACGACGCCCACGATCGAGCTCAAGCCCTCCGCCAGCCCGCTCTCCGCCACCGAGCGCGAGGCGATCCTGGCCAACCCCGGGTTCGGCCGCCACTTCACCGACCACATGGTGACGATCAAGTGGACCGAGGGGCGGGGCTGGCACGACGCGCAGCTCGTCCCGTACGGGCCGATCTCCCTCGACCCCTCCACCCACGTGCTGCACTACGGCCAGGAGATCTTCGAGGGCCTCAAGGCCTACCGCCAGGCCGACGGCTCGGTCGCCGTGTTCCGCCCCGAGGCCAACGCGCGCCGCTTCCGCAACTCCGCCCGCCGGATGGCGATGGCCGAGCTGCCCGAGGAGCTCTTCCTCGGGGCCCTCGACGCGCTGATCGGCCAGGACGCCGACTGGGTCCCGCCGCACGGCGGTGAGGAGTCCCTCTACCTGCGCCCGTTCATGTTCGCCACGGAGGCCGCGCTCGGCGTCCACCCGGCCAACGAGTACCTCTTCATGCTGATCGCCTCCCCGTCCGGCGCCTACTTCGCCGGGGGCGTCAAGCCGGTCACCATCTGGGTCTCCGAGGACCACGTCCGCGCCGTCCCCGGCGGCACCGGTGACGCCAAGACCGGCGGCAACTACGCGGCCTCCCTCCTCCCGCAGGCCGAGGCCGCCGCCAACGGCTGCGACCAGGTCGTCTACCTCGACGCGGTGACCCGCACCAAGGTCGAGGAGTCCGGCTCCATGAACATCGCCTTCGTCTACGGCGACCGGATCGTCACGCCGTCGCTCACGGGCTCCATCCTCGAGGGCATCACCCGCGACTCCCTCCTCCAGGTCGCCCGCGACCTCGGGTACACCGCCGAGGAGGGTGTGGTCACCCTGGAGCAGTGGCGTGCCGACGCGGCCTCCGGCGCCCTGACCGAGGTCTTCGCCTGCGGCACCGCCGCGGTCGTCACGCCGATCGGCCACGTCAAGACCAAGACGGACGCCTGGACCCACGGCGACGGCACGCCCGGCGAGGTCACGCTGAAGCTGCGCGAGGCCCTGCTCGGCATCCAGCGCGGTGTCAGGGAGGACAAGCACGGCTGGATGCACAAGCTGGGCTGAGTCCCCGCTCGTGTCACGGGCCCGCTCGGACGTCGTCCGGGCGGGCCCGTCTTTTGTTTGAGTGCCGCTCGATGTGATCCAGCCGACTAGTTCTGGCCTATTGCTTGCCGACCCCCCTCATTTAGAGTGCTGCTCTAAAGGAGGAACGACATGCGGCTGACCCCCACCGAACGCGACCGGTTGCTGCTCTTCGGGGCCGCCGAGCTGGCCCGGGCGCGCAGAGCCCGTGGTCTGAGGCTGAACGTCCCGGAGGCGACCGCGATCGTCGCTGACACGGTGTGCGAGGCCGCCCGGGACGGGGCTCGGCTGGCCGAGGCCGTCGAGCGCGCCCGGTCGGTGCTCGGGCCCGACGACGTCCTGCCCGGCGTCGCGGACGTCGTCACCGAGGTCCATGTCGAGGCGGTCTTCGAGGACGGTTCGCGGCTCGCGGTCGTCAGTGATCCGATCGGCGGGGGGCTCGGTGAACGGGCGCCCGGCGCGCTGCTGCCGGGGCCCGAACACGCCGAGCCCGAGGCGGTCGTCCGGCTGACGGTCACCAACACCGCGTCGGTGCCCGTCTCCGTCACCTCCCACTTCCACTTCTTCGAGGCCAACCCGCGCCTGGACTTCCCGCGGGCCGAGGCCTATGGCATGCGGCTCGCGGTGCCCGCCGGCTCGTCGGTGCGGTTCGGGCCAGGGGAGTCGGGTGAGGTCGGCCTGGTCCCGATCGGCGGCGCCCGCGTGGCCGTCGGCTTCGCCGGCCTGGTCGACGGACCACTGGACGCGCCCGGCGCCCGCGAGGAGGCACTGCGCCGTGCCGCGGCCTGTGGGTATCTGGGTGTGCTGGACGACGAGGAAGGTGTCCGATGAGCCGCCCCGCGGGTCCACCGGTCGAGGCTCGTCGGCTCAGTCCCCACGAGTACGCCGCCACCCACGGCCCCCGTGCCGGGGATCGTGTGCGCCTCGGTGACTCGGGGCTGGTGATCCGGGTCGAGGAGGACTCGCAGCGCTACGGCGACGAGTTCCTCGCGGGTTTCGGCAAGACCGCACGGGACGGGCTGCACCTCAAGGCCGCCGCGGTACGGGAGACCTGTGACGTCGTCGTCAGCAATGTGGTCGTGATCGACGCCGTGCTGGGAATCCGGAAGGTCTCGATCGGTATCCGGGAAGGGCGGATCTGCTCGATCGGGCGGGCCGGGAACCCCGACACCCTCGACGGGGTGGACGTCGTCGTCGGCACGGGTACCTCCATCGTGTCCGGCGAGGGGCTCATCGCCACCGCGGGGGCCGTCGACACCCACGTCCATCTGCTGTCGCCGCGGATCATGGAGGCCTCGCTGGCGTCCGGGGTGACCACGATCATCGGGCAGGAGTTCGGGCCCGTGTGGGGCGTCGGGGTCAACTCTCCCTGGGCGCTCCGGCACGCGTTCGGTGCCTTCGACGCCTGGCCGGTCAACATCGGTTTCCTGGGCCGGGGTTCGTCCTCCGCGCAGGCCCCCCTGATCGAGGCGCTGGCCGAAGGCGGGGCGAGCGGCTTCAAGGTGCACGAGGACATGGGCGCCCACACTCGCGCGTTGGACACCGCGCTCCGGGTGGCCGAGGAACACGACGTCCAAGTCGCCCTGCACAGCGACGGGTTGAACGAGTGCCTGTCCGTCGAGGACACCCTGAACGTGCTGGACGGCCGCACCATCCACGCCTTCCACATCGAGGGCTGCGGCGGCGGACACGTCCCGAACGTGCTGAAGATGGCCGGAGTCGCGAACGTGATCGGCTCCTCCACCAACCCCACCCTGCCCTTCGGCCGGGACGCCGTCGCCGAGCACTACGGCATGATCGTCTCCGTCCACGACCTCAAGACCGACCTGCCCGGCGACGCCGCCATGGCCCGTGACCGCATCCGCGCCGGGACCATGGGCGCCGAGGACGTGCTGCACGACCTCGGCGCGATCGGCATCACCTCGTCCGACGCGCAGGGCATGGGGCGTGCCGGTGAGACGGTCCGCCGTACCTTCGCGATGGCCGGGAAGATGAAGGCCGAGTTCGGAGCGCCCGAGGAGCACGACAACGAGCGCGTGCTGCGCTACATCGCCAAGCTGACCATCAACCCGGCCATCGCACACGGCCTTTCGCACGAGGTCGGTTCCATCGAGGTCGGCAAGCTGGCCGACCTCGTGCTGTGGCGACCGGAGTACTTCGGCGCCAAGCCGCAACTCGTCCTGAAGTCCGGCTTCCCGGCCTACGGCGTGGTCGGCGACCCTGGCGCGGCCACCGACACCTGCGAACCCCTCGTCCTGGGACCGCAGTTCGGGGCGCACGGCGCCACCCCGGCCGAGATCTCCGTGGCCTTCGTCGCCCAGGCAGCCCTCGACCAGGGCAACGACCGGCTGCCGAGCCGCAGGAGAAGAGTCGCCGTACGCGGCACCCGCGGCATCGGACCGGCCGACCTGCGCCTCAACTCCCGTACCGGAGCGGTGGACGTGGACCGGCGCACCGGCCTGGTGACCCTGGACGGAGAACCGCTGCACTCCGAGCCGGCCGAGTCCGTCTCCCTCAACCGCCTGTACTTCCTCTAGGACTTGTAGGACCCCGATGACGCACCGCATGACCTACCGCATGCCCCCCGAATGGGCCCCGCACGAACGCACCTGGATGGCCTGGCCCGGCCCCAACCCGACCTTCACCGACGACGGGGAACTGGCCGCGGCCCGAGCCGCCTGGGCGTCCGTGGCCCGCGCGGTGCGCCGCTTCGAACCGGTGACGATGGTGCACGGCCCCGGCCACGCCGAGTCCGCGCGCGAACTGCTCGGACCGGACGTCGAACTGGTGGAGCGTGAGCTCGACGACGCGTGGATGCGCGACATCGGCCCCACGTTCGTCAAGGACGGGGAAGGCCGACTGGCCGCCGTCGACTGGGTGTTCAACGGCTGGGGCGGCCAGGACTGGGCCCGCTGGGAGCACGACTCCAAGATCGCCCGCCAAATCGCCGACCTCGCCGGGGTGCCGGTGCTGAGCAGCCCGCTGGTCAACGAGGGCGGCGCGATCCACGTGGACGGCGAGGGCACCGTCCTGCTCACCGACACCGTCCAGCTGGGCGCCGGCCGCAACCCCGGCTGGACCCGCGAGCAGGTCGAGGCGGAGATCCACGCCAGGCTCGGCACCACCAGGGCCATCTGGCTCCCACGTGGCCTGACCGGCGACTACGGCACCTACGGCACCCAGGGCCACGTCGACATCGTCGCCGCCTTCGCCCGCCCGGGCGTGGTCGTGGCGCACGTCCAGCCGGACCCGGCGCACCCGGACCACGAGGTGACCAGGGAGGTCGTGGGCCTGCTGAAGTCGGCGACCGACGCGCGCGGGCGGCGCCTGGAGGTCGTCGAGGTGCCCGCGCCGACCGTCCTGGAGGCCGACGGCCACTGGGCCGACTACTCCTACATCAACCACTACCTCTGCAACGGCGCCGTCGTGCTCTGCGGCTTCGACGACCCGCGCGACGAGCTCGCCGCCGGCATCTTCCGGCGGCTGTTCCCGGAGCGCACGGTGACGCAGGCCGACGCCCGTACGATCTTTGCGGGCGGTGGCGGCATCCACTGCATCACCCAGCAGCAGCCGAGGATCTAGTTCGAGGAGTGGCACATGGCCGGTGGCCGCAGACAGGCCCCGCCCCGCGAGCAGGTCCTCGCCGCGGCCATGGAGATGATCGCCGAGCGGGGCCTGGAGAAGCTCACCATGGCCGCGCTCGGCCGCGAGGTCGGCATGAGCAGCGGCCACCTCCTCTACTACTTCCGCTCCAAGGACGAACTGCTGCTCCAGACCCTGGAGTGGAGCGAGGGACGGCTCGGCGCCGAGCGCGCCCGGCTGCTGACCCGCACGGCAACCGTCCGCGAACGGCTCGACGCGTACGTCGACCTGTACGTCCCCCACGGCCACCGCGACCCGCACTGGACGCTCTGGCTGGAGGTCTGGAACCGCTCGCAGAGCGCCGCCGAGGACGCGGCCGCCCGTGACCGTCAGGCCGCCATCGAGGGCGCCTGGCACCGTGATCTGGTCGCGCTCCTCGCGGAGGGCGTCTCGCGGGGCGAGTTCCGCGCGGTCGACGCGGACCGTTTCGCGGCCCGGTTGCGGGCCCTCCTGGACGGCTTCTCGATCCATGTGGCGATCGGGCTGCGCGGGACGGACCGGGGGATGATTCTCGGCCACGTGAGGGAGTTCCTCGACCAGAGCCTCCTCGCGGACGCGTGACCTTCCGCCCGGGTTGTACGCAATAAGGCCGATTGACCCTGTGGTCAGTGGTGCGTTTGCCTCGTGGGGAGCCCTTGGCGCGGGGCCGGGGGTGCGTCAACGGGGGTCCCAGGGGGAACATGTCCAGAGCCGCCATGTCTCTTGGGCGCGGCCTCGCTCGTCGCGTTCACCGGAACCACCGCATCCGCCGCACCGCGCGTCGACCGTCTCAGCACCGCGGCCGACGGCACCCAGGGCGACGGTGCCTCCAGCGCCGGCGTCATCACCCCGAACGGCCGCTCCCTGCTGGGAACGGTGGTTGTGCTCACCCTGGCCGGTACCTGTCCGCAACCGCTCGGTCGGCAAGCTCACCAGCCTGCGCTCCTACCAGGGCGTCCGCTTCACCTGGATGGGACAGCCCGTGGGGGATCCCACCTGCCAGTGGCTCACCTTCGCGGCGACCCTGCCCGCCACCGACGCCGATCCGGATCCGCAACCCCGGATCCACCGCTTCAAGTTCAACGGCGGCGACACCGCCGTGGTGAGCGCGCCCACGGGCGGAGCGGCGGGCAACCCGTCCATCAACTACGACGGCCGGTACATCGCCTTCGAGCAGGGCGGCTCCGTGTACGTCCGTGACCTGGACACCGAGCCCTGGAGAAGGCCGCGGCGCACGCGACGGTGACCTTCCTCGGCGCGGACGGCCGCCAGGTCGCCTACCAGCGGGGCCGTGACTCCTACGTCCGTGACCTCGACACCGGCACCACGACCCGGGTCGGCGGCACGGCCGGACACCCCTCGATCAACGCCGAGGGCACGGTCGTCGCGTTCGAGTCGGCGTCACTCGATCTGGTGGAGGGGGACACCGACGGGGTGTCGGACGTGTTCCTGAGGACAGTGCAATGACGACGACCGATCACGGGGGATCAACCATGCACAGCAAGAAGCGCCTCGCGGCCGCGCTCGTGGCGGCCCTCGCCACCGCGGCACTCACGGGACCCGCGGCGAGTGCCGCACCCAGGGCTCCGTACACCGAGCCGGTCAGCGTCACCCCGGAGGGGAAGGCGGGCAACGGCGAGACACGCACCGCGGTCATCAGCCGCAACGGCCGCCACATCGCTCTGTCCTCGGACGCTGAGGACCTGGACCCCGATGTGCCGCACAGCGGTATGTACCTGCGCGACCCGCACACCGGCAAGCTCCGCTTCGCGGGCTTCGGAGGTCTGGTGGCGGTCCTGAACGACGGCCGCTATGTCTACGCCGAGTACGGCCCGGAGTCCTCGGAGGTGTGGATCCACGACATCGAGACGGGCAAGCGGGTCGGGTTCGGGATCGAGGTCCCCGAGGGCTTCGGCGGGCGGCCCGCCGAGATCTCCGTCAGCCCCGGCGGCCGCTATGCCGTCTACACGCTCCAGGACACCGCTGAGCACACCGGCGTGGTCTTCCTGCGCGACCGCGTCAAGGGGACCACCGAGCGCATCAGCCACCCCAGGCCGACCTGGGAACCACGCAACGCCTCCCAGCCCACGGTCAGCGACGACGGGCGCCGGATCGTCTACCAGTACAACTACGCCAACGGCCCGCGCGGCGACGACTGGGGGGACATCTGGATGTACGACCGCGGCACGGGCGAGCACATCCAGATCGACCGCTCCCACGACGGCTCGGGGACCGAGAAGGAGTCACTGAACCCGTCCATCAGCGGCGACGGCCGTACGGTCGTCTTCGAGTCCCGGGACACCCACCTGGTGCCCGGCGACACCGACGCGAGCTGGAACGTGTTCGTGCACACCATCCGCACCGGCACCAACCAGCGCATCCACGGTACCCAGGGCGGCCCCGGCGAGGTCTCCACCCGGAGCGCGGCGATCAGCGCCGACAGCCGCTATCTCACCTTCATGTCGGAGGGGACCGAGCCCGGCAGCCGATACGGCAAGGAGTACCCCGTCTATCTGCGGGACCTTGAGAAGGGCACCACCACGCTCGTCACCCCGGACACCACCGGCGGTACCGCGACGGCCGACGTCCTGCCGGGCCGGATCGCCGACGGCGCCCGCCGGATCCTCTTCCGGTCCTCCGACCCGACGCTGATCCCGGCCGGCGACACCAACGACGGCGCCGACGCGTTCGTACGGCACCTGCGGTGACCAGCACAGTGTTCGCATCCTGAGACGGAGGGTGAGCACGGGGGCGGGCTGTGCCAGACTGCCCCCGTGCTCTCGTTCGCCACGATTATTGGCAGCAGGCGCGCCGGTCCGCAGTGACCGCCACGTACGACCAGGTACGGGCGGACACCGTCGTCTTCGACCCGCGCGCAGACCTCTCGCACCCGCGAGGGGTTTTTCGCTTTTTCTGGCCCACCCTCAGCCAGAAGCGAGAGCGCGAGGGAGTATGTGGAGGCGGTGGAGCCGGTCATTCCGGTACGACCGAGATCCAATCCTCAGGAGCCTTGAGACCATGACCGCAACCAGCGAGCTCGACGATCAGTTCCACGTCTTCGACACCACCCTGCGCGACGGCGCCCAGCGGGAGGGCATCAACCTCACCGTCGCGGACAAGCTGGCCATCGCACGGCACCTGGACGACTTCGGCGTGGGCTTCATCGAGGGCGGCTGGCCCGGCGCCAACCCGCGGGACACCGAGTTCTTCGCCCGCGCCCGCCAGGAGATCGACTTCAAGCACGCCCAGCTCGTCGCCTTCGGCGCGACCCGCCGCGCCGGCGCGAAGGCTTCCGAGGACCCGCAGGTCAAGGCCCTCCTGGACGCCGGCGCGGACGTGATCACCCTGGTCGCCAAGTCGCACGACCGGCACGTCGAGCTCGCCCTCAGGACGACGCTGGACGAGAACCTGGAGATGGTCCGCGACACGGTGTCGTACCTGGTTTCGCAGGATCGCCGGGTCTTCGTCGACTGCGAGCACTTCTTCGACGGCTACCGCGCGAACCCGGAGTACGCCAAGGCCGTCGTACGGGCCGCCTCGGAGGCCGGCGCCTCCGTCGTCATCCTCTGCGACACCAACGGCGGCATGCTCCCGGCCCAGGTCCAGGCGGTCGTCGCGACCGTCCTCGCCGACACCGGAGCCCGGCTCGGCATCCACACCCAGGACGACACCGGCTGCGCGGTCGCCAACACCCTCGCCGCCGTCGACGCGGGCGCGACCCACGTCCAGTGCACGGCCAACGGCTACGGCGAGCGCGTCGGCAACGCGAACCTCTTCCCGGTCGTCGCCGCACTGGAACTCAAGTACGGCAAGAAGGTCCTCCCGGACGGCAAGCTGCGCGAGATGACCCGCATCTCGCACGCGATCGCCGAGGTCGTCAACCTCACCCCCTCCACCCACCAGCCCTACGTCGGCGTCTCGGCCTTCGCCCACAAGGCGGGCCTGCACGCCTCCGCGATCAAGGTCGACCCGGACCTCTACCAGCACATCGATCCCGAGCAGGTCGGCAACACCATGCGGATGCTGGTCTCCGACATGGCGGGCCGCGCCTCGATCGAGCTCAAGGGCAAGGAGCTCGGCATCGACCTCGGCGGCGACCGCGAACTGGTCGGCCGGGTCGTCGAGCGCGTCAAGGAGCGCGAGCTCAAGGGCTACACGTACGAGGCGGCCGACGCCTCCTTCGAACTCCTCCTGCGTGCCGAGGTCCAGGGCAAGCCCCTGAAGTACTTCGGCGTCGAGTCCTGGCGTGCGATCGTCGAGGACCGCCCCGACGGCACCCACGCCAACGAGGCCACCGTCAAGCTCTTCGCCAAGGGCGAGCGCATCGTCGCCACGGCGGAGGGCAACGGCCCGGTCAACGCGCTGGACCGCTCCCTGCGCGTGGCCCTCGAAAAGATCTACCCCCAGCTCGCCAAGCTCGACCTGGTCGACTACAAGGTCCGCATCCTGGAGGGCGTCCACGGCACCTCCTCCACGACCCGCGTCCTGATCTCCACGTCGGACGGCACGGGCGAGTGGTCGACTGTCGGCGTCGCGGAGAACGTGATCGCCGCGTCGTGGCAGGCGCTGGAGGACGCGTACACCTACGGTCTGCTGCGGGCGGGCGTGGAGCCGGCCGAGTAGGTCCGATTCAGGTCAGGCGGCGGGGTGATGCCCCGCCGTACAGGCCGTGCCGCGGGGCGGCGGGATCATCACCGTCGGCCGCGGCCCCTGTGCGGCCACCGAATCCAGCAGCCAGGCCTGCCGTATGCCGTCGATGACTGGGCGGGTGCTGTACGGCGACACGGCCAGTTCCTGACGCGCCTCGGCGAGCAGGTCGGGGTTCCCGTCGGGAGAACGGCGTGCTGCTTCCGCCCGGCGCTGGTTGAAGCCCGGTCTGCCGAAGATGTCCAGCAAGGTGAGGGAGAGATAGGCGTAGGCGGCGGCCTCGTCGATCAGCTGGCGGGCTTCCTCGGGATGCCGATGCCTTCGGTGAGACGACCCTGAACCCACCTGATATGGCGCAGGGGTGGAGCGCCGAGTGACATGAGGAGGACGGCGATTCCCGGGTTCGTGAACCACCAGGGACGGCCCGGCGCGAGGAGCAGCGAGACGCCGGTGACGCTCGCGATCAGGAGCCACATGTACCTGGCGACGTTCCTGAGCGTGATCAGCTCCTGAGGCGACCAGTCCGTCGGCATCGTCCAACGGTGCGCAGCGGCCAGCCGATGGATCTGCCGATACCGGCTGTGCTTGGGCTGACGCAGGCCCTCGCCCAGCACTCTCTCGACGTACGGCGACGAAGACATCGCTTCCGCGACGGCCTCATGTGTGATTGCGGGCCGTAACTCCAGCAACTCGCTCAGTCGTCTGTCACAGAGACATGCGCGAACGCCCTCTGGTAGACGGCCTTCTCACCCTCGTCCACCCACTCGTATGCCCCGACGGCCATGCCCCCTTACACCTGCTTGTCCCGCCGAGCGAGCCCGATGAAGGCGGTCCAAGTGCCCGGCGCCACGGTGAGGGTGGGACCGGTGTTCTTGGAGTCGCGGATGTGGACGGCGGACGGCTGGGCGGCGACCTCGATGCAGTTGCCGCCTTCGCTGCTGCTGTAGCTGGACTTGATCCACTGAAGTGCGGTGCTCATCGTTCTCCTAGCAATCCGTGCACGAGGCGTACGCTCTCGCGCGGCGAGAGGGCCTGTGACCGCAGCATTCCATACTTCAGTTCATAGTCACTGACCTCGTCGGGATCCTCAACGAGGAAGCTGGCACTCTGTACTTCCAGGTAGACCAGACGCTCGTGCCCCGGCGTCACCAGCAGCACCATGGGTCCGCCGAGTCCAGCATGCGGTGTCACGGACGTGGGCATGATCTGAAAGCTCATGTGGGTGGGCTCGGTGTACTCCAGGATCCGGCGGAACTGCTCCCGCATCACCTCCGGACCACCGACGGGCCGCCGGAGGATGCTCTCCTCCAGGACAAAATGGCACACAGGAGGCCGCTCCCGTTGCAGTACCAACTGCCGTTCCATGCGGGCGTTCACCCATTGCTCGGCCGTCTCGGTGCCGATGGCCGGATACCGATAGTTGAAGACAGCGCGGCAGTAGTCCTGTGTCTGGAGCAGTCCGGGAATCGCCAGACTCTCGTAGGACAGGACGCTCAACGCCTCCTGCTCATGATCCACCAACGACTGCGCGAACTGCACCACCTTCTCCCGCACCGGCATCCGCTCCACGAGCAGCGCCAACGCCCCCTTCGTATCCAGCAGTTCGTCGAACTGTTCTGCCCGGTCCGGCTGGAGGGCCAGCCGCCCCTGCTCGATGGACCTCACCGTGTCGACGTGGAGGCTCGCCATCTCGGCGAACTGTTCCTGCGTCAGGCGGGCCTGTTTCCGAAAGTGCGCCACGAGTGCGCCGACCGCCTGCCACGAACCGACCTTCTTCGACATGGTCGTCCCCTTCCCCCGTGCGCACCCCGAGTTCTCGTAGTGAGGTCGTAGCAATCAGAACTACGACCTCACTCACTGCCCCACCCTAGTCACTCCCTGTGACAGTCGCGCCGTGAATCCCCAAGCCCAACTCCTCCACGCCCGCACCGCCCTCTACCCGCGCCACCGCAGGTCAGTAGCCGTGGCCAGAGATCTGACGCGCACCACCCTCACCGGCTGGGGCGTGACCGAGCGGAGCGACGACGTCCTCCTCTGCGTCAGCGAACTCGCCACCAATGCCCTTCTCCACGGCGTCCCGCCCCACCGCTGCTTCCGTCTCGATCTCGCCCTCACCACCGACGGGGTCCTCCGCGTCGAGGTCCACGACAGTGGCCCCGGCGAACTCCGCACCCCGTACACCAGGCCCGACTCGGAACGCGGGCGCGGTCTCCTCCTCGTGGCCGCCGTGGCCGCCGTGGCCGCCGTGGCCGCCGTGGCCGCCGTGGCCGACGAGTGGGGCGTGCGGGAACGGGATCCGGGCAAAGTCGTCTGGTGTGAGTTCAAGGGGTGCCGGGTGTCTTGACGGCCCACTGGGACGTCAGTTCACTCACGGCGTGAGGTAAGTCATGAGTGGACCACGAGAGCCAAGGGGGAAGCTCCATGCGTTCCGTACGAAGAACCGCCCTGCTCGCCTCCGCCACACTGCTGACGGCCCTGTTGCCCGTCCTGAACGCGAGGGCAGCCGACGACCCGCCCCCGGTCCCCGTCGACCGCTTCGAAGGGGAAGTCCCCTTCGCGAATCCGCCCGCAGGCGGCATCTTCACCTGGGGCGGCGACACCGACGACCCGCCAACTCTCGGGCTCGGCACGCGAGATGACGCCCCCGAGGGCGGTCAAGTCCTCTCCGGCTCCTACGACATCAGCGGCTACGGCGGCTTCACGCACGACTTCGCCTTCGCCGAACCCGCCCACGACTGGTCCGCCCACAAGGGCATCCGCTTCTGGTGGGAAGGACAGGACAACGGCAAGAAGGTCGCCTTCGAGCTCAAGGACGGCGGTGCGAACGGCGAGGCCTCCGAGCTGTGGACGACCTCCTTCACCGATGACTGGACGGGCTGGAAACAGGTCGAGATCCCCTTCACCGACTTCGCGTACCGCACCGACTACCAGCCCGTCGGCGGCATCGACCACGTCCTGGGGCTGACCGAGATGTGGGGGTACGCCGTCACCCTCCCCGTCGGCGTCCCGGGCCGGTTCGCCATGGACGGCGTGGAGTTGTACGGCAGGGCCGACCAGTCGCTGCGCGCCTCGGTGCTCACCGACTCCGCCGTCTACCCGGTCGACGAGGGCGGCACGGCCCACGTGAAGGTCACCGTCGCCACCACCGGCTCCGCACCGATCGACGAGCCCGTGACCGTCGCCTACGAGACGGCCGGCGGCTCCGCCTCGAACTCCGACTTCACCCCTCTCAAGGGCGAGTTCACCTTCCCCGCGGGCACCACCTCCGGCACCGCGCGAACCATCCGGGTCCACACCCTCAAGGACAAGGCGGCCGCCGAGACCGCCGAGACCATCCCCCTCAAGCTCACCGTCACCGGCGCCAAGGCCCCCGCCGAGACCCCGCAGGTCGTCATCGACGCGCACGGGCTGCCGTATCTCGACAGCAAACTCCCTGTGCACAAGCGCGTCGCCGACCTGCTCTCCCGCATGTCCCTGAAGGAGAAGGCCGGCCAGATGACCCAGGCCGAGCGCGGAGCCGTCGGGACCGGGGCCGACATCACCGCCGACGACCTCGGCTCGCTGCTCTCCGGCGGCGGCTCGACGCCCACGCCCAACACCCCCGAGGCCTGGGCGAAGATGATCGACTCCTTCCAACTCCGGGCACAGGCAACGCGGTTCCAGATCCCGCTCATCTACGGCGTCGACGCCGTCCACGGTCACAACAACCTGGTCGGCGCCACCGTCATGCCGCACAACATCGGCCTCGGCGCGAGCCGCGACCCCCAACTCGCCCAGAAGACCGGCGCGGTGACCGCCGCCGAGGTCCGGGCCACCGGCATCCCCTGGGACTTCGCCCCCTGCCTCTGCGTCACCCGTGACGAACGCTGGGGCCGCTCCTACGAGTCCTTCGGCGAGGATCCCGCCCTCGTCGAGTCGATGGAGACGGTCATCCAGGGCCTCCAAGGCGCCAGGGACGGCGCCGACCTCCACAGGAACGACAAGGTCCTCGCCACCGCCAAGCACTTCGTCGGCGACGGCGGCACCGCGTACGGCTCCTCCACCACCGGCACCTACACCATCGACCAGGGCGTCACCACGGTCACCCGAAAGCAACTGGAGGCGATCCACCTCGCGCCGTACAAGAGCGCGGTGGACCGTGGCGTCGGCACGGTCATGCCGTCGTACTCCTCGCTCGACGTCGTCGGCGACGGCCTCGGCCCGGTCAAGATGCACGCCCGCGCCGACATGATCAACGGAGTCCTGAAGAACAAGCTCGGCTTCCACGGCTTCGTCATCAGCGACTGGAACGGCATCGACCAGATCCCCGGCGACTACGCGAGCGACGTCCGGACCTCCGTCAACGCCGGCGTCGACATGGTCATGGCCCCCTACGCCTACAAGGACTTCCACACCGCGCTCGTCCAGGAGGTGCGGGCCGGGCGCGTCAGTGAGCGGCGGATCGACGACGCCGTGTCCCGCATCCTCACGCAGAAGTTCAGGCTGGGGCTCTTCGAGAAGCCGTACGCCGACACGAGCGGCGCCTCGAAGATCGGTTCCGCCGGGCACCGGGCCGTGGCGCGCGAGGCGGTCGCCGAGTCGCAGGTGCTGCTGAAGAACAGCGGCGGGCTCCTGCCGCTCAAGAAGTCGCAGAAGGTGTACGTCGCCGGGTCCGACGCCGACGACATCGGCAACCAGAGCGGCGGCTGGACCGTCACCTGGCAGGGCTCCTCCGGCGACATCACCCCCGGCACGACGATCCTGGAGGCGATGCGCAAGAACTCCCCGGCCCTGACGTACTCCAAGGACGCGTCCGCCCCGACCAGCGGCTACGACGTCGGTGTGGTCGTCGTCGGCGAGACCCCGTACGCCGAGGGCGTCGGGGACGTCGGCAACGGCCATGACCTGGAGCTGTCCGCCGCAGACCGGGCCGCCGTCGACAAGGTGTGCGCGGCCATGAAGTGCGCGGTGCTGATCGTCTCCGGACGGCCGCAGCTCATCGGCGACCGGCTCGGCGACATCGACGCCCTGGTCGCCTCCTGGCTGCCGGGGACCGAGGGCGACGGCGTCGCGGACGTCCTGTACGGCAGGCGTGCCTTCACCGGCCGGCTGCCCGTCACCTGGCCCAGGTCGCAGACCCAGCTGCCGATCAACGTCGGCGACCCGACGTACGACCCGCAGTTCCCGTACGGCTGGGGCCTGACCACACTCACCAAGGTCCCGGAGGGCGGGGCGGCCACGCTCAGGGCGCTCGGGACCGCGGCCAGGGCGGCCGAACGGGCCGGTGCCGACGACCGGGGCCGCGCTCTCGTCGAGAAGGCCCGGCTGATCGTCCAGCGGAAGACGGACCGGCGCATGACGGCCGCCGTCGCGGCACCCTTCGCCGACGCCGATCACCTCCTTCTGACCGGCCGCTACGGAGAGGCGGTGCGGAAGCTGACGCAGGCGTACCGGGCGGCCTGAGGGGCGGCCGGACAGGCCTCTTTCGGGGGGCTTCGGGTAGCGTCGAAGTATGAAGGCCATCGCGCAGGCCGTAGTACGGACCCGAAGCCTTCCGGGGCTGCTGTTCGCCCTGGTGCTTGCGGCCCTGGCCGTCCTGGCGGCGGCCGCCCCGCCCGTCTCGGCCACGACGACTGCGGAGCCCGCGACGAGCGTCTCGGCGATCGGCCAGGCCCTTCGCAGGAGTCCCGTGTACGTCGATCCGGCCGCCGCGGCCCAGCTGTCCGCCAAGGACGCGGACGCCCTGGCGGACCGGATCACCAAGGCGGACAAGCCGCTGTTCGTCGCGGTGCTGCCCGCCGACTACCCGAAGCAGGACCTGTTCACCAAGCTGCGCACGGCGACCGGCATCACCGGCGTCTACGCGGTCCGGCTGGGCGACGCCTTCGACGCCCGCGCCGACTCCTCGGTCCTGCCGAACGCGGCCGTACGGAACCTGGTGACCACCGTCGAGGGCGAGGACACCCGCGCCCAGCTGACCGACTTCACCGCCGCCGCGGTCACCAACATGGGTGGCTCGGCCCCGTCGACCTGGTCGTCCGCGGACGACGGAGGCGGTGTCTCGTCCACGGCACTGATCACGGTCGGCGCGGTGCTCGTGGCGGGCGGCGCGGGCGCGTACACGCTGGTGCGGCGCAACCGGCGCCGGCACGCGGAGGAGCAGCGGGCCGCGCTGGAGCAGCTGCGGGTGGTGGTGGACGAGGACATCACGGCGTTCGGCGAGGAGCTGGACCGGCTGGACTTCCATCCGGCCGAGGCGGGCGCCGACGACGCGATGCGCGCGGACTACGAGCGGGCGCTGGACGCGTACGAGCAGGCCAAGTCGTTCATGGGGGCGGCCACGAGACCCGAGGACGTGAGGACGGTCACCCAGACGCTGGAGGACGGCCGCTTCTCACTGGCCCAGCTCGCGGCGCGCCGCGAGGGCCGGCCGCTTCCCGAGCGCCGGGTTCCCTGCTTCTTCGACCCCCGCCACGGCCCCTCCGTCACCGACGCCACCTGGACGCCGCCGGGCGGTGCCCCGCGCGAGGTCCCGGTCTGCGCCGCGGACGCCACCCGCCTGGCCGACGGCCGCGACCCGGTGATGCGTGAGGTCGACACCGACCAGGGCCGCCGCCCCTACTGGGACGCGGGCCCGGCCTACGGCCCCTGGGCAGGCGGCTACTTCGGCGGCGGCCTCCTCCCCGGGCTGCTGGTCGGCACGGTCCTCGGCAGCATGATGGCCACGCCCGCCTACGCGGCCGACTACGGCTCCGGTTACGGCGACTTCGGCGGCGGCTACGAGGGCGGCGACCTCTCCGGCTCGGACTTCGACTCCGGGGACTTCGGAGACTTCGGCGGGGGCGGCGACTTCGGAGGCGGCGGAGACTTCGGCGGAGGGGGAGGGGACTTCGGAGGCGGCGGCTTCTGAGCGAGGGCCCGCATGACAATGCAGCCCGTCCAGTTATTCAGCCCGTCCAGTAATCCAACCCGTTCAGTTATCCAACCCCTCGGCAATCCAACCCCTCCGCCTAATCCAGCCCCTCCGGCGTTTGAGGAGCGGGGGCCCGGGGGCTGGCCCCCGGAAACGGGGGGGCGAAGGGGGCAGCGCCCCCTGAAGGACGGGACGGGTAGGGGCGGCGGGGGCGGAAAACCGCAGGCCCGGCACCAACGCACCGGACCCGCGGAAGACCGTACGAGACCCGCGTCACCTCACAGCGACGCAGCCGCCGAAGCGATGGCCGAGGCGAACGTGGACACCTCGGTGTAGACCCCGGGTGCGTTCGCCCGGGCGCACCCTATGCCCCAGCTCACGATGCCCACCTGCACCCACGCGTTCGCCGAGTCGCGCCGGAACATCGGCCCGCCGGAGTCTCCCTGGCAGGTGTCGACCCCACCCGAGGCGTACCCCGCGCAGATCTCCTCGTTGGCGATGAGCCCGCTGTACCCGCTGTATCCCCGGCAGGTCGCGTCGCTCACGAACGGCACGGTGGCCTTCAGCAGATACCGCTGCTGAGCCCCGCCCTCGGTGGCCGCACCCCACCCCGCGACCGTGAAGGTCCCGGTGTTGTACTGCGTCGTCGTCGCGATCTTCAGCGTGGGAAGGTTGATCGGCGAGGCGAGCTTGATGAGCGCCCAGTCCTTGCCGTCCCCGTTGTATCCGGGCGCCCGGTAGACGTACGTCGACCTGACCTGGACCCGCCCGGTGCTCGACTGGAGGTCGACGGTACCCGCGGTCGCGGTGATGCCGGTGTTCGCCCCGGTCCCGTTCACGCAGTGCGCGGCGGTGAGCACAATCTGCTGGGTGTACAGCGCCCCGCCGCACCCCATGGACAGCCGCACCATGAACGGGAACTCGCCCTGTGCGGCACGGCTGCCGCCGACGACGGGCGAGGGCGCGGCCTGCGCGGCCGACACGGGCTGGAGACTGGCGATCGCGAGCGCGGCGGCTCCGACCGCCAGACATCTCTTGAGGGCGGTGAGGAGTCTCTTCAAGGTGATGCCTCCCAGGTGGGGGTGGCTTTGACGTGCTCATGCCAATCAGGGCCATAAAAGGAACGCCCAAGTTATGACATGGGCCGGTCAAATCTGTTGATGGATTATGGGAATCCTGTGACCTCGCGCACAAGGAGTGCGATTCAGCCAGGCGTCTCCGTGTCGGCGACCCGCTCCATCAACTCCGCGGCCAGCTCCAGCACCCCGCGCTCGGTGGCGCTCAAGGAAGCCAACGCCCCCGCCAGCCACGCGTCCCGCTCGGCCATGTCCCGCTCCAGCGCCAGCCGCCCCGCCTCCGTGGCGGACAGCACGGACTGACGCCGGTCCACGGTCCCGGCCTCGCGTGCCACCAGCCCCTCGGCCTCCAGCTCGGCGAAGACCCGGGTGAGCGACTGCGGTCGCTGCCGCAGCGCCGCCGCGACCTCGCCAGGGGTGGCGGGCCCGTGCCGATGGAGGTGCCCGAGCACTTCCAACTGGCTCGGAGGGAGGCTGCCGTCACCGCGCTCCTGCCGAAGCCGCCGGTTCAGTCGCACGACGCCCCGACGGATACGGGCGGCGGAGGCGAGGGATTCCATGGGTAAATCGTACGCAGATACTTACTACCTGCGCCTCGCCCAATGGCCGTACTCTCGCTCAAGTGACGGTCAAACTCATACGCAACGCGTACGAAGCCGCTCTGACCATGACCTCCGTGCTGCTCTCCTGGTCTCTCGCCCTCTGTCTGGAGGCGGTCGCCGGACTGCACACCGATGTCCTCGTCCTCGCGGTCGCCCTCACCCTCACCCTGGCCGGAACCCAGCGCACCGCGGACATCCGCCGCCGACTCATCGCGCTCGCGTTGCTGCCCGCGACGGCGGCGGTCTCGATCCCGGTCGGCCGACTGATCTCCGCGCACTTTGTTCTCGGCGCGGCCGTCTTCACGGCCGGGATCTCGGCCCCGTCTGGATCCGCCGCTACGGCCCCACCGCCACGAAGGCGGGCACCCTGATGACCCTCCCGTTCGTCGCCCTCCTGGTCGTCCCCGGACCGGCGCTGCCGCCCAAGGCCCAGGGCGCGCTGGTGAGTTGGGCCTGGGCGGCGTTGATAGGGGTGCTCGCGGTGTGCTGTGTGTGGCTGGTGCAGGGGCTGGGAGACCGGTACGGTCCCTGGCGGCCCGATCCCGAGCCGCCGAATCCGGCGCCCCGCCGCCCGTCCCGTCTCCGCCCGCGCCCGAGTACCCGCATGGCGTTGCAGATGGCGGCCGCGATCGCCGCCGCCTTCGTCGCCGGCCGGCTCCTCTTCGACGACCACTGGCCCTGGGCGGTCCTGACGGCGTACGTCGCCGCGAGCGGCAACCGCGGCCGAACGGACGTCGTACGCAAGGGAATCGAGCGCCTCGCGGGGGCCTGTGCGGGCACCGTGCTGGCGACCGGTGTCGCCGCGGCCGGGATCACCGGCCCGGACTCGGTGGTCCTGATGTTCACGGTCCTGGCGATCGCCCTGTGGCTGCGCCCCCTCAACTACGCCTACTGGGCGGCCGGGATGACCACCGCGCTCTCGCTCCTCCTGGCCTGGTTCGGCCAGGACGCGACGAGCCTCCTGCCCATCCGCCTCGCGGCGATCGCGGTCGGCGCCGTACTTACGGTGGCATCGGCGTGGTGGCTGCTGCCGGTCCCGAAACGGCGGACGGCGACACGGGGTGCCGTGCGGCCGAACGAGGCGGGCCGTGCCACGGGGAACCCGGCCGAGCCCGCCGTCCTGCGGTCCGGCGCCGCTCAGGACACCTGACGGCCGAGCGCGTACCGCTCCCCGGCGGCATGCCACCACCCCGGCGGTGAGGGCCCGTCGACCACGGAGGACGGCTGGCCCGGGTGCAACCCGAGCCGCCACAACGCCTCCGCGGCCACGTCCACCGTGAACCACCCCCGCCACCGCCCGTCCTCCCCGGGCCCGCACGCGAGACCGAACCGCACCTCGCGCTCGACGACGAAGGGCATCCAGTCGATCCCGCGCTCCCGCAGTCAAGCCCGCACGGCGGCCAGGGGGGTCGGGCGGCCGCGGACGTTCTCGTACGACGCGACGGTGATCCAGGCGGGGGTGTTGGTCATACGGCCCATGATGCGGCGATACGACCGCGCGGCGCACGCCTGTTGAGCACTACGGCCACCGGTCTCTCCGGCACCCACGGCTCCGTACAGCGGTACGACCTGCATCCGCACCACCTGATCCGCGGCAAAGGCGTCAGGCGTTCTTGATCGCGGAGATGTCGAAGGTCAGCTTGATCTTGTCGGAGATCAGGACACCGCCCGTCTCCAGGGCCGCGTTCCAGGTCAGGCCCCACTCGGAGCGCTTGATCTCCGCCTTGCCCTCGAAGCCCACGCGCTCGTTGCCGAACGGGTCCTTCGCGGCGCCGTTGAACTCGAGGTCGATGGTGAGCGGCTTGGTGGTGCCGAGGATCGTCAGGTCGCCGGTGATGCGGTAGTCCTCGTCGCCGAGCGCCTCCGCCTTGGTGGAGCGGAAGGTCATCGTCGGGAACTCCTCGATCTTGAAGAAGTCCGCGCTCTTGAGGTGCCCGTCGCGGTCCTCGGACCCGGTGTCGATGCTGTCCATCTTGACGTCGATGGAGGCCGTCGACGCGGACGGGTCGCCGCCGTCCAGGTGCAGCGAGCCGCTGAACTCGTCGAACTTGCCCTTGACGTTGGTGACCATGGCGTGCCGGACGGTGAAGCCGATCGTGGAGTGGGCGGTGTCGATCGTGTAGTCGCCGGTCAGTGCGGTCAGGTCGGTGTTCGCCATGACGGAGCTCCTTGGAGTGAGGATGTTGAATCTTGAACCACTCAACGCGAACGACCGTAGACCTATTCCATACAGGTTTCAACATCATCCGCGCGGTGTTGGCGCGATCGCCCCGCGGTGGTACATGGCCCGTTATGAACCCGCAGCGCAGAGCCCCCGTGCGACCCACTCGCAGAGCCGTCTTACTCGCGGCGGCGCTCCTGGCCACCGCCGCCCCGCCCGCCCGCGCCGACGCGGCCGACCCCTACGGCACCCTCCGCCGGCGCTGGCTCGACATCGCCCTCGGCACCGGTTACGACCCGGCGTCGGAGCCGTACGCCTCCCGCCTCGCCGAGACCGGCGAGCTCGCCCGCGGCTTCCGCGCCACCATGGCCCCGACGCCCACCTCCCTCTGGGCCGGCCTGCCCTACGACCCCCCGGGCGGCATCACCCGGAGCTACAGCCGCCTGTGGACGATGACCCAGGCCTACGTCCAGCGGGGCACCGGCTCGACCGGCGACGAGACGCTCCTCGCGGACGTCCTCGGCGGCCTCGACCACCTCTCCGCCACCGTCTACAACCCCTCCACCACCCGGTACGGCAACTGGTGGGAATGGCAGATCGGCAGCCCCCGCCTCCTCATGGACATCACGGCCGCCCTCCACGACCACCTCACGGACGCTCAGAAGACCGCGGCCTGCGCCGCCGTCGACCACTTCATCCCCGACACCATGCTCACCGACTACTCCGGCACCTCCACCGGCGCCAACCGCGTCGACCTCTGCCGCTCCGTCGCCCTGCGCGGCATCCTCGGCAGGGCCCCCGACCGGATCACCCTCGCCAGAGACGCCCTCTCGCCGGTCTTCCCGTACGTCACGAAGGGAGACGGTCTCTACGCCGACGGCTCCTTCGTCCAGCACACCTGGGTCGCCTACTCCGGCACCTACGGCCAGGTCATGCTCGACGGTCTCGGCCGTCTCTTCGCCCTTCTCGCGGGCTCCGAGTGGGAGGTGACCGACCCGAACAGGCAGACCGTCCTCGACAGCGTCGAGCACGCCTACGCCCCCTTGATCCACGACGGGTTGGTGATGGACAGCGTCAACGGCCGTGCCATCAGCCGCGGTTACCTCAAGAGCGACGACCGCCATGTGATGCGCGGCGACCATTACCACGGCCAGGGGGTCATCGCCGCCATCGCGCTGCTCGCGGGCGGGGCGAGCGAGGAGGAGCGGACCCGCTGGCACGGCCTGGTGAAGGGCTGGATCGAACGGGACACGGTCACGCCGATTCTGGCGGCACCTCAGTTCGGGGTCGCCGACCTCGCCCGGCTGCACGCGGTGGCCGCCTCCTCCGTCCCGGCCGTCCCCGAACCCGTCGGGCACACACTCTTCGCCGCCATGGACAGAGCCGTCCACCGCCGCCCCGGCTTCGTCGCGAACATCGCCATGGCCAGCGACCGCATCGCCGCCTACGAATGCGGCAACGGCGAGAACCCGCGCGGCTGGCACACCGGCGCCGGAATGCTCTCCTGGTGGGCCGCGGGCCGCAGTGATCAGTACACGGACTGGTACTGGCCCACCGTCGACTGGTACCGCCTCCCGGGGACGACCGTCTCCACCAAGCGCCTTCCCGACCGGGCCGGCGGCGAGTGGGGCGAGCCCAAGCCGGACGTCCGCTGGGTCGGCGGCACGACCGACGGCGAGTACGCGGCGATCGGCCAGCACCTCAAGGGGCTGGGGTCGACGCTGGAGGCCCGCACGTCGTGGTTCTGCGTCGCGGACGCGGTGATCTGCCTCGGCGCGGGCATCACCTGCGCCGACGGCGTCCCGGTCGAGACCATCGTCGACAACCGCAACCTGGGGGAGGGCGGCACCCAGTCCTTCGCGCGGGGGCGGGGCTGGGCGCATCTGGAGGGGCACGGAGGCTGGCTCGTCCCCGATGGCCTGCACACCCTGCGCGAGGACCGCACCGGCGCCTGGTCCGACATCAACACCTCCAGTACGACCGAACGGCGCACCCGGCGCTGGCAGACCCTCTGGCTCGACCACGGCACCGACCCCGTCGACGCCTCGTACGCCTATGTCCTGCTGCCCGGCGCCTCCCGCCGCACCGTCGCCGCTCGCGCCGCCGACCGGCACTGGCTGTCGGTCCTCGCCAACGACAGCACGTGTCAGGCCGTCCGCGTCGACCGCCTGGGCCTGACCGCCGCGAACTTCTGGCGGGCCGGTACGGCGGGCCCGCTCACCGCGTCGGCGGGGGCGAGCGTGCTGGTCCGCCGCAGCGGCCGTACCGCTACCCTCTGCGTCGGCGAGCCACCCCGTTCGGGCGAACCGCTGGAGATCGTCTGGAACCGGCCCGTGCGCTCGGTCGTGCGGGCCGACGACACGGTCGAGGTGCTTGCCACCGGCCGCCTGCTGCACCTGCGCGTCACTCCGGGGAAGGCATGCGCCCCACACGGATGTGAGGTGGCTCTCACGCTCTGACTTTGTTCGACCCCTACAAGCAGCAGGCCCCCTGAGCAGTCAGAACGCCTGCATGCTTCCAGGGTTCTGTTCGGTCGCACCAGGAAAACGGGCCGGAGACTGTGAGGAGTCGACGGCTCGCTTTTCTCGCGGGTGTTCGTATGGTCGCTACATGACCGTTTTGGATGAGGCGCCGAGTGAGTCGACGGGCGAGCCGACGGACGCGCGCGGGCGGGTGGCCGAGCTGCACGAAATCCGTGCGACGGCCCTGGCCGGCCCCAGCGAGAAGGCGACCGAGGCGCAGCACGCCAAGGGCAAGCTGACCGCACGGGAGCGCATCGAGCTCCTCCTCGACCCGGGGTCCTTCCAGGAGGTCGAGCAGCTGCGCCGGCACCGGGCGACCGGATTCGGCCTGGAGGCCAAGAAGCCGTACACCGACGGTGTCATCACCGGCTGGGGCACGGTGGAGGGCCGTACGGTCTTCGTCTACGCCCACGACTTCCGCATCTTCGGCGGCGCGCTGGGCGAGGCCCACGCCACGAAGATCCACAAGATCATGGACATGGCTATCGCGGCCGGAGCGCCGCTGGTGTCGTTGAACGACGGCGCGGGCGCCCGTATCCAGGAGGGTGTCAGTGCCCTCGCGGGCTACGGTGGCATCTTCCAGCGCAACACCAGGGCGTCGGGTGTCATCCCGCAGATCAGCGTGATGCTCGGCCCGTGCGCCGGCGGCGCGGCCTACAGCCCCGCCCTCACCGACTTCGTCTTCATGGTCCGCGAGACCTCCCAGATGTTCATCACGGGACCGGATGTCGTGAAGGCGGTGACGGGCGAGGAGATCACCCAGAACGGCCTCGGCGGCGCGGACGTGCACGCCGAGACGTCGGGCGTCTGCCACTTCGCCTACGACGACGAGGAGACGTGCCTCGCCGAGGTGCGCTACCTGCTGTCGATGCTCCCGCAGAACAACCGGGAGAACCCGCCGCGGGTGGAGTCCGCCGACGCGGCCGACCGGCGCGGCGAGGTCCTCCTCGACCTGGTCCCGGCGGACGGCAACCGGCCGTACGACATGGCCAAGGTCATCGAGGAGATCGTCGACGACGGCGACTACCTGGAGGTCCACGAGCGCTGGGCCCGCAACATCATCTGCGCGCTGGCCCGCCTGGACGGCCAGGTCGTCGGCATCGTGGCGAACCAGCCCTCGACGCTCGCCGGTGTCCTGGACATCGAGGCATCGGAAAAAGCTGCACGCTTTGTCCAGATGTGTGACGCTTTCAATATCCCGATCGTCACTTTCCTGGACGTCCCCGGGTTCCTTCCGGGCGTCGACCAGGAGCACGGCGGCATCATCCGGCACGGCGCCAAGCTGCTCTACGCCTACTGCAACGCCACCGTGCCGAGGATCTCCCTGATCCTGCGCAAGGCGTACGGAGGTGCCTACATCGTCATGGACAGCCAGTCCATCGGTGCGGACCTCACCTACGCCTGGCCGACGAACGAGATCGCCGTGATGGGTGCCGAAGGTGCCGCCAACGTCATCTTCCGGCGTCAGATCGCCGAGGCCGAGGACCCCGAGGCCATGCGGGCCCGCATGGTCAAGGAGTACAAGTCCGAGCTCATGCACCCGTACTACGCGGCGGAGCGTGGCCTGGTGGACGACGTGATCGACCCGGCGGAAACCCGCGAGGTCCTGATCCGGTCCCTGGCGATGCTCCAGTCCAAGCACGCCGACCTGCCCTCCCGTAAGCACGGCAACCCTCCGCAGTAACCCAGCGGACCCTCCGCGACACCCTCGCGGAAACCTCTCTCACGGAGACTGTGACCTATGAGCACCCCTGACATCCGCGTCGAGAAGGGCCACGCCGAGCCCGAGGAAGTCGCCGCGATCACGGCGATCCTGCTGGCTCGCGCCGCGGCCCAGCCCTCCGAGACCCCGGCCCACCGAGGCCGCCCCAGGGCCGGCTGGCGCCGCCTGGAGCGCGAGGGCGGCTTCCGCGCCCCGCACAGCTGGCACTGAGCTCTTTCCGTACGAACGACTAAGGGCCCCTCTCGAAAGAGGGGCCCTCAGTCTTGCCCAGGGAGCGCGGGGAACTGCGCGAACGGCCACCGAGCACCCGCAGACGGCGTACAACCGTCCGTGGCAGCCCAGTGGCCGCAAGAGCCGCCTACTACCGCAGGCGAGCCATCAGCGCGTGCTCGACCAGGGTGATGAGCGCAGACTTGGCATCCGCCCGGTGCCGCGCGTCCGTCGTGATGATCGGGGTGTCCGGGCCGATCTGGAGCGCCTCGCGCACCTCGTCCGGGTTGTACGGCTGCTGGCCGTCGAAGCCGTTCAGGGCGATCACAAAAGGAAGCCCCGAGTTCTCGAAGTAGTCGACCGCCGGGAAGCAGTCGGCAAGGCGCCTCGTGTCCACGAGGACGATCGCGCCGATGGCGCCGCGGACCAGGTCGTCCCACATGAACCAGAAGCGGTCCTGGCCGGGTGTACCGAAGAGGTACAGGATCAGGTCCTGGTCCAGGGTGATGCGGCCGAAGTCCATGGCGACCGTGGTGGTCGTCTTGTCCCCGGTGTGGGTGAGGTCGTCGATGCCCGCTGACGCGGACGTCATGACGGCCTCGGTACGCAGCGGGTTGATCTCCGAGACGGCCCCGACGAACGTGGTCTTGCCCACGCCGAAGCCACCCGCCACCACGATCTTCGCCGAGGTGGTGGAGCGGGAAGGACCGCCGCTAGAGCTTGCGAAGTCCACTGAGCACCCTTTCGAGCAGTGTCACGTCTGGCTGGCCGCCGGCGCTCTCGTCGCCGCCGGGCTGATGGATGGCGACCAGTCCCGCCTCCGCCAAGTCGGCGACGAGGATCCTGGCCACGCCGAGGGGAATGGTCAGCAACGCCGAAATCTCGGCTACCGACTTGATCTCTCGGCAGAGATTGCAGATCCGCTGATGCTCGGGCAACTGGCCCTGCATCTGATGCGGCTGCGCGGTGGTGTGCACCAGCGCCTCGATGGCGAGCTGGTAGCGCGGGCGAGTCCGGCCGCCTGTCATGGCGTACGGACGCACCAGGGGGTTGCTGGCGCCTCCCGCGGGTGAAGGCTCGGAGGAGCGTCGTTGCGGCTGCACGGGCTGGATGCGCGGGGCGGGCGGCTGGTCGTACGGCGAGGGACCGGGACCCTGCGGGCCCTGGGGCGCGTACGGCTGCTGACGCCGCTGGCTGGGTGCGGAGGGGAAGTTGTAGCGGTTCGAGTTCTGGGAACCGTCGTTCTGGCCCTGGCCAGGGCCGTACGACCAATTGCCAGATGAACCACCTGGGGGTGTTGCCACTCTCTCTCCTCCTCCGACTGTGCCGGGGCACCCATCACGCTGTGTGGAGCCGCGTCCCGAAACCTTACGGCCCCGGGACGCCAAAACGCACCGTCTGTTTGTCAGTTGAGCAGGCTGCCCTGGAGCTCCGCACGCAGATCGGGCGTCAGGACCGAACCGGCGCGGTCCACCAGAAGAGCCATCTCGTACCCGATGAGACCGATGTCCGCCTCCGGATGTGCGAGAACCGCGAGGGACGAACCGTCGGATACGGACATGATGAAGAGGAATCCCCGCTCCATCTCCACAACAGTCTGGTTCACCGCGCCGCCCTCGAAGATGCGCGAGGCACCCGCGGTCAGCGAGGTCAGACCGGAGGCGACGGCCGCAAGCTGGTCGGCTCGGTCGCGCGGAAAGCCTTCGGACATCGCCAGAAGGAGTCCGTCGGCGGAGACCACCACCGTGTGGGACACCCCCGGGGTGTTGTCCACGAAGTTGGTGATCAACCAGTTCAGGTTCTGCGCCGCCTGGCTCATCGGGCTCACACTAACGCTCCTGGTTGTAGGTGCTGTCAGAACCGAAGCCCTGACCGTTCGTTTCACTGCCTGCGTTGCGGCCCCGCTGGACACCGCGACGCAGGTTGCTCAGCCTGCCCCGGACGTCCTCGGGAGCACGGGAGACCGATGGGCCCCCCTGGTGAGTGGCTTCGGCGGCTCCCTCGACCAGGTTGGCCTTGGGTACCCGCCGCGGCAGACCGGAGGAGGTGACCCCGCCCGCCTTGGGCTTCCGGAGCTGGGAGGCCTGTTGCCACCGCGCGTCGTTGGCCGAGCGCCAGCTGTCGCCGCTGCCGTTGCTCTCCGGCGCCGGAGCCGACGGCTCCTGGTTCGCGTTCCGCGTGCCGTTCGAGCCGTTCGCGCCGCTCCCGGTGGAGCCACGGCGGGGAAGCCCGGCGTCGGTCAGCTTGTGACCCACGGAGGCGGGGGCCGGCCCCGGACGGTCGAAGCCTACGCGGTCGCGCTCACTCACGTCAGCGGCCTGCGCAGATTCCGCTTCCGGAGCGTACTGGTCCGGGTAGCCGCCCTGGTAGCCGTCCGACTGCGGCCAGTCATCCTGGTAGCGGCGCTCCTCGAAGCCCGAGAAGGGCTCCGGGGCGGTGGCGTGCACCGCCGCGGGCTCCTCCTGGACCGGCTCCGCATAGGAGGGTTCCGGGTAGCCGCCGGCCGGGGAGAAGGTGTCGTTCTGCGGCAGGCCGCCGTTCTGCGCGAAGTACGGCTCTTCGTACGCCGGACGGTTCGGCTCCTCGTACGCCGTCTGCCGCTGCCCCTCGTACGGCGCCTGCGGAGCCTCCTCGTACGACGTCTGCTGGTCGTACGCGGCGGGCTGCTGCTCGGGGTAGCCGTTGCGGCTGTTGTCGTAGCCGGCCTGCGGGGCGGCGCGGGAAGCGTCGAACGCGTCGGTGTACGACGACTCCGGACCCTGCAGGGCCGGCGGCTCGTCCTGGCTCTGGGCCTCCAGGGCCGCCCGGCGCTCCTCGCGCATCAGGGAGCGGCCGACCGGGTCCAGCTCGCGTATGTCGTCCGGGACCTCGGAGTAGCGGCTGTCGTCGAAGCCGAGCTCCGCTGCCGTACGCATGGGCAGACCGTTGTTGAAGTCCTCACCCTGGTACTGCTGCTCCGGCATGATCTGCGAGACGGTGAACTCGTCGGCGGCCGGCTGGTGCTCGCCGCCACCGCCGTGCGTGATCGCGTCGGGCAGCATGACCAGCGAGGTGGTGCCGGCCTGCTCGCCCGAGGGGCGCAGCTGGACGCGGATGCCGTGCCGGTCGGACAGCCGGCCGACCACGAACAGGCCCATGCGCTGGGAGATCGCGGCGTCCACGGTCGGCGGGTTGGCCAGCTTGTGGTTGATGTCCGCGAAGTCCTCGGCGGTGAGGCCGATGCCCTTGTCGTGGATCTCGATCATGATGCGGCCGTCGGGCAGCCGGGTCGCGGTGACGCGGACCTTGGTCTGCGGCGAGGAGAACGTCGTGGCGTTCTCCAGCAGCTCGGCCAGCAGGTGCACGAGGTCGGTCACGGCCCGGCCGTGGATCTCGGCCTCCGGAACACCCGACAGCTCGACACGCTCGTACTGCTCCACCTCGGAGGAGGCGGCACGCAGGACGTCGACCAGCGGGACCGGCTGGTCCCAGCGGCGGCCGGGCTCCTCGCCGGCGAGGACCAGGAGGTTCTCGCCGTTGCGGCGCATACGGGTCGCGAGGTGGTCCAGGCGGAAGAGGTTCTCCAGCTGGTCCGGGTCGGCCTCGTTGTTCTCCAGCTCGGTGATCAGGGTCAGCTGGCCCTCGATCAGCGACTGGTTGCGCCGGGACAGGTTGGTGAAGATCGCGTTGATGTTGCCCCGCAGCAGGGCCTGCTCGGAGGCCAGTCGTACGGCCTCGCGGTGGACCTGGTCGAAGGCGCGGGCGACCTCGCCGATCTCGTCCCTGGTGTTGATGGGAATCGGCGCGACCCGGGTGTCGACCCGGCCGGGGTCGGTGCGCGAGAGCTGGTCGACCAGCATCGGCAGCCGCTGCTCGGCGATGCCGAAGGCGGCGTTGCGCAGCTGGCGCATCGAGCGGGACATCTGCCGGGCGACCGCACCGGCCAGGATGAACGCGAGGAGCAGGGCGACCACGACGGCGGCACCCACGATGAACGCGTCGCGCTTGGCCTCGTCGGCGATGTTCGCGGCCTCGTTCACCGCGGTGTCGGCCAGGTCCGTCTCGATCTGCCGGTAGGCGTTGTACTTGAGGGTGTTGACCGCCCACCAGTTCTCGGCGGTGATGCCGTCCTTGGCGAGCGCCCCACGGGCGCTGTCGTCCATCGACGGCAGCTGGGCGATGCTGGAGACCATGTCCGTCGGGTTGGACGGCGGCGGGACGTAGTCCGGGTTCTTGGCGGCGGCCTCCTTGGCCAGCGCCGCTCCGTCCGTCTGGATCTGCTTCTTGGCGGCGTCGAGCTTCGCCGCGTCGGCCGCGGTGCCACCGCCGACGTACTCCTCGACGGCGATGCCCTCCAGGTACGCGTACGAGGAGAGGGCGACCTTCTGGCTGGCGAAGCTGCTCAGACCCGGGCCGGGCTTGATCAGCAGGTGCATGCCGATGGAGCGCTGCAGCGACAGGGCCGCCTTGGTGAGCTCGATGGCGTAGACCGTACGGCCGTAGCTGGTGATGTTGCCGGTGCCGAGGCCGAGCTCGTTGGCGAACTCCGTCAGCGGGTGCGCGATCTGGGTGTAGCCCTCTTCGGTCTTCACGCCGGTGAGCTTGGAGGAGGTGTAGGCGCCCGCGCGCAGCGTCTGGAGCCCTCCCTCGCCGTCCCGGAACAGCTGGAGGCGGCGCTCGAGGCCCGCCTTCTGCGGCATGTTCTGGGCGGCCTCGTCGAAGGCGTCGGCGGCCTGGTCGGTCTTCTTGCGGGCGGCGACGACCGTGGCGTTGTCCTGGCCTTCCCCGCTCAGCAGGGGGGCGGCGGTGCTGTCGCGCTCTTGGTAGAGGGCGTCGGCGTAGCTGAGGGAGGCCCGGACGAGGCGCGCGGTGTTCTCCGCGTCCTCGGCTTCCCGCCAGGTGTCGATCGAGCTCTTGACCTGGAAGCCGCCCATGACGAGGCCGACGATCACGGGTATGAGCAGGATCGCGTTCAGCCGGGTGGGCACCCGCCAGTTGCGCGGGGAGAACCGTCCACCGCCGGACGGCGGCGCAGCCGTCGGCTCCGGACCGGACACAGGGGCGGACGCCGCTCCGCGCGGCGGCGGGGTGAAGTTGCCCCGGGCCGACGGCTCGGGACCGTTCTTGCTTCGCCTCACTCGACCAACAACCTCTCGGAGGGGTCGGCACCTACGTTGTGCCGCAGTCTCTCAGCGCCCAATACGTCATCGACTGATGAGTACGTCTTTGACTATTGGGCAGTTCAGGCATTCCAGCACGACGGCCTGCACACCTCCAAACAGTGGTACGCGCGGATTCCGCGTGATGTAAACCCCAGATAAAACGGTCATAAAGAGCGAGCCCCGTCAAAAGACGGGGCCGTTGTGAGCGCAGCGAGACCGGTTGGCAACCACGCGTGGCCGTACCACCCGATTCCTCTGCCGAAACGTTATGAACACCGGGGCCGACCGTGTCCAAGGCCACAGCCGGCTCCGGGACATCTACGACAACTGCCGTATGGCGATGTTGATTTGGGAGCGGGTCGACACGTCCCTGGGGCGTTACCGCAGGCGGGCCATGAGGGCGTGCTCGACCAGTGTGATCAGGGCACTCTTGGCGTCCGACCGGTGCCGGGCGTCCGTCGTGATGATCGGCGCGTCCGGCCCGATCTGCAGGGCCTCGCGCACCTCCTCGGGAGCGTACGGCTGGTGCCCGTCGAAGCCGTTGAGGGCCACGACGAACGGCAGGCCGCTGTTCTCGAAGTAGTCGACCGCGGGGAAGCAGTCGGCGAGACGCCGGGTGTCCACCAGGACGACCGCGCCGATGGCGCCGCGGACCAGGTCGTCCCACATGAACCAGAAGCGGTCCTGGCCGGGTGTACCGAAGAGGTACAGGATCAGGTCCTGGTCCAGGGTGATGCGGCCGAAGTCCATGGCGACCGTGGTGGTCGTCTTGTCCCCGGTGTGGGTGAGGTCGTCGATGCCCGCTGACGCGGACGTCATGACGGCCTCGGTACGCAGCGGGTTGATCTCCGAGACGGCCCCGACGAACGTGGTCTTGCCCACGCCGAAGCCACCCGCCACCACGATCTTCGCGGAGGTGGTGGTCCGCCCCGCGTCAGAGCTTGCGAAGTCCACTGAGCACCCTTTCGAGCAGCGTCACATCGGGAGCGCCGCCGTTGTTCTCGTCGCCGCCCGGCTGGTGGATGGCCACCAGGCCGGCCTCGGCGAGGTCCGCGACGAGGATCCTGGCCACCCCGAGCGGCATGGCGAGCAGCGCCGAGACCTCGGCGACCGACTTCACCTCACGGCACAGGTGGCAGATGCGCTGGTGCTCGGGGAGGAGCCCCATCATTGCCGCCGGGTCGGCCGTGGTGCTGATCAGGGCCTCGATGGCGAGCTGGTAGCGCGGCCGGGTCCGGCCGCCGGTCATCGCGTACGGACGTACCAGCGGCTGGTCGCCCTCATCCTCGTACGGCTCCGCGTACGGATCATGAGAGGCGGTGGGCGGGGTCATGAATCCTCCGGGCGGGACAGCAAGTCGGTCTGGCTAGCCGTCTGGTGAGGCCGGTGGGGGGATTGTGGCGGCCGGACGGTGATTTGGTGAGACGGGTGGATCCGGTGGGGTCAGTGGAGCAGACTGCCTTGCAGCTCGGCTCGCAGATCGGGCGTGAGGACGGCCCCCGCGCGATCGACGAGCAGTGCCATCTCATAGCCGACGAGGCCGATGTCGCATTCCGGGTGCGCGAGGACCGCGAGCGAGGAACCGTCCGAGACGGACATGAGGAAGAGGAATCCCCGCTCCATCTCCACGACGGTCTGGGCCACGCTGCCGCCCTCGAAGATCCGCGAGGCACCCGCCGTGAGCGAGGTCAGCCCCGACGCGACGGCCGCCAGCTGGTCGGCACGGTCGCGCGGGAAGCCCTCGGACATCGCCAGCAGAAGGCCGTCGGCGGACACGACGACGGTGTGGGACACCCCGGGGGTGTTGTCCACGAAGTTGGTGATCAACCAGTTGAGGTTCTGTGCCGCCTGGCTCATCGGGCTCAACTAACGCTCCTGCTGGTGAGTGGGGTTCGGGAAACTGCCCGTCTGGCCGTTGCCGCCGACCTGACGACCTTGCGCGATACCCCGACGGAGATTGGTCAGCCGACCGCGCACGTCATCAGGCGCACGCGAGACAGCCGGACCGCTTTGGTGCTGTTGCTGCTGAGCCGTACCCGGGACGAGGTTCGCCCTGGGTACCCGGCGCGGCAGACCGGAGGTGGTGACACCGCCCGCGGCCGGCTGGCGGACACGCTCCGCCTGCCGGACGAGGTCGTCGTTCGGCGAACTGCGCCAGGCCGCGGAGGCCGCGGGCCGTTGCGGAGCGCCGGCAGAACTCTGTGGGGACGCCGAGGCCTGCTGCTGCCGCGGGGCCTGAGCCGGGGAGGAGCCGTTGCCGTTGGCCGACTGCTCCTGTTCCTGCTGCTGGCTGCCGTGGAACCAGTTGGTCTCCAACGTGTCGTACAGCGGCGTACGGCCGTCACCGGGACCCGCGGGCGGCAGCGCCTCGGGCTCCTGGCGGACCGGCCGCTGCTGCGGCCGCGGCGGCACGGGCGGCCGCGGGGCACCGAAGTCGGCACCGTTGGTCTGGGGGCGCTCGAACTGGCCCGTGGACGCGGGGTCCTGACGGCCGGGCAGCGAGTGCTGCCCGGTGGAACTCCCGTCGTAGCCCGGCATCGCGAACTGGCCCGTCGAGCCGTTGTCGTACGCCGACGGAGTCGCGAACTGCCCGGTCTGCGAGCTGCCGTTCTGCGCGGGCGAAGTGCCGAAGACGTCCGGGCGGACGTAGCCACCCGTGTTCTGCGGATCGTTCGCGCCGGGACGGGGGAACTCGCCGGTGTCCTGGGGGCCGTTGGATCCCGGCCGCGGGAACTGGCCGGTGTTCTGCGGGCCGACCGCGCCCGGACGGGGGAAGTCGCCCTGCGGGCCGTTCGCACCCTGCATCGGGAACTGACCGGTGTTCTGCGGGGCGTCGAAGTCCGGGCGGGGGAACTCGGAGGTGCTCGCCGGACCCCGGTGGTCCTCGATCCGCGGCATGCGTGATGTGGCGGCGGGGTCCTGCTCGTCGTGGCCGCGCGGGACGTCGAGCGAGGCGCGCGGCACCGGCGGCTGCGCGTTCTCGTCGCTCCAGCTCGGCGTGCGGGGCTGGTTGCCGCCCGGCAGCTCGGCCCGCGGACCACCGCGGCCCGGCAGCTGCGGCCGACGGCGCCGGCCGCCCGGCTCGGGGGCCTGGCCGGCGTTCGGGGCCTGCGCCGGCGGGGGCACGGAACCCCGGCCGCCGAAGGCGTCCTGTCCGCCGCCGAAAGCGTCCTGGCCACTGAAGGCGTTTTGGCCCGGACCGCTCGTGCCCGCGGCCTGGAGACCCTGCGGGGCACCCGGCGCCTGGCCGCCGAACCCGGCACCGGCCGGAGCGGGCCGGCCCTGCGGAGGCATACCGGGACCCTGCGGTCCACGCTGCCCGCCCGGCGCACCGGGGCGACCGCCCTGGCCACTGCCGGGCAGCGCGGCCCGCGGTCCCTGACCGGCGTTGAGCCGCCCGCCCGACGGGGCACCGGCGCCGAGAGCGCCGCCGCCCGCGCCACCGGGCGCACCGCCGAGAACGCCGCCGCCCTGGCCGTTGCCGCCGCCACGACGGGCCGCGGCCACACCGGCGGCGGCCTGCGCCGCCGCGGGGGCACCGGGGGCGCCCTGACCGGGCTTGGGCTGGGGCTTCTTGCCGCCCTGGGCGACATCGACGGGCAGCATGACCAGCGCGGTCGTGCCACCGGAGTCGGACGGGCGCAGCTGGATGCGGATGCCGTGCCGCTGGGACAGCCGGCCGACCACGAACAGACCCATGCGGCGGGAGACGGAGACGTCCACGGTGGGCGGCGAGGCGAGCCGCTCGTTGATCGCGGCGAGGTCCTCGGGGGAGAGGCCGATGCCGGTGTCGTGGATCTCGATCAGGACGCGGCCGTCGGGCAGCGCGTGACCGGTGACCTTGACCTTGGTCTGCGGGGAGGAGAACGATGTGGCGTTCTCCAGCAGCTCGGCGAGCAGGTGCACGAGGTCGTTGACGACCCGGCCGGCCACTTCGGTGGTCGGCACGGAGGACAGCTCGATGCGCTCGTACTGCTCCACCTCGGAGGCCGCGGCGCGCAGCACGTCGACCAGCGGGACCGGGCGGGTCCAGCGGCGGCCGGGCTCCTCACCGGCGAGGACGAGGAGGTTCTCACCGTTACGGCGCATACGCGTCGCGAGGTGGTCGAGCTTGAAGAGCGAGGACAGCTGGTCCGGGTCGGCCTCGCGGGACTCCAGTTCGGAGATGAGCGAGAGCTGACGCTGGATGAGGCCCTGGGAGCGGCGCGAGAGGTTGGTGAACATCGCGTTGACGTTGCCCCGCAGCAGGGCCTGCTCGGCGGCGAGGCGGACCGCCTCGCGGTGCACGTCGTCGAAGGCCGCGGCCACGCGGCCGATCTCGTCCCGGGAGTGCACACCGACCGACTCCACGGACGTGTCGACGTCCTGCGGGTCCGCCTCGGACAGCTGCTTGACCAGCTCGGGCAGGCGGTCCTGGGCGACCTTGGTGGCGGTCTCCTGCAGGCGGCGCAGCGAGCGGATCATGGACCGGGCCACGACGAAGGCGCCGACCAGGGAGACACCGAGCACGATCAGGATCAGCGCACCGGCGATGATCGCGTCGCGTTCGGTGGCACTGCGCAGCTCGCGGGCCTTCTGCTCCATGTCCTCGAGCAGCGTGTGCTCGATGTTCCCCATCTGCTGGATCTTGGTCGAGCTGTCGTCGACCCAGTCCTTGTAGGAGCGCCGGTCGAGGTCGGCGAGGCCCTCGGGCCGGCCGAAGGCACGGCCGGCGTACTGGTCGGACGCCTCGATGGTGGAGCTGCCGTCCTCGACCGGCTTGAGGAGTTCCTCGGCGCCGTCGTCGCCGTAGATGCTCCGGAAGCTGCTGAGGTCGGACTCCTCGCTCTCCAGGGCGCCCTGGGCGTACAGCCGGTCGTTCTCGGTGAGGTTGCCGAGGGTCGTGTTGTTGGCCGGCAGGGCCGCGGCGAGGATCGCGCGCTGGATGGACGCGTACTCCTTGGCGGAGGAGAAGGCCGCCAGGGCGCGGGTGCGCTGGATCATGTCCGGGTTGCTGGTGGCCTCGGCCATGTCCTGCGAGAGGTCCAGCAGGTGGGTGATCAGCCGGTGGTAGGACTCCACCGTCTGGGTCGCGTTGCCCTTGGTCTCGTAGGCGTCGCTGCGGATCTTGCTGAGCGTGTCCAGGTCGCGGACCAGGCCGACGAGGCTGTCGCGGACGCCCTGGAGGTTGCCGTCCTTGCTGGAGGTGTCGATGTCCTCGGCGGCGTTGATGAAGTTGGTCGCGGCCCGGTCCGTCTTGTCCCGGTAGCCCTTGACCGTGATGTTGCTCGCCGTGGAGTTGTGCGCCAGCGGTCCGGCCGACTGGTCGCGCTCCTCCTGGAGGGCGGCGGCCAGCTCGGTGGCCTGCTTGGTCATCTCCGTCAGCAGCTTCATGTTGTCGAGCTGCTGGATGTCGTTCATGGAGTCGTTGATGCGCAGCGCGCCCAGCGAGGTGGCCGCCACCACGGGGAGCGCGAGCAGCGACACCAGGCGCGTGGAGATGCGCCAGTTGCGCAGGGCTACGCGCGACCCCGGGCCGTTCGGGCCCTTCGGGGGCTTCACCGGCGGCGTGGCCGCCGGGCCCGAGGACGCCGACGTGCCGGGGCGCCCGGGGCCGGAACCACCGTCGGCCGACGGGTTCGGGCCCGGGTTCTGGGCGTGCTGGGGGGAGGAACTGCCGACATTGGGGCCAGTCCCGCCGTGCCGCTCCGGCTCGGCCGAAGCGCTGCCATCCCTCTTGAAACGTCCCTGCACTAGCGTCGCAACCTCTGGACCAGGCGCTCCTCCGCAGGACGGCGGAGCACGGTGTCGGCGTTGTGGGGAGCGCCCTGAATACGCACCCCGGATGGTCGTGAGTGACCGGCGCTGGCTCCCCCTTCTCACCGCCGCTCGGCGCTTCTCAGCGCCCCCTGTGCGCCGGTTCGATCCCGCGGCGGTCCGTGGAATTCCAGCACAGTGCAGGATCTCCAACAAGGTCCGAGGGTCAGACCGTGACCTACGTGACACCACGTGAGGGTCGTGTCACCGGGTGTGGAAAGCGTTCCTGTCGATATCGGACATAGGTCCGCGAGTCACCCCGCAGGGGTAGGTGTCCCAGTCGCCATGATCAGGAGCGGAATGATGGCTTCAGGGAGTCAATGTCCGTTTCATTGGGGTGAGTCGAGGCTGGCAATTGTCCGGTTTGCCCATAGGTCAGTGAGCAAACTCACATGACGATCACAGGGTCTTCGCGCGTTCTGAAGGGAATGGCATGTTTAGCCTGACGCTTTACAAGAAGGCCGCATCTGTCCAACCCACCACAGCCGAGGTCGAGTACAACCGTGAAGACGACGATGATGTTCCGCAACATTGCCAACCCGCGGCGCACGACGCTGGCGCACCTCGAGGACGCCGACGCACTGCAGATCCCGGAGCAGCCGGAGCACCCGCTCGACCTCCCCGCCCAGACCGCCAACCCCCGGCGCACGGTCCTGATGGAGATCCCGGTCTCCGCGGCCAAGTAACCGTAGCGCGCCCGGATCACCGCCCTGCGGGGAGGGGGCCCGGGCGCCGCGCGGTCCTGAGCCTCGGGGCACCCTTCCCGCGTTAGCCTGGAGCGTCAGACTCCAGTCGGCCGAGTAGAGGGGCGCCCAGATCCCGTGCGCATCGCCAGATTCTCCATCGACGGGAACGTCGCCTTCGGCGCGGTCGAGGGCGACAGGCCGGACGAGCTCGTCCTCGACATCATCAAGGGCATCCCGTTCGCGGACTTCGAGCTCTCCGGTACGAAGGTCCCGGTCAACAAGGTGCGTCTGCTGCCGCCGGTGCTCCCCAACAAGGTCGTGGCGTACGGCCGTAACTACGCCGACCACGCCAGGGAACTGGGCCACGACGTCCCGGACGTCCCGTTCGCCTTCTTCAAGCCCTCCACCTCGGTGATCGGCCCCGGCGACGAGATCCAGTACCCGTCCTTCTCCGCGGACGTCCACCACGAGGCCGAACTGGCCGTCGTCATCGGCCGTATGTGCCGCGAGGTCCCGCGCGAGCGCGTCAAGGACGTGATCTTCGGCTACACCTGCGCCAACGACATCACCGCCCGCGACGTCCAGAAGCGCGAGAAGCAGTGGGCGCGGGCCAAGGGCTTCGACACCTCCTGCCCGCTGGGCCCCTGGGTGGAGACGGACCTGGACCTGGAGACGGCATCCGACCTGACGATCCAGCTCACCGTGAACGGCGAACAACGCCAGCTCGGCCGCACCAGCGAGATGATCCACGGGATCGAGGATCTGATCGTCAACATCTCCGAGGCCATGACGCTGCTCCCCGGCGACGTGATCCTCACGGGCACCCCGGCAGGCGTCGGGCCGCTCACCGTCGGCGACGAGGTCGCCGTCACCATCGAAGGCATCGGCACTCTCACCAACAAGGTTGTCAAGCGTGGCTAGCGCACCCTCCCCCAGGCTCTCGACTTCGCTCGCGCTGGGGGTACCCCCACGCGTACGTTTCTGCCCCTCGCCCACCGGTAACCCCCATGTGGGCCTGGTCCGCACTGCCCTGTTCAACTGGGCGTTCGCCCGGCACCACCAGGGCACGCTCGTCTTCCGCATCGAGGACACCGACGCGGCCCGCGACTCCGAGGAGTCCTACCACCAGCTCCTCGACTCGATGCGCTGGCTGGGCTTCGACTGGGACGAGGGCCCCGAGGTCGGCGGCCCGCACGCGCCGTACCGCCAGTCGCAGCGCATGGACCTCTACAAGGACGTCGCAGCCAAGCTCCTCGACGCCGGCCACGCCTACCACTGCTACTGCTCCCAGGAGGAGCTGGACACCCGCCGCGAGGCGGCCCGCGCGGCCGGCAAGCCGTCGGGCTACGACGGCCACTGCCGCGACCTGAGCGCCGAGCAGGTCGAGGAGTACAAGGCCCAGGGCCGTACCCCCATCGTCCGCTTCCGCATGCCCGACGAGACGATCACCTTCACGGACCTGGTCCGCGGCGAGCTGACCTTCACCCCGGAGAACGTTCCGGACTACGGGATCGTACGAGCCAACGGGGCGCCCCTCTACACGCTCGTCAACCCGGTCGACGACGCGCTGATGGAGATCACGCACGTCCTGCGCGGCGAGGACCTGCTGTCCTCCACCCCGCGCCAGATCGCCCTGTACAAGGCGCTGATCGAGCTGGGCGTCGCGAAGACCGTGCCCGCCTTCGGGCACCTGCCGTACGTGATGGGCGAGGGCAACAAGAAGCTCTCCAAGCGCGACCCCCAGGCCTCGCTCAACCTCTACCGGGAGCGAGGCTTCCTGCCCGAGGGCCTGCTCAACTACCTGTCCCTGCTGGGCTGGTCGCTCTCCGCGGACCAGGACATCTTCACCACCGACGAGCTGGTCGCGGCCTTCGACATCGCCGACGTGAACCCCAACCCGGCCCGCTTCGACCTGAAGAAGTGCGAGGCGATCAACGCCGACCACATCCGCCTGCTCGACGTGAAGGACTTCACGGAGCGCTGCGCCCCGTGGCTGCGGGCCCCCTTCGCCCCGTGGTCCCCGGAGGACTTCGACGAGACGAAGTGGCAGGCGATCGCCCCGCACGCCCAGACCCGCCTGAAGGTCCTCTCCGAGATCACCGACAACGTCGACTTCCTCTTCCTCGCGGAGCCGGTCTTCGACGAGGCGAGCTGGGCGAAGGCGATGAAGGAGGGCTCGGACGCCCTGCTGCGCACGGCCCGCGAGAAGCTGGAGTCGGCGGACTGGACCTCGCCGGAGTCCCTCAAGGAGGCCGTCCTGGCCGCCGGCGAGACCCACGGCCTCAAGCTCGGCAAGGCCCAGGCCCCGGTCCGGGTGGCCGTCACCGGCCGCACGGTCGGTCTGCCCCTCTTCGAGTCCCTGGAGATCCTGGGCAAGGAGACGACGCTGGCGAGGATCGACGCGGCGCTGGCGAAGCTCGCCGCGTAGGTCACGCCCGCGCGAAGGGGTGGAGCCCGGACTTCCGGGCTCCACCCCTTCGCGTATCGGCCGCCGGCCCGGTGTGCCGGCGGCCGCCGCAGGCTACCGTCGGCACATGAGCATCCAAGCCGTGGTCTGGGATGTCGACGACACCCTCTTCGACTACACCGGTGCCGACCGCATCGGCATGCGCCTGCATCTGACGGCCGAGGGGCTGCTGGAGGCGTACGAGAGCGTCGAGCGGGCCATCGTGAGGTGGCGGGCGGTCACCGACGCCCAGTGGGCGCGGTTCTCGGCGGGCGAGGTCGACTTCCAGGGGCAGCGACGCGAGCGGGTGCGGGTGTTCCTCGGCGAGGAGCTGACCGACGCGGAGGCCGACGCCTGGTTCCAGCGGTACATCGCGCACTACGAGACCGCCTGGGCCCTCTTCCCGGACGTCCTGCCCGCCCTGGACGCCCTCGCCGGCAGCCACCGGCACGCGGTGCTGTCCAACTCCAGCATCCACGTCCAGGACCACAAACTGCGCGTCCTCGGCGTCCACGACCGCTTCGAGGTCATCCTGTGCGCCGCCGAGCTGGGCGTCTCCAAGCCGGAGGCCGGCGCCTTCCTCGCGGCCTGCGACGCCCTGGAGCTGGACCCGCACCAGGTGGCGTACGTCGGCGACCACCCGGAGATCGACGGCCGGGGCGCCGCCGAGGCAGGACTGCTGTCGGTCTGGATCGACCGCGACGGCGGTGTGCACGCCCAGGTCCCCACGCCCGCCGGGCCACGCCGCATCGCCTCGCTCGCCGAACTCCCCGCGATCCTCGGCGCGGATACCCGTTTTGGAGCCCCGTCCACCTTCAGGTAATGTTCTTCCTGCGCCGCCGGGGAGCGGGCCGAAAGGCCGGGAACCGGAGGAGCGAACTAGAACAAGATCCCCTCAGGGGCTTGCGTTCCAGTGGCCTATGGTGTAATTGGCAGCACGACTGATTCTGGTTCAGTTAGTCTTGGTTCGAGTCCAGGTAGGCCAGCTCGCAGAGCTCATCTGCAGGCGGAGATCAACTCCGCGAAGCCCCCGTTGTGTAGCGGCCTAGCACGCTGCCCTCTCAAGGCAGTAGCGCCGGTTCGAATCCGGTCGGGGGTACAGATCCTTCCCGGAGGGTCAGTCCGGGTCGCACCCGCTGACTCTCACGCAGGATCGCTAGGGCCCCCGTTGTGTAGCGGCCTAGCACGCCGCCCTCTCAAGGCGGTAGCGCCGGTTCGAATCCGGTCGGGGGTACGCTTTACCTTGAATTGCATTGGTCTATGGTGTAATTGGCAACACTACGGTTTCTGGTACCGTCATTCTTGGTTCGAGTCCAGGTAGACCAGCTCGGACCTGCGGCGTTGTAAATTGAACGCGTGCAGGATCGCTAGGGCCCCCGTTGTGTAGCGGCCTAGCACGCCGCCCTCTCAAGGCGGTAGCGCCGGTTCGAATCCGGTCGGGGGTACGAGACGAAGGCTCTTCGCTGTGGCGGAGGGCCTTCGCTGCGTTCCGGGTTCAGTCGCGTCCCGGGTTCATTCGCAACCGTATCTGCGGGTCGACTCCTCCTCCTGGGCCAGCCGGTGCAGTGCCTGCAGCATCGGTTCGACGAGCACCACGCCCAGCACCGCGACCTCGGCCTTCTCCGCCTCCGACATGTGTGACTCCATGAACGCCATGTCCAGTTCGGCCACCTGGCGCATCAACCGTGCGTAGGGCACGAGGATTTCGGGACTCCAGTCGTAGCCGAGACGCCGCAGCGCGGCCGCCGCCACCACCAGGGAACGGAACGCGGGGGAGACGTTCGTCATGGCCTGCGCGTTGGACCACCCCAGCGTCCTGAGCAGCTCCTCCATCGCGGCCCGGGCGCCCAGCACGAACTCGTCGTCCGCGTCCGGCTCCGGTACCTGCGGCAACGCCCAGACCGCTGCGCCCAGGCGCATCGCGCGGGGCAGGGAGTCGTCGTCGACGTGGCCCAGTACCTCCCTGACCGTGGCCACCGGCACCTTGCCGACCTGGATCATCGCGCGCACCAGCCGCAGCCGCCGCAGATGGTCCTCGTCGTACTCGGCCGTCGTCGCGTTGATCTGGCGGCCGGGCGGCAACAGCCCTTCGCGCAGGTAGTACTTGATCGTCGCGGTGGACACACCGCTGCGCTCGCTGAGTTCGGCCAGCCGCATCTCTTGTGGCCCCTCTCGGATACCGGCACTATCCAAGCATCCGCACTCGGATAGTGCTGCTTGCCAACAAGGGGGGTCCCATGTTCGGGAAGAAGGTCGCCGCAGGCCGCACCACCGCGTCCACGAAGGGTGACGTGGTCGTCCTGCTGATCGGGATGCGCATCAACCACTTCTGGGCCGTGCACCACTGGCTCCCGGTCCTGCTGGCCATGCCCCGGATGCTGCGGGAGCTGTCGCGGGCGCCGGAGCGGGGGCTGCTCTCCCACGTACTGCTGACGGCGTCACCGCGGACGTACTACGTCGTCCAGTACTGGGAGTCGAAGGAGAAGCTGTACGCGTACGCGCACTCGCCGGAGATGTTCCACCACCGGGCGTGGACGATGATCAACCGCAAGGAGAAGGCGGGGAAGGCGCGTCAGCACGTGGGCCTGTGGCACGAGGCGTACGTGGTGCCGGAGGGGTCGTACGAGTCGATCTACGCGGACATGCCGGCGTTCGGGCTGGCGGCGGCGCATGGGCAGGTGCCGGTCGAGCGCCGGGGTCGGTCCGCGAAGGAGCGGTTCGCCCACAAGTCCGGGAGTGTGACTCCCTAGGGGCGCGGGAACTGCGCGACCAGCCGCGACGGCGGGTCGGACGGGCGACTGCCTGTGGTGGCGGAGTCTGCGCCGTGCGCGCTTCGGAAGGGGGCACGTGCGGGCCCGTGGGGCTGATCGCGCAGTTCCCCGCGCCCCTGGGTGGGGCATCTTCCCGTCGGTCCAAGTCCTGCCGCGGCGTTGAGGCCGGTCCTGAGCCGACGGGGATACGACCGTCCCCTGCTGCTCAGCCCGTCCTGCGCAGCGCCTCGGAGAGGCGAGCCGCCGCGTCGATGACCGCCTGGGCGTGCATACGGCCCGGGTGGCGCGACAGGCGCTCGATGGGGCCCGAGACGGAGACGGCGGCCACCACACGGTTGGAGGGGCCGCGTACCGGCGCGGAGACGGACGCGACGCCCGGCTCGCGCTCGCCGATGGACTGCGCCCAGCCGCGGCGCCGGACGCCCGAGAGGGCGGTGGCCGTGAAGCGGGCGCCCTGGAGACCGCGGTGCAGGCGCTCGGGCTCCTCCCAGGCCATCAGGATCTGTGCCGAGGAGCCCGCCTTCATGGTGAGCGTCGAGCCGACCGGGACCGTGTCCCTGAGGCCCGAAAGGCGCTCCGCCGCGGCGACGCAGATCCGCATGTCGCCCTGGCGGCGGTAGAGCTGAGCGCTCTCGCCCGTGATGTCCCGCAGATGCGTGAGCACCGGGCCGGCCGTCGCGAGGAGTCGGTCCTCGCCTGCGGCCGCGGCCAGCTCGGCGAGGCGCGGGCCCAGAATGAAACGGCCCTGCATGTCGCGTGCCACCATGCGGTGGTGTTCCAGAGCCACGGCCAGCCGGTGGGCCGTGGGTCGTGCCAGTCCGGTCGCTGCGACCAAGCCCGCGAGGGTGGCCGGACCGGACTCCAGGGCGCTCAGGACAAGGGCTGCCTTGTCCAGGACGCCGACGCCGCTACTGTTGTCCATGAAACGATACTCACGTCTCACTCTGTGAAACGCAAGTTCCTTTTTTCGTGAGACGCGCAACCCTTGTAGGCACAGCGGCCCGCAGACCAACGGGCCAGGCGGCGGGTGCCCGGGAACAGGGGCCGTGGGCGTCGCCTCCACAAGAGCTTCTAGTTGGGTCGGCGCAGCTCTGGCCGACCGGAGGGAAAGCGATGGGTAGGACACTCGCGGAGAAGGTCTGGGACGACCATGTCGTCCGGCGCGCCGAGGGCGAGCCCGACCTCCTCTACATCG
>NZ_JBEXFB010000040.1:0-52889 GCF_040606575.1 Streptomyces sp. NPDC005402
TGCGGCGGCACGGCGATGTCGTACGCCTCAGGCTCGGCCCGAAGACGGTGTACGCGCCCACCACCCCCGAACTGACCGGAGCCGTGGCGCTCAACCCGGACTTCATCATCGCCGGTCCGCTGTGGGAGTCCCTGGAGGGACTGGTCGGCAAGGAGGGCGTGGCCACCGCGAACGGCCCGCAGCACCGGCGGCAACGGCGCACCATCCAGCCCGCGTTCCGGCTCGACGCGATACCTGCGTACGGGCCGGTCATGGAGGAGGAGGCGCAGGCGCTGGCCGAGCGCTGGCGGCCGGGTGAGACCGTCGACTGCACCTTGGAGTCCTTCCGGGTCGCCGTGCGCATCGCGGCCCGCTGTCTGCTGCGCGGCGACTACATGGACGAGCGCGCCGAGCGGCTGTGCGTCGCTCTCACGACCGTCTTCCGGGGCATGTACCGGCGGATGGTGATACCCGCGGGGCCGCTGTACCGGCTGCCGCTGCCGGCCAACCTCGCATTCAACCGCGCGTTGGCCGATCTGCATCTCGTGGTCGACGAGATCGTCGCCGAACGCCGGGCATCCGGTCAAAAGCCGGACGATTTGCTGACGGCATTGCTGGCGGCGAAGGATGCGAATGGCGACCCCATCGGGGAACAGGAGATCCACGACCAGGTCGTCGCGATACTCACCCCCGGCGGCGAAACGGTCGCGTCCACGATCATGTGGCTGCTTCAGGTGCTCGCCGAACATCCGGAACACGCGGACAAGGTGTGCGCGGAAGTCGAATCGGTCACCGGTGGCCGTCCTGTGGCATTCGAGGACGTCCGGTCGCTCAGGTACACGAACTATGTGGTGGTCGAGACCATGCGTTTGTGGCCCGCGGTATGGATTTTGACGCGGCGGGCGGTACGGGACACAGAACTCGGTGGCTATCGCATTCCGGCCGGGTCCGACATCGTCTACAGTCCGTACGCGATCCAGCGCGATGCGAAGTCCTTCGACGACAGCGCGGTCTTCGACCCCCTGCGCTGGAGTCCCGAGCGGGCCAAGTCGGTTCCGAAACACGCCATGAGCCCGTTCAGCACCGGCAATCGCAAGTGCCCTAGCGACCACTTCTCGATGGCCCAGCTGACGCTGCTCACGGCGGCGCTGGCCCGGAAGTACCGCTTCGAGCAGGTGGCCGGCTCGGACGACACCCCCCGCCCCGGCATCACCCTGCGGCCGAACCGGCTCCTGGTGCGGCCGGTGGCCCGGTGACGGGTCAGGCGGCCGCCTCCGGGCCCTGGAAGGTGCGCCGGTAGGCGTTCGGAGTGGTGCCCACCGCGCGCAGGAACTGGTGACGCAGCGCGGCAGCCGTGCCGAAGCCCGCGCGGCCCGCGATCGCGTCCACCGTCTCGTCCGTCGCCTCCAGCAGCCGCTGGGCCAGCAGCACCCGCTGGCGCAGGATCCAGCGGTAGGGAGTCGTACCCGTCTCCTGCTGGAAGCGGCGGGCGAAGGTGCGCGGGGACATGAGCGCCCGCTCGGCGAGCTGCTCGACGGTGACCTCCTCGTCGAGGTGCCGCTCCATCCACACGAGCACCTCGCCGACGGTGTCGCACTTCGACGCGGGCAGCGGCCGCTCGATGTACTGCGCCTGGCCGCCGTCCCGGTGCGGCGGTACGACCATGCGCCGGGCGATCTTGTTGGCGACCTCGGTGCCCTGCTCCTTGCGCACGATGTGCAGACAGGCGTCGATGCCGGCGGCGGTGCCGGCGGAGGTGATCACCGGGTCCTCGTCGACGTACAGGACGTCCGGCTCGACCGTCAGGCGCGGATACGCGCGCGCCAGCTCCTCCGCGTGGTGCCAGTGCACGGTGCAGCGCCGGCCGTCGAGCAGTCCGGCGGCGGCGAGCACGAAGACGCCGGAGCACACGCTGAGCACCCGGGCCCCGCGGTCGACCGCGCTGCGCAGGGCCTCCAGCAGCTCGGGCGGGAAGTCCCGCGTCTCGTAGCGGGCGCAGGCCGGCACGGTGATCAGGTCGGCCGACTCCAGCCGCTCCAGGCCGTGTTCGACGTGCAGGGCGAAGCCCGACCGCGAGGTCAGCCGGGGCCCCTCGGCCGAGGCGACCGCGAAGTCGTACACGGGCAGCCCGTCATCGCTGCGGTCGGTCCCGAAGACCTCGCAGACGACACCGAGCTCGAAGGGGTTCACACCGTCCAGGACGACTGCGGCCACGTTTTTCAGCATGCTGCCAGTGTGCCCCAGGGCTGGCAGTAAATCGAGGGTGTGCGGCAGTCCTGCCACTGTTTGTCAGGAGTCTGCGGCGCGACAGTAGTGACATGACTACCGCACAGACACAAGGACTGATCGGAATGCTGCTCGTTCTCGGAATCCTCGTCCTGCTGGTGCTCCCGTCGGTGATCGGGATCGTGCACGACCGTCGCGTCGACCGGCAGATCCGCGAGGCCGAGCAGGCCCGCCGGGAGAACGAGGGACAGCTCACCAAGGCGCTGCGTCCCGCGCGGCAGCGCTACTTCACCAGCACGGTGACCCACCACTCCTGAATGCCCTTGCACGAGACCCGGCCGGTCTCGGTGGCGCACAGCGGACGTGTCGAACTGAGCCGCACGGTGCCCGCCGAGACCGCCTTGTACGCGGCGTTCGCGTCCCCCGGTAGCAGGACTATTCCGCTGTTGGTCGCCTCCAGACCACTGCCCTGGACGGCGACCGGCTTCCACGGGCGCCCCTTGGTGCCGTCCAGGGAGATCCGGACCGTGTCGCCCACCGCCAGGCAGACCGTGTCACCACTGTCGGCCGCGTCGAGCTCGGACCCGGAGGCGCAGCCGGGCGAGGGCGCCGCGGATGACGGCGCGGCGGTTGACGGCGCGGCGGTTGACGGCGACGGCGACACGGTGCCGTCGCCGTTGCTCCCGTCGCTGCCGGCTTGGCTGCCGCAGCCCGCGCTCGCGAGCAGCAGGGTCAGCGCGGCGAGCGCGAGGGTCGTGTGACGGTTCGTACGGCGCATGAGGGCCTCCTGTTCCCCTTGGACGTATGACCCGTACACCTGGATCCAGGCCGGGCCCCGGTCGCGAAAGCGGCGACCGGGGCCCGGGGTCATGCGGAGGAGGTCAGCCGGTCGTCACGGCGGTGTCGTCGAGGACGAAGCTGGTCTGGAGCGAGGAGTCCTCGACACCGCTGAACTTCAGGGTGACGGTAGAGCCGGCGTACGAGGACAGGTCGAAGGACTTCTGGGCGTAACCGGACGCCGCGTTGACGTTGGAGTAGGTGGCCAGGGTGGTCGAACCGGCGGTGACCGTCAGCTTGTCGTAGGCGGTGCTGCCGGTCTCCGCGGTGTCGATGTGCAGGTAGAAGGTGAAGGTGGCCTTGCAGCCGCTCGGCACGGTCACCGACTGGGACAGCGTGTCGGTGTGCGCGGAGCCGTACCCGTCCAGCCAGGCGTAGTACGAACCGGCGTGCGCCGACTCGTCACTGGAGTTGGTGATGACGCCGCTGGAGGAGGTCCAGGTGGTGCTGCCCGACTCGAAGCCCGGGTTGCCGAGCAGCTGGGACGAGGTGCAGGTGCTGCTGCTGGAACCGACCGTCCAGGTGAAGGAGGCCGAGCCGGAGGCGCCGGTCGAGTCCTTCGCGGTGACGGTGACCTGGTAGGTGCCCGCGGTGGACGCCGTACCGGAGATCTTGCCGGTCGAGCTGCTGATCGACAGCCCGGTCGGCAGGCCGCTCGCGCTGTAGGTGAGGGTGGCGCCCGCGCTGTCGCTCGCGCTGATCTGCAGGCTGACCGAGCCGCCGGTCGTCGTGGACTGGCTGCCCGGGTTGGTGACCGTCACCGTGTTGCCGGTGCTGGTGCCCGTGGTGAAGGCGGTGGTGCCGTTGGGGGTGCCCCAGCCGGTCGGGCCGTCGTAGCCGGTGGTCGCGGTGCAGAAGTACGAGGGGGAGCAGGAGCCGTTGTTGCCGCTGGTGACGTCGTACAGGTTGCTCGTGTGGCTGTAGGGGTACTTCGCCGGGTAGTCGCCGGAGCCCGGGGTGCCCGCAAGCGCGTAGACGCCCGCGATGATCGGCGACGAGGCGCTCGTACCGCCGTAGACGGCCCAGCCGGAACCGCCGTAGGTGTCGTACACGGCCACGCCGGTGGCGGGGTCGGCGACGGCGGAGACGTCGGCCTCCATGCGCTTGCCGCAGCCGGTGTCGGTCTGCCAGCTCGGCTTCGGGTCGTAGGCCGAGCAGCCCGAGCCGGTGCCCTCGGTGGAGCTGGTCTTCCACACGGACTCGGTCCAGCCGCGGGAGTTCGAGGACGTGGAGAGGGCGGTTCCACCGACCGCGGTCACGTACTGGGAGGTCGCCGGGTACTCGGCACCGTAGGCGGAGTCACCGGCGGAGACGGTGATGGCGACACCGGGGTGCTTGAAGTACGAGGTGTCCTCGCTGGTCTGGGAGGAGGCCTCGTCGCCGCCCCAGCTGTTGGACACGAACTTGGCGCCGAGCGTGACGGCCTCGTTCTCGGCGATGCCGAGGTCGGAGTCGTTGGCGGAGTTGGCCTCGACGAGGACGATGTTGCAGTTCGGGCAGACGGCGCTGACCATGTCGATGTCGAGCGCTTCCTCGCCGGCCCAGCCCGTGTCGTTGGTCGGCAGCGAGGTGGTGGAACCGGTCTGGCTGACCTGCTTGAAGCATCCGTTGGCGACCGTGCACGCCGACAGGCCGTAGGTCGAGCGGTAGGTCGCCAGGTCGGCGGCCGCGTTGGGGTCGTTGTACGCGTCGACCACGGCGACGGTCAGGCCCGTGCCGCCCGTCGAGGGCAGGTTGTAGGCGCTGTGGAGGTTGGCCGGGCTGAGCCCGGAGGGAGTGGCGGCGGCGACCGCGGAGGCCAGCCGTTGCTTGATGTCGGTCCGGCGCTGGGCGAAGCAGGACGCCTGACCGGGGGCCGCGGTGGCACACAGGTGCGTGGTCGGCACCTTCTGGCCGGCCTTGCCGGTCGAGTGGAAGGCCTGCCGGCCGGGAGAGGTGAGCGCGGTGGAGTTCTGGGTGACGCGGGAGGTGGGCGCGGCGGCGGGCGCTGCCTGCGCCGGCACCGAGACGAGTCCCGCCAGGCCGAGGGCGAGGGCGGGTATGGCGGTGGTCAGGAGTCTTCGCAGGTTCCGTCCGGACGTACCGGTGCGTGTCTGAAGCATGGGGTACTGCCTCCGTCGTGGGAGTGGGGTTCTCGACGCGGGTGGCAGGCCTTTGACGCGCGTAGCGGCGGCGGTGCGCGATGCCGTCATGGGCATGACACTTCTACCGTCCTGTGCATGCCGTGTGTGGGCATGACAGGACGGCCAGAACGTAACCGGGCCGGACGAGACCGGAACAGGTGCCTCAGTAGAACTTTGCCGCCCCATAGGTGGTCCATGGACGGCCGATGGAGGACCGATGGAGGGCCCATGGACGGCCCATGGCCGGTCCATGGCCCACTCCCGGCACGGCCAACTCGGGCCGCTGCCGTCGCCGTTGTCGCGGTTCCGCGGTCTCCTCAGAAGTCCTCGTCCAGGTCGACCGTGCCCTCCACGGCCACCTGGTAGGCGGACGGACGCCGCTCGAAGAAGTTGGTCAGCTCCTGGACGCCCTGGAGCTCCATGAAGGAGAACGGGTTCTCCGAGCCGTACACCGGGGCGAAGCCGAGGCGCGTCAGGCGCTGGTCGGCGACACACTCCAGGTACTGCCGCATCGACTCCGTGTTCATGCCGGGCAGTCCCTCGCCGCACAAATCGCGCGCGAACTGCAGTTCCGCCTCCACGGCCTCCGCCAGCATGTCGGTCACCTGCTGCTGGAGCTGCTCGTCGAAGAGCTCCGGCTCCTCCTTGCGGACGGTGTCGACCACGTCGAAGGCGAAGGACATGTGCATGGTCTCGTCGCGGAACACCCAGTTGGTGCCGGTGGCGAGGCCGTGCAGCAGGCCCCGGCTGCGGAACCAGTAGACGTACGCGAAGGCGCCGTAGAAGAAGAGACCCTCGATGCAGGCGGCGAAGCAGATCAGGTTGAGGAGGAAACGGCGGCGGTCGGCCTGGGACTCGAGGCGGTCCAGCTTCTCGACCTCGTTGATCCACCGGAAGCAGAACTCGGCCTTCTCGCGGATGGAGGGGATGTTCTCCACGGCGTCGAAGGCCGCCGCCCGGTCCGCCGGGTCGGGGAGGTAGGTGTCGAGCAGCGTCAGATAGAACTGGACGTGCACGGCCTCCTCGAAGAGCTGCCTGCTCAAGTACAGGCGTGCCTCGGGGGAGTTGATGTGCTTGTACAGCGTCAGCACCAGGTTGTTCGCCACGATCGAGTCGCCCGTCGCGAAGAACGCCACCAGGCGGCCGATCAGATGCTGCTCGGCGGCGCTGAGCTTCGCGAGGTCGGAGACGTCCGAGTGGAGGTCGACCTCCTCGACGGTCCAGGTGTTCTTGATGGCGTCCCGGTAGCGCTCGTAGAAGTCCGGGTAGCGCATGGGGCGGAGGGTCAGCTCGAAGCCCGGGTCGAGAAGGTTCTTGGCAGTCATATCTGTCGGCGCGAAGCGCTGTCCTTCAGGGGCGGTGGTCGGGCGACGGGTGGGCATTACTGGCAGGCCTCGCAGGACTCGGGGTTTTCCAGGGAGCAGGCGACGGCGTCCGTCTCCTGTTGTACGGGGACCGTCGCCTGTGCGGCGCGGGCGATGCGGGTCGCCGGGCGCGAGCGCAGGTAGTACGTCGTCTTCAGCCCGGACTTCCAGGCGTACGCGTACATCGAGGAGAGCTTGCCGATGGTCGGCGTCTCCAGGAAGAGGTTCAGGGACTGGGACTGGTCGAGGAACGGGGTCCGTGCCGCCGCCATGTCGATCAGACCGCGCTGCGGGATCTCCCAGGCCGTGCGGTACAACGCCCGTACGTCCTCGGGGATCCACGCGAAGTCCTGCACCGAGCCGTTGGAGTCGCGCAGCGCCTCACGGGTGCGGGCGTCCCAGACTCCGAGCTCCTTCAGCTCGGCCACCAGATACGAGTTGACCTGGAGGAACTCCCCGGACAGCGTCTCGCGCTTGAACAGGTTGGAGACCTGCGGCTCGATGCACTCGTACACCCCGGCGATCGAGGCGATGGTGGCGGTGGGCGCGATGGCGAGGAGCAGGGAGTTGCGCAGTCCGGTGGCGGCGATACGGCCGCGCAGGGCCGCCCACCGCTCGGGCCAGGTGAGTTCGACGTCGTAGTGGTCGGGGTGCAGGACACCCTGTGCCGTACGGGTCTTCTCCCAGGCCGGCAGCGGACCGCTCCGCTCGGCGAGGTCGGCGGAGGCCTCGTAGGCGGCGAGCATGACGCGCTCGGCGATCCGGGTGGAGAGCCGCCTGGCCTCGGGGGAGTCGAAGGGCAGGCGCAGCTTGAAGAACACGTCCTGCAGGCCCATCGCGCCGAGCCCGACGGGACGCCACTTGGCGTTGGACCGCCCGGCCTGCTCGGTCGGGTAGAAGTTGATGTCGACGACCCGGTCGAGGAAGGTCACGGCGGTGCGGACGGTGGCGTCCAGCCGCTCCCAGTCGATGTCACCGGCCCTAGTGTCGACGAACGCCCCCAGGTTCACCGACCCCAGGTTGCAGACCGCCGTCTCCCCGTCGTCCGTGACCTCCAGGATCTCCGTGCAGAGGTTGGAGGAGTGGACCGTGTGCCCGGGCAGCGCCGTCTGGTTGGCCGTGCGGTTGGCGGCGTCCTTGAAGGTCATCCAGCCGTTGCCGGTCTGCGCGAGGGTGCGCATCATGCGGCCGTAGAGGTCACGGGCCGGGATGGTCCTGCGCGCGAGACCCTGCGCCTCGGCCTTCCGGTACGCCGCGTCGAACTCGTCGCCCCACAGGTCGACCAGCTCGGGCACGTCGGCCGGGGAGAACAGCGACCACTGCGCGTCGGCGTTCACCCGGCGCATGAACTCGTCCGGGATCCAGTGCGCGAGGTTCAGGTTGTGCGTACGGCGGGCGTCCTCACCGGTGTTGTCCCTGAGCTCCAGGAACTCCTCGATGTCGGAGTGCCAGGTCTCCAGGTAGACCGCGGCCGCGCCCTTGCGCCGGCCACCCTGGTTCACGGCGGCGACCGAGGCGTCGAGGGTCTTCAGGAACGGGACGATGCCGTTGGAGTGCCCGTTGGTGCCGCGGATCAGCGAACCGCGGGAGCGGATGCGGGAGTACGAGAGACCGATGCCGCCGGCGTGCTTCGAGAGGCGGGCGACCTGCTGGTAGCGGTCGTAGATGGAGTCGAGCTCGTCCTTCGGGGAGTCGAGGAGGTAGCAGGACGACATCTGGGGGTGCCGGGTGCCGGAGTTGAAGAGGGTGGGGGAGGAGGGGAGGTAGTCGAGGCGGCTCATGAGGCCGTAGAGCGCGGCGACTTCGTCGAGTGCGCGGGAGGTGTCGTCCTCGGCGAGACCGGCGGCGACGCGCAGCAGGAAGTGCTGGGGCATCTCGATGATCTTGCGGGTGATCGGGTGCCGCAGGAGGTAGCGGCTGTGCAGGGTGCGCAGGCCGAAGTAGCCGAAGCGGTCGTCCGCCTCGGTGTCGACCAGCGCGTCGAGCCGCTCGGCGTGGATCCGCACGAACTCGGCGGTCCGGTCGGCGATGAGGCCCTCGCGGTGGCCGACGGCGATGGAGCCGGTGAACGAGGTGACGCCCTGTGAGGCGGCCTCGGCGGCGATGGAGACGGTCAGCAGCCGGGCCGCCAGCCTGCTGTACGCGGGGTCCTCGGAGATGAGGCCGGCCGCCGCCTCGGTGGCCAGCTCGCGCAACTCCGCGACCATCTCGGCGGAGGCTCCCCGCGCGGACCGGCCGCGCAGCGCGGCGGCGGCGACCCGGCCGGGGTCGGCGTCGGGGAGGTCGGCGGTCAGCGCGGTCAGGGTCCGCAGCAACGCGGTTCCGGGACCGTCCTCGTCCACCAGGGTGGTCGCTGAAGCCGGGTCGGCTGGCGCGATGGTCACGTGGGGCTCTCCCTCGCTGGGCACGGGGGCCTTGCGGAGGGCAGGGGGCAGCACACGAGCGCGCACGGCGTCGCGTCCACCGGCCCACTCCACGAGGCCCGGACGTCATCACACCCGGGCCGGGATGGCACGGGCGTGCTGTCGACAGGTCCTCGGACTGACTCTCATGTGCGCTTATGCACGCATGAGTACACCGTTGCGGGACAGTTCCGGATTCGCACCGGATTCCCCTGCGGCGACAGCGAGCATGAGCATACATCTTGTGTCGGGTTGCGGTGACGCCCCCAGATGTTGTGTCGCGCCGGTTTCAGAGGGTCAACTCATAGGTGAGGAGAGTGAAGTCCGGAGCCTCCGGTACGGGGTGCCAGTCGCGCTCCGGGGCGCGGGTGAAGCCGAGGCGTTCGTAGAGGCGGTGGGCCGTACGCATGGTGGGCTGGGTGCACAGGACGAGGCTCTTGCCCGCGGCGGTCGCCCGCTCGACGCAGGCCTGTACGAGGGCCTGTCCGACGCCTCTGCCGCGGGCCGCGTGGGACACGGCGAGCATGCGGATCTCCGCCTCTCCGGGGCGGGCGAGTTCGGCCATGGGGCTGCCGGAGGGTACGAAGGTGACTCCGCCGAGGAGGTGGTCGTCAGCTGTGGCCACCAGGACCTCCGCGGTTTCCGCGCGCTTGGCCACGTCCTTGAGCTCCGCCAGGTACCAGTCTTTCTCGCCGCCGAATGCCAGGAGGCCGTCGTTCAGGTAGGCATCCGCGGTGATGTCGCCGAGGGGTGCGTAGTCGGTGGGTTCCGCTGGGCGGATCAGGATGTCCATGTGGGTGAGTGTGCAGGAAAGCGGGCCGCCGAGGGTCGTGCTCTCGGTGGCCCGCTGCGGGTTGTGCGTGGTTGCTCGCGCAGTTCCCCGCGCCCCTGGGTGGGTCAGTGCGATGTCCCTGCCGTCGCCGGCGGAAGCTCCACCTCGACCCCCGGGTCGCCCGCGTCCGCCGTGTAGTCCTCCGGGCTGGTCTCGTCGATGCCGTCGGGGGCCTTCAGCGCCTTCAGGACGAAGGTCAGGACCACCGTGACGACGACGTTGAGCACGAACGCCGTCAGACCGATGTAGCCGATCTCGCCGATGCCCGGGATCTCCTTGGACGAGCCGCCGAAGTGCTTCTGGGTCGGGGAGGCGACGCCGTACGCGGCGACCGTGCCGTAGACCATGCCGACCGCCCAGCCGGCGAGCAGCGCCCAGCGGTGGAACCAGCGGGTGAACAGGCCGCCGACCAGGGCCGGGAAGGTCTGCAGGATCCAGATTCCGCCCAGGAGCTGGAAGTTGATGGCGACCGTCTTGTCCATGGTGAGGACGAAGACCAGGGCGCCGACCTTCACCAGGAGCGAGACCAGCTTGGAGACCTTCATCTCCTGGGCCGGAGTGGCGTGCGGCTTGATGAAGTCCTTGTAGATGTTGCGGGTGAAGAGGTTCGCGGCCGCGATCGACATGATCGCCGCCGGTACCAGGGCGCCGATGCCGATCGCCGCGAACGCCACGCCCGCGAACCACGCCGGGAACATGTTCTCGAACAGCTGGGGGATGGCGAGCTGGCCGTTGGTGACCTTCACACCGGCCGCGATCGCCATGAAGCCGAGCAGGGCCAGCAGACCCAGCATCAGCGAGTACAGCGGCAGGATCGTGGTGTTGCGGCGGATCACCTCACGGCTCTTCGAGGAGAGCGTCGCGGTGATCGAGTGCGGGTACATGAAGAGCGCCAGCGCGGAGCCCAACGCGAGCGTGGCGTACGTCCATTGGCCTGGCTCGGCGGGGGCCAGCGCGCCGCGCGGCTTGCCGGTCGCCGGGTTGGTCTGGCTGAACGCCTCGCCCGCCTTCGTGAAGATGTCGTCGAACCCGCCCAGCTTGATCGGGATGTAGATGATCGCCACCGCGATGACGATGTAGATCAGCGTGTCCTTCACGAACGCGATCAGCGCGGGGGCCCGCAGACCCGAGGAGTACGTGTAGGCCGCGAGCACGCCGAAGGCGATCAGCAGCGGGAGGTCCTTCACGAACCAGTTCGTGTCCTGGCCGCCGCCGACGCCCATCACGTCGAGGACCGCCTGGATGCCGACCAGTTGGAGCGCGATGTACGGCATCGTCGCCAGGATGCCGGTGACCGCCACCGCCAGCGACAGACCCTTCGAGCCGAACCGGCCGCGCACGAAGTCCGAGGTCGTCACATAGCCGTGCTTGTGCGAGACCGACCAGAGGCGGGGCAGGAACGTGAAGATCAGCGGGTAGACGAGGATCGTGTACGGCACCGCGAAGAAGCCGGCCGCGCCCGCCGCGTAGATCGCCGCGGGCACCGCGACGAAGGTGTACGCCGTGTAGAGGTCGCCGCCCAGCAGGAACCAGGTGACCCAGGTGCCGAACGAACGGCCGCCCAGCCCCCATTCGTCGAGGCTGTCGCTCTCGGCCCGGCGCCAGCGAGCGGCCAGGAAGCCCATGACCGTGACGGCCAGGAAGAAGATGATGAAGACGGTGAGTGCCACGCCGTTGACGCCGTCGTTCACTTGGCACCTCCGTGGCGGGCGCGCTGGTCACGCTGCCAGAGCTTGTACGCGGTCATCGTCAGCGCGGTGGAGATCAGCACCCACAGCATCTGGTACCAGTAGAAGAAGGGGATCCCGATGAAGGCCGGATCCACCTTGGCGTACGAGCCGACCCACAGCATCGCCACGAACGGGGCGATCAGGCAGACGGCGATGACCACCCGTACCGGTGTCACCACCGGTGGTCTCACTTCAGGTGCGTCCGACATTCCCTGGCTCCGTCCCCTCGCTGATCACCTGTAACGCGCAGGCAATGTAGGTCACCGTGTCACGTGAGCGGAAGACCTCGTCCGCATATCGGTATGTCGATTCTGTGAAGCATCCATCAGGGGGCGACGAGGGTTTTGGATGACGGTGGTTCGGGCGTTCGCGGTAGGCACGAGGCGGTCCTCCCGTCCAGGCGGAGTCGGGAGGACCGTAGAGCAGGAAGCGTGGTTGCGCTACAGGGCGTGCATCAGTCGACCGGCCGCTTGAGGCGGGCCACGAACTTGTACCGGTCGCCCCGGTACACCGACCGCACCCATTCCACCGGCTCGCCCGTCTTGTCGAACGAGTGGCGGGACAGCATCAGCATCGGCAGGCCCACGTCGGTGCCGAGCAGGCCGGCCTCGCGGGGGGTGGCCAGGGAGGTCTCGATGGTCTCCTCGGCCTCGGCGAGATGGACGTCGTAGACCTCGGCGAGCGCCGTGTAGAGGGACGTGTACTTGACCAGTGACCTGCGCAGGGCCGGGAAGCGCTTGGCGGAGAGGTGGGTCGTCTCGATGGCCATCGGCTCGGCGTTGGCCATGCGCAGCCGCTCGATGCGCAGCACCCGGCCGCCGGCGGTGATGTCGAGGAGCTCGGCGAGACGGTCGTCGGCGGTGATGTAGCCGATGTCGAGCAGCTGCGAGGTGGGTTCGAGGCCCTGGGCGCGCATGTCCTCCGTGTAGGAGGTGAGTTGCAGCGCCTGCGAGACCTTCGGCTTGGCGACGAAGGTGCCCTTGCCCTGGATGCGCTCCAGCCGCCCCTCGACCACCAGCTCCTGAAGGGCCTGGCGCACGGTGGTGCGGGAGGTGTCGAACTCGGCGGCGAGCGTGCGCTCGGGCGGTACCGGCGTACCGGGCGACTGCGTCTCCGTCATGTCGAGCAGGTGCTTCTTCAGGCGGTAGTACTTGGGCACGCGCGCGATACGGACGCCTGCCCCGCCCTCGGTCTCCGCACTGCTGACGTCGCTGCTCATGGTCTGCCTTCCCGGCTCCGGATGCGGATCACATCGTGATCCCTTCTGTATACCGTCGCCACCCCTTTTGGTCTAGTCCACAGAGGTGAGTGGTCTAGCGGACGAGAGTACTCCGCCGCCGCGGTTTTCGCTGGCTTCTTTACTAATGGTTCCTGCATATGTAGGTCGCATAACGGCTGGTCAGGGCCGTTTCGAGCACCCTTGACAGGCTTCGTGGTCTGGTCCAAGCTCCCCCTACTGGTCTACACCATTGGTCCAGGTCCCGGCCTGTGGGCGGGAGGTGTGGGCATCCCTGAGGAGGGTGGCGTGAAGCGCAAGCTGGCAGTCGCGATCGGTATCGCGGGCATGATGGTCTCCGTCGCGGCATGTGGGGGCAGCGACAGCGGAAGTTCGGACAACAGCGGCGCGGACGCCAAGGAGCTGACCGTCTGGCTCACCGTCGACGCCCAGAACAACTGGCCCGGGCTGGTGAAGGCCGCGGACGCGGCGGTCCAGAAGAAGCACCCCGGCATCAAGATCAACCACGAGTACTACGGCTGGCCCGACAAGAACACCAAGCTCGACGCGGTCCTCGCCACCGACAAGGCCCCCGACGTGGTCGAGATGGGCAACACCGAGATGCTCGGCTACATGGTCAAGGGCGCCTTCGCTCCCCTCGACACGTCGAAGTTCACCAACTCGTCCGCCTGGCTCGACGGCCTCAAGGCCTCGGTGACCTACGACGGCAAGACCTACGGCGTCCCGTACTACGCGGGCGGCCGCGTCGGCAACTGGCGCAAGGACGTCTTCGCCTCGGTCGGCGTCAAGTCCACGCCGAAGACCTACGCGGAGCTCACCGCCGCGCTGGACAAGGTCCAGAAGAAGGAGGGCGACAAGTTCTCCGCCTGGTACCAGCCCACCCGTGACTGGTACGCGGCCATGTCCTTCGTCTACGACGCCGGCGGCTCCATCGCGGTCGAGTCGGGCGGCCAGTGGAAGGGCAACCTCTCCTCGCCGGAGTCCGTCAAGGGCCTGACCGCGTTCAAGAACGTCGTCGACAAGTACATGCACGGCGACAAGACCAAGGACGAGTCCGACCGCTACATCGTCTACGGCCAGGGCAAGTCCGGCATGATCTTCGGCGCGGCCTGGGAGGGGGCCACCTCGGCCGACCCGAAGAACGACAAGACCGGCAAGCTCAAGGACAACCTCGAGAACTTCGTGATGCCGGGTCCGTCGGGCAAGAACATGCCCGTCTTCCTGGGCGGTTCGGACCTCGCCGTCCCGGTCAAGTCCAAGGCGCAGGCCGTCGCCGCCGAGTGGATCAACGCCTTCACCGGTCCCTCCGGCCAGAAGGGCCTGATGGCCAAGGGCAACCTGCCCAACAACAAGACCGACCTCGCCACCCTGAAGAACGACCCGGCGACCGCGGTCCCGGCCACCGCGGCCGAGTCCAACTGGTTCGTCCCGATGGCGCCGGGCTGGGGCCAGGTCGAGAAGGCGCAGGTCCTGCAGACCATGCTCCAGAACATCGGCACCGGCAAGAAGTCGGTGGAGGCGGCGGCCAAGGAGGCCGACGCGGCGATCGACAAGGTCATCAACACCAAGTGACCGCAGGCAGGGCCTCGTTGAGAGCGACGGGGCCCTGCTTCCCGTACGGCCGTGCGGGGTTCGGCCTCCGCACCACCCGGGCGGGGCTCTGCTTTCCGTACGGCCTGTGCGGGGCCGGACCCACGTAGTACCGGTGCGGGGTTCTGATTCCCGTACCACCCGTGCGGGGTCCCGCTTCCCGTACGGCCGTGCGGGTTTCGACTCCCGTACCACCGGTGCGGGGCGCTGCTTCCCGAGCCGGCTGTGTGGGGTGCGACCCCGGTACCACCGTGCGGGGGTCGCCCTCCGCACCACCCGTGCGGGGCCCCGCTTCCCGTACCAGCCGTGCCGGCTTCGGCCTCCGCACCACCCGCGCGGGCTTCGGCCCCGTGCGTCGTGGGGCGGGCTTCCGACCCGTACGTCCCGTGCGGGTCCCGACTCCGCACGACCCGTGCGGGCTTCGCTTCCGTACGACCAGAAGGATCGCTGAGGAGCGCGCGATGAGTGCCGCAGACACGACCACCCCCGCCAAGGCGCCGCCGCCGATGTCCGTACCGCCGCCGCCCACGCCCCCGCCCGCGCCGCCCAGCAGAAAGCGTGCCTTCAGCGGCACTCCCTGGCTGCTGCTCGCCCCCTGTCTGCTCGTCCTCGCCCTGGTCATGGGCTATCCGCTGGTTCGTCTGGTCACGCTGTCCTTCCAGAAGTTCGGGCAGTCCCAGCTGTGGGGCTTCCTGCCGGCCCAGTGGATCGGCCTCGACAACTTCACGGGCGTTCTGAACGACGGCGAGTTCTGGGCTGTCGTCGTGCGGACCATCGTCTTCGCGGCCGGCTGCGTGATCTTCACGATGGTCGCGGGCATGCTGATCGCCCTGCTGCTCCAGCGGGTCTCCGGCTGGGTGAAGACCCTCGTCAACATCGCCCTGGTGGCCAGCTGGGGCATGCCGATCATCGTCGCCACCACCGTGTTCAAGTGGCTGTTCGACGCGGACTACGGCGTTCTCAACGCGCTGCTGAGCAAACTGCCCGGGGTCGACATGATCGGCCACAACTGGTTCGCGAGCGGCCCCCAGGGCCTGGCCGTGATCATGCTCCTGGTGGTCTGGGGTGCCGTGCCCTTCGTCGTGATCACCCTCAGCGCCGGTCTCACCCAGGTCCCCGCCGAACTGGAGGAGGCGGCCCGGCTGGACGGCGCGGGCGCCTGGGGCGTCTTCCGGTATGTCACCCTGCCGATCCTCAAGCCGATCATCGTGATGCTCACGACCCTCTCGGTCATCTGGGACATGGGCGTCTTCCCCCAGGTCTTCGTCATGCGCAACGGCCACCCCGAAGCGGAGTTCCAGCTCCTGACCACCTACTCCTACGACCGGGCCTTCGTGGTCAACGACTACGGGCAGGGCTCCGCGATCGCGCTCATCACCGTGCTGCTGCTGCTCGGTGTGGTCGCCGTCTACATGCGCCAGATGCTGAAGATCGGAGAGGTCGAATGAGCACCCTCGCCCCCGGCACGCCCCGCAGGTCGAAGTTCGGCTGGAACCTCCTCGGTCTCCTCGTCTTCCTCGCGGCCGGCTTCCCCGTCTACTGGATGGTGAACACGGCGTTCAAGCCCGCCAAGGACGCCATCGACCCGGACCCGAGCCTGCTGCCGACCGGCCTCACGCTGGACAACTTCCGGCGTGCGCTGGACATCGCCGACTTCTGGGGCCCGGTCGGCCGCAGCCTCATCGTGTCCCTGTCGGTCGTGGCGATCGGCATCGTGGTGGGCACGCTGGCCGCGCTCGCCATCTCCCGCTTCGACTTCCGCGGCCGCAAGGTCGTGATCGTGGCCATCCTGGCGGTCCAGATGGTCCCCCTGGTCGCGATGATCATCCCGGTCTTCCTGCTGCTCAACGACCTCGACCAGTACGACAAACTGTCGGGCCTGATCATCACGTACCTGACCTTCATCCTCCCCTTCACGGTGTGGACGCTGCGCGGCTTCATCGTCAACATCCCGAAGGAACTGGAGGAGGCGGCGATGGTGGACGGCTGCTCCCGCACCAGCGCCTTCATCCGCGTGGTCTTCCCGCTGCTCGCCCCCGGCATGGTCGCCACCTCGGTCTACGCCTTCATCCTGGCCTGGAACGAGTACCTGTACGCCCTCATGCTGCTCAGCCAGAAGAACCAGACCGCGACCGTCTGGCTCGGCAACTTCACCACCAAACACGGCACCGAATACGCCCCGATGATGGCCGGTTCCACCATGATGGCCGTGCCGATCGTGGTCCTCTTCCTCCTCGTCCAGCGCAAGATGGCCGCGGGTCTCACCGCGGGCGCCGTGAAGGGATAACGCCCCCGATGACGACTATCGCCAGCGGCACAGACACCTTGACGCGGGACGCCCTGACCGTCCTCCAGCCCGGCTTCACCGGCACCACCGCCCCCGACTGGCTGCTCCGCCGCCTCGGCGAGGGCCTCGCCTCGGTCGGCCTGTTCGGTCGCAACATCGCCTCACCGGAACAACTGGCCGCCCTGACGGCCCAGTTGCGCGCCGAACGCGACGACGTCCTGGTCGCCATCGACGAGGAGGGCGGTGACGTCACCCGCCTGGAGGTGCGCACCGGCTCGTCCTTCCCCGGCAACCACGCCCTCGGCGCGGTGGACGACCTGGAACTGACACGAAAGGTGGCCGCGGAACTGGGCCGCCGCCTCGCGGCCTGCGGGGTCAACCTCAACTGGGCCCCCTCGGCCGACGTGAACTCCAACCCGTCCAACCCGGTGATCGGTGTCCGCTCCTTCGGCGCCTCCGCCGACCTGGCCGCCCGGCACACGGCGGCCTATGTCACCGGGTTGCAGTCGGCGGGCGTCGCCGCCTGCACCAAGCACTTCCCGGGCCACGGCGACACCGCGATCGACTCCCACCTCGCCCTGCCGCGCATCGACGTGGACGAGTCGGTACTCCTCGAGCGGGAACTGCGGCCCTTCCGCGCGGCCATCGCCGCCGGCACCCGCGCGGTGATGACCGCCCACATCCTGGTCCCCGCCCTGGACCCGGACCGCCCGGCAACGCTGTCCCCCAAGGTGCTGACCGAGCTGCTGCGCGGCGAACTCGGCTACACCGGGCTCATCGTCACCGACGGCATGGAGATGCAGGCCATCGCCGGCACCTACGGCATCGAGCGCGGCAGCGTCCTGGCCGTCGCCGCCGGCGCCGACGCGATCTGCGTGGGCGGCGGCCTCGCCGACGACGAGACGGTACGACGCCTGCGCGACGCCCTGGTCTCGGCGGTCCGCTCGGGCGAACTCCCCGAGGAGCGGCTCGCGGAAGCGGCGGAACGCGTCCGCACGCTGGCCCACTGGACGGCCGCCGGCGCGGCCGACGCACAGGTGCCGGCCGACGAGGAGGTGGGACTGCGGGCGGCCCGAAGGGCGTTGCGCATCACCGGCGCGGACGGCTTCACCCCCCTCACCACGGCGCCCTACGTCGCCGCCCTCACCCCGGTGGCCAACGTGGCCGTAGGCGACGAAACACCCTGGGGCGTCGCCGCCGAACTCGCCCGTCTGCTCCCCGGCACGGAAACCGGCAGCTTCGCGGGCGAGGACGCGGGCCTGGCCGCCCTGGCCGCGGCCGGTCCCCGCCGCATCGTGGCCGTGGTCCGCGACGAACACCGCCACCCCTGGATGGGGGTGGCCCTGGACACCGTCCTCAGGACCCGCCCCGACACGATCGTGATCGAAATGGGTCTCCCTCAGGCCCCCGCCCGAGGAGCCCTGCACATCGCGACCCACGGCGCGGCAAGGGTGTGCGGCAGAGCGGCGGCGGAGGTCATCGCGGGGGAGTAGGTCCTACGACAAGACAGGTGCCGGTCCCCCTTCGAGGGGACCGGCGCCTGTCTTGGCCAGGGCCGCCCTAAATCCCCTGCCAGTCAGGCTTGTTGACAAACGTGTGCCGGAAGTAGTCCGCCAGCTTCAACTTGGAAGCAGCCCCCTCGTCCACGACCACCGTCGCATGCGGATGCAACTGCAGCGCCGACGCGGGACACACCGCGGCGACCGGCCCCTCCACCGTCGCCGCCACCGCATCGGCCTTGCCCTCACCCGTGGCGAGCAGCACCAGATGACGGGCCTCGAGAATCGTCCCGATCCCCTGGGTGATCACATGGTGAGGCACCTGCGCGATGTCCCCCTCGAAGAAGCGCGCGTTGTCCACCCGCGTCTGCTCGGTCAACGTCTTGATCCGGGTCCGCGAGGCCAGCGAGGAGCACGGCTCGTTGAACCCGATGTGCCCGTCCGTCCCGATCCCGAGCAGCTGCAGATCCACGCCCCCGGCATCGGCCAGCGCCGAGTCGTACGCCTCACACGCACCGGGGATGTCCTGAGCCGTTCCGTCCGGCCCGATGAAGGAGGCCATCGGAATCCCCAGCGGCTCCAGCACCTCGCGCCGCAGCACCGAGCGGTACGACTCGGGATGCTCGGCCGGCAGCCCCACATACTCGTCGAGCTGGGCTATCCGTGCCCGCGAGGCGTCCACGGCACCGGACCGCACCTTCGCGGCCAGGGCCTCGTAGATGGGCAGCGGGGTGGAGCCGGTCGCCACACCGAGCAGGGCGTCGGGCTTGCGCCGGAGCAGCTGGGCCATGGCCTCGGCGATGAGCTCGCCACCCGCCTTGGCATCCGGAACGATGACAACTTCCACGCTGGGCCTGCCGATCTGAGGGAAACGGTCTGATCTGTAGAAACGGTCTGAACAGAGAGGGCTCGACCGGACCCCGGTGCGGCCCATGTGGTTTAGACCAATCTAACAGAATCGGGTTCCACGGCCCAGGTCTCCGACTGCCGTCACCGCGCCCCCTGGCGGACAGGTGCCAGTTCGCGCGGGAGAGCGGAAGAGGGAGCGGAACAGGGCGGGCCACGACCACCCTCACGACACCCGGCCCCCTGAGCGAACGCCCCGGCCGGATCGTGGCCCGCGAGATGGCCGAACAGCCCGCCGTTCTGCGCCGCATCCTGGCCGAGGGTGCCCCGGCCGTCCGCAAGGTCGCCCAGGAGATCGCCGACCCCGCACCCCGCTTCGCCCTGCTCACCGCCCGCGGCACCTCCGAGAACGCGGCCCTCTACGCCAAGGACCTCTTCGAAGTCCGCCGCGGCCTGCCCTGCGGCCTGCCCTGCGCCTGACCTCCACGTCGACGACCACCGCCTACGGTGCCCGTTCCGACCTCGCCGACGTCTTCGTCGTCACCGCCGGCCAGTCCGGCGGCTCCCCGGACCTGGTGGCCTCGACCCGGGTTTTGTCCTGCCGACCGACGGCGTGCCCGGGGAGGTCCAGCCCGTCCTGGAGATCATCCCCCTCCAGCTCCTGCCCACGAGTCACCATCGCCCACGGCCAGGACCCGGACGCGCCGGGCGCCCTGGCGAAGGCGACAAAGGCGCACTGATCCCCGCGGGACGGCTCACGGCATCGAACCTCCCGTGGCATCTACCCAGCTCCCGGTCACCCACCGCCCGTCGTCCGAGGCCAGGAAGGCCACCACGTCCGCGACGTCGGCAGGTGTCCCCACCTGTCCCAGCGCCGAAAAGGCCTCCGCCTGCGCCCAGCCGCCCTCGGTGCGGTGCAGCAGCTCGGCGGTGTTGTCGGTGTCGATCAGGCCGGGTGCCACCGAGTTCACCCGGATACCCCGGGTGCCCAGGACCTTGGACAGATCGCGGGAGAACACGTCCAGCGCGCCCTTCGTCATGGCGTACGCCATGTTGTGCGGCATGGCGGCGGTACGGGCGAGCCCCGACGAGACGTTGATGATCCGGCCGCCGTCCCGCAGGCGTATCGAGCCCTGCTTGACCAGGAAGAACGGCGCCTTCACATTCACCGCGAAGAGCCGGTCGTACTCCTCTTCGTCGATCTCCTCGATGGGGCGTGAGGAGCCGATGCCCGCGTTGTTCACCAGGATGTCCAGCCCGTCCGCGTGCCGGTCGAACTCCTCCCAGAGACGGTCGACGGCCTCGGGTGCCTCCAGCTCGGCCCCGATCGTGAAGGCGCGGCCGCCGGCCGCCTCGATCGAGGCGACCGTCTCCTTCGCCGCCGCCTCACTCCTGCCGTAGTGCACCGCCACCCGCGCGCCGTCCCGCCCGAGGCGCTCGGCGATGCCCCGCCCGATACCCCTGCTCGCCCCCGTCACGAGAGCCGTCCTGCCCGTGAGTGCGCCCATGTCGTCGTCCCTCATTTCTCTAGCGGTCGATACAGAAAAAACCGTACAGGCTCTCCACGACCTTTCTCTAGTACTCGCTATACAATTCACTCCATGGTGGGCAGCGAGGAGACGGAAGCGCAGGTCAAGCCTGCGGTCAGAAGAGCGAAACCCCGTGGACGCCCTCGGTCCTTCGACCGTGCGACCGCTCTGGAGAAGGCGATCCTGGCCTTCTGGGAGCACGGATACGAGGCCACGTCCGTCTCCGACCTGACCCGCGTCATGGACATCGGGGCCCCCAGTCTCTACGCGGCCTTCGGTGACAAGCGGTCACTGTTCGAGGAGGTCGTGAGGGAGTACGGGGTCCGGTACGGCTCCTTCGGTGACCGTGCCCTCGCCGAGGAGCCCACCGCCCGGGCCGCGGTGGAGCGGATGCTGAGGGAGGCCGCCGCCGAGTACACGGCCCCCGGCCATCCGCACGGCTGCCTCGTCATCCATGCCGCCACCAACTGCTCCACCCCGGAGGTCGAGGAGTCGCTGCGTGGTCGGCGCAACGCGAACATTGCCGCCCTCGAGAGCCGTATCGGCGCCGACATCGCCGCGGGGGAGCTGCCGGCCGGAACCGACGCCGCCGCGCTGGCCCGGTTCACCGGGGCGGTGATCCAGGGCATGTCCCAGCAGGCGCGGGACGGCGCGAGCCGGGAGGAGTTGGAAGCGGTCGCGGAAATTGCCGTGACTATCTGGCCCCGCACATGAACCCACACGCGTTAGGCTGCGTGGTGGATGCTAGGGGGTCCGACCAGTTGGCTCCCCTGGGGAAAGCTCCAACAACAAACAGGCTCCAACGCATGGACACACCTAGTGGTCTAGTCCACAATTGAACCGTGACTTCCGTCTTCCCCGCACAGGAAGGCGGACCGAGGAACCGGAGCTCTCTGCCCTGACTGCCCCGGGTCCTCATCCTCGGCCGACGGGACCGCACACCCCACGGCCGATATTGCTCCGGGCTGCGGTGCCGGGAAGGCTGAGGGTCCTTCCCAGGCGCCGCGGCCCGCGGGTGTTCCCGGGCTCAGGATCCGGCGGCGCGCGGTGTTTTTAGGTCACCCACATACCCCCAGGTACGCTCGCACACGTGCCCTCCATGAACGAACTGGTCCGCCAGCACACCGCCCTCGATGACTCCGACCTCGAGTGGCTGCATCTGCTGGTCTCGGAGTGGCAGTTGCTCTCCGACCTCTCCTTCGCCGACCTCGTCCTGTGGGTCCCCACCCACGACGGCACGCGCTATGTCTCCGTCGCCCAGATGCGGCCCAACACCGGCCCCACCTCCTACCAGGACGACATGGTCGGCCACCTCGTCCCCCGCGGCCGCCGCCCGCTGCTGGACGCGGCGCTCGACGAGGGCCGGATCGTGCGCGAGGGCGACCCGGAGTGGCGCGAGGAGGTCCCGGTCCGCGTCGAGTCGATTCCGGTACGACGGGAGGGGCGCGTCCTCGGTGTCATCGCGCGCAACACCAACCTGCTGACCGTCCGCACCCCCAGCCGCCTCGAACTGACCTATCTGCAGAGCGCGTCCGACCTGGCCCAGATGATCGCGGCCGGCTCCTTCCCGTTCCCCAACCAGCAGATGGACATGGACGCGGCCCCCCGCGTCGGCGACGGCCTGATCCGCCTCGACGCGGACGGCATCGTCCAGTACGCCTCCCCGAACGCCCTGTCCGCCTACCACCGCATGGGCCTGGCCTCCGACCTCGTGGGCCAGCACCTCGGCCGGACCACCGCCGAACTCGCCCCGACCCGCGGCCCGGTGGACGAGGCGCTCGCCAAGGTCGCCAGCGGCTGGGCGCCCCGTGAGTTCGAGATCGAGGCGCACGACGGGGTCATCCAGTTCCGGGCGATTCCGCTCAAACCCAAGGGCACCCGCATCGGTTCACTGGTCCTGCTACGGGACGTGACCGAACTGCGCCGCCGTGAGCGGGAGTTGATCACCAAGGACGCGACCATCCGGGAGATCCACCACCGGGTGAAGAACAACCTCCAGACGGTGGCGGCCCTGCTCCGTCTCCAGGCCCGGCGCATCGAGTCCGACCGCGGCCGGGAAGCCCTCGAAGAGGCGGTACGGCGCGTCGGCTCGATCGCGATCGTGCACGAGACGCTGTCTCAGAACCTGGACGAGCGGGTGGAGTTCGACGAGATCGCCGACCGTGTGCTCGCCATGGTCGCCGAGATCTCCCCGGGCAAGGTCACCGGCCGGCGCACCGGACGCTTCGGCATCCTGGACGCCGAGGTCGCCACCCCCCTGTCCATGGTCCTCACGGAAATCCTCCAGAACGCCCTGGAGCACGGCTTCCGCGAGGGCGAGACAGGCACGGTCGAGGTCTCGGCCGTCCGCGGCGGCACCACCAAGGAGGCCCGCCTCCTCGTCACCGTCCAGGACGACGGTGTCGGTCTGCCCGACGGCTTCGACCCGCACACCGGGGGCAACCTGGGTCTGCAGATCGTACGGACCCTGGTGGAGGGCGAGTTGGGCGGTACGTTCGACATGGTCCCGGCATCGGAGGGCGGTACCCGGGTGATCCTGGACGTGCCGGTGCGGGCGCACAAATAGGGCCGCGCACGGTCCGGACGAGAGTAAGGCCGCGCAGGGTCCCGGGGCGCAGCAAAAAGCCCCGGACCGTTCAGGGGTCCGGGGCTCAAATGCTCGTTGCCAGCGTGTGCTGCGCATCGGGGGTACTGCGCGCTGCGGCTCGGGGGCGGGAGAAGCGTACGCGGTGTACGCGCCGCCAAGCTCAGGCTGTTTTAGGGGCGGGTGTCAGGCAGAAGCCTGACGGGCCCGGTTGCGGGCGGCACGGCGCTTCATGGCGCGACGCTCGTCCTCGCTGAGACCACCCCAGACGCCGGAGTCCTGGCCGGACTCGAGCGCCCACTGCAGACACTGATCCATAACGGGACAGCGACGGCAGACGGCCTTGGCTTCCTCGATCTGCAGCAGCGCAGGACCGGTGTTGCCGATGGGGAAGAAGAGCTCGGGGTCTTCCTCGCGGCAAACGGCGTTGTGACGCCAGTCCATGGCTGCTACCTCTCCTTGGTATTACGTGCAAGTTGCTTGTGAATGTGAACGCTTTCACGAATCCCTCAACAAGTGAAGGGCCGATCGCCGAGTCTTCCCCGGCGTGGTCCTGTGGATTGAAGAGGGGTTCCGGTGGTCTGTGGACGCTGGTGTTGCGGGCTGTCCCGACCGCCACGTAGAGACTCGCAAACCTCAGCGGCGGATACAACCCCTTCCGGAAAGTTTTTTTTGATTCCTCGGTGTCGACTAGGTCACAGCCGTACTTCCATGGGGTGGACCCTGGCCTAAACGTTCGAGTGAAAGGACTTTAGCCCCTTCTGCTCACACAATCACACGCAGTGCACGGCGTACGCCTGTGAACGTCACGCTCGTACGCAGTCCGAGGTGGTCGCCGTCCATCTGGAGGGGCAGGGGCACCTTCGAATGCAAGGTGAACTGGTCCAGGTCGTGCAGGGACACGGCGTGCTTGCCACGCGGGCCGCGTTCGGGGGACGAAGTGAGCAACTGGGTGCCATATCGGGTGATCGCGGGCGTCGTCATACGGCTGAGACCGAGTATGTCGAGGCCTTTATCGAACGACGCCTTAGGTGACGCGTACATCGGGTGATTGCCCAGGAAGGTCCACGGAGAGGTGTTCGAGACTATGGAAAGGACCAGATCGGTCACCGGCTCCGCGTCCGGCCGCTCCACGGTGATCGTCCCGTGCCGGCGGTGCGCCTCACCGAAGAACTGGCGCAATGCCTGACGGACGTAGAGAGCGTGTGTGGATTTCCTGCCCCGCTCCCGCTGCTGCTCCACCCGGCCGACCACACCGGCGTCGAATCCGAGCCCCGCGTTGAAGGTGAACCAGCGTCCCGGCACGGCTTCGTCCTCGGTGCCGGGCGTGCCCGTGGTCAGCCCCAGGCCGACGGTGCGCTCGCTGCCCTCGCGCAGGGCGTCCAGGAGGGCGCCGGTGGCCTCGACCGCGTCGTTGGGCAGGCCGAGGGCGCGGGCGAAGACGTTGGTGGAGCCGCCGGGGACCACGGCGAGGCCGGGGAGGTGCTCGGGCGCGGGGCCGGCGTGCAGGAGGCCGTTGACGACCTCGTTCACGGTGCCGTCGCCGCCCAGGGCCACGACCAGGTCGATGTCCTTGCTCTCCGCCGCCTGCCGGCCCAGGTCGCGCGCGTGGCCGCGGTACTCGGTGGTGACCGCTTCGAGTTTCATCTCGCTCGCGAGCGCGTGGATCAGGACATCGCGCGTACGTGCGCTTGTGGTGGTTGCCGCCGGATTGACCACGAGAAGTGCACGCATGGGTTGCAGCGTACCTACTGGGTGGTACCGGGCACAGGTCGAGGTAGGGATCACGTAAGACTTCGACGCGTGAACCTTGCCACGGAGGCGTGGGGCAACCTGCGCGCGGGGGTGTGCGTTGCCCGCGCCTGACCCGCGGCGGCTTCGGGGGCGAGGGCTACCCTTCAGGGGTGAGCAGCGAGCAGACCCCCACCACTCCCGAGACCGCCGGTCCGCGCCCGCGGCGCCTGACGTACGCCGCCGCCCTGGCCGCCCTGGAAGGGCTGGCGCTCGTCGCGGGAGGCGTCTGGATGCTCGTGGAGGGCCTGGCCGGCGACCCGGACGACCGGCAGTCGGCCGTCACCGGTGGCATCACGCTGATCGTCCTGGCGCTGCTGCCGCTCCTCGCCGCACGCGGGCTGCTCGGTCGGCGCAGCTGGAGTCGGGGCCCGGCCGTCATCACCCAGATCATGGCCCTGCCCGTCGCCTACAACCTTCTCCAGGCCGACAGTGTGGCGCTCCCGGCGGGCATCGCCCTCGCGGTCGTCGCGGTGGCCGCGCTGATGCTGCTGATCAACCCGGCGACGACCCAGGCGCTCGGAATCAGGGGGCCGGGACGGGCACAGGACGGCAAGCAGTAGCCGTTGGTGTGTGGGCCGCTGTCGGCTCCGAGTGCCGACCGGGTGCTGCGGGCCGAGTCGGCGGGCAGGGGCCGTAGGTCTTACGGCGCTTGTCCGGTCGGGGAGAGCAGTCGCAGCCGCTTCCATGTGCGAGCGGCGAGTGAGGGGCCGGTAGGCCGTAGACCGTAGCCGTCGGTCCGGTGCACCGCTGTCGGTCGTCTGCCGTGGTGGGCCGCGGGACCTGAGGGGCCGACGGCGACCGTACAGCTGTGAACCCTGGCCCCGGAACGCCGGTTCGGGTCGTAGGGCGGAGACGCTCGGCGACGTCCGGCCTGAGGCCGCGCCCGGCGGCGAGCGGTGGCCTCGGCCGGGCAGGGGATGTCGTCGGCCCGGAATGCGTGCCGCTGCCCAGGGCGGGCCCTGGGCCTACTCCTCCACCAGCAGCTTCTCCCGGAGCTGGGCCAGGGTGCGGGCCAGCAGGCGGGAGACGTGCATCTGGGAGATGCCGACCTCCTGCGCGATCTGCGACTGGGTCATGTTGCCGAAGAAGCGGAGGAGAAGGATTCGCTTCTCGCGGGGCGGGAGATCCTCGAGCAGCGGCTTCAGGGACTCCCGGTACTCGACGCCCTCCAGCGCCTCGTCCTCCGCGCCGAGGGTGTCCGCCACCGCCGGGGACTCGTCGTCCGTGTCGGGGACGTCCAGGGACAGCGTGGAGTACGCGTTGGCGGACTCCAGGCCCTCCAGGACCTCCTCCTCCGAGATGGCCAGCTTCTCGGCCAGCTCGTGGACCGTGGGGGAGCGGCCGTGCTGCTGGGAGAGCTCCGCCGTGGCCGTCGTCAGGGCCAGGCGCAGTTCCTGCAGGCGCCGGGGCACCCGGACCGCCCAGCCCTTGTCACGGAAGTGGCGCTTGATCTCGCCCACCACGGTGGGGGTCGCGTAGGTCGAGAACTCCACCCCGCGGTCCGGGTCGAAACGGTCGACCGACTTGATCAGACCGATGGTGGCGACCTGGGTCAGGTCGTCCAGCGGCTCGCCGCGGTTGCGGAAGCGGCGCGCGAGGTGCTCGACGAGCGGCAGGTGCATCCGGACCAGCCGGTTGCGCAGCTCCGCGTACTCCGGGCTGCCGTCCTTCAGCGCGCGCAGCTCGACGAACAGGGCCCGTGCCCCGCTGCGGTCGTGTGGATCGTGCCGCGGGACCGGCGTGTTGTTCGCGCCCGCCGCGCCGTCCTCTGCGTTTCGCTCGTGCTCGCTCATCGTCCCGCCCGTCGCCCTTCCACGAGCCCTCGCCTCCGTCGGCACCGGGACGACCCCGGTCCTCCCTGCCGGAGGCGCACCCTGCACGGCACCGTTCCGATCACGCCGGCCGTCGTCCAGGAAGCCGGTCGCCGTCGTGTCGACGACGTCCTCCTCCGGATGCGGCCGGGGCTGCTCGGGGATGCCGTCGATGCCGTCCGCCATGCGACGGGAACCGCCGGAGCCGTCGTCGCCCAGGCTGTCGGCGCCGCTCGGGCCGACAGGACGGTGCCCGCCCTCGGCCGGCAGCTCCCGTGTGCCGCGCTCTTCGTCCCGCACCGGCCCGTCCCCGTTCCTCACGCCGGCCCGGGTCCCGCGCCGCGCTGTTTGTAGAGGCTGATCGAAACGGTCTTGTCCTCGTCCACGGCCGACGAGACCTTGCCCGCGAGGGCCGAGAGGACGGTCCAGGCGAAGGTGTCCCGTGACGGTGCGTGACCGTCCGTGGTCGGGGCCGAGACGGTGACCTCCAGCGAGTCGTCGACGAGTCGGAAGACACAGCTGAGCACCGAGCCGGGCACGGCCTGCTGGAGCAGGATCGCGCAGGCCTCGTCCACTGCGATGCGCAGGTCCTCGATCTCGTCGAGGGTGAAGTCCAAACGGGCTGCGAGGCCGGCCGTGGCCGTCCGCAGCACCGACAGGTAGGCACCCGCGGCCGGCAGCCGGACTTCCACGAAGTCCTGGGTCGCGGGCTCGCCTGCGATCTGGGACACCCTCACCTCCAAGGTGGTACAAGCTTTACGGGGGCCGAGGGTCGCCCCCCGGAGTAACGCGACGTGTGGTTCAGCGGTGACGCTATCGCGCTCTCGACTTTCCTGTCCCCGGGACCCCAACCCCTTGCCGTCACTCACAGTAAAACTGTGGACACGCTCCGTGTCTAGGGGTTTGCGGCTCCAATTGGGAAGAACGCGCGCCGGGTTGACGTACCCAGACGTCAGACGGTCGAACCGTCCTGGAACCCGGGGGTCCAGGGTCACACAAGGACGTGGTCCACGAAGCACCAACGCCAGTTCTCACCCGGTTCGTGGGTCCGCATGACCGGGTGCTCGGAGTCCTTGTGGTGCTTCGTCGCATGTTGTCCCGGCGAGGAGTCGCAGCAGCCGACGTGACCGCAGGACAGGCACAGGCGCAGTTGTACCGGGTGGGTACCGTCCCTCAAGCACTCCGGGCAGGTGTCGCTGAGCGGCTCGGGCTCCGGGTGCGGCAGCGCGTCCGCGTGCGTGCACTGTTTCATGATTGCCAGGTTACGACGGCCGCGCGGACGGTCGCGCGAAAAAAGAGGGCGGGCGCACGACGATGAGCGAGGGCGGGCGAGGGCCATGGACGTGATGCCACTGCTGTTGCTGGTGGCAGGGAGCGCGGGGATCGCCGCGGCAGCCCGGCGCACCCCGATTCCGGCGCCGCTGCTGCTGGTCGCGGCCGGCCTGCTGATCTCGTACGTCCCGGGAGTCCCCGAGTACACGCTCGACCCGGACGTCGTCCTGCCCATCATCCTGCCGCCGTTGCTGCACTCCGCGGCCACCGACAGCTCCTATCTCGACCTCAGGGCCCAGATGCGGCCCGTGGCGCTGCTGTCGGTGGGATACGTGCTCTTCGCGACCCTCGCCGTCGGCTGGGCGGCGTACCAGATCGTGCCGGGTCTGTCGCTGACCGGGGCGCTCGTGCTGGGCGCGGTGGTGGCGCCGCCGGACGCGGTCGCGGCGACGGCGGTGGCACGCCGCGTGGGGCTGCCCTCCCGGATCACGACCATCCTCCAGGGCGAGTCCCTGGTGAACGACGCGACCGCGATCACCGCCTACCGGGTCGCGCTCGCGGCCGCGATCGGAGAGGGGGCCACCTGGGCGGGCGGCATCGGCGAGTTCCTGCTCGCGGCGGTGGGCGGGGTCGTGGTCGGGCTGGTGCTGATGGTGCCGATCCACTGGCTGCGGACCCACCTCAAGGAGCCGCTGCTGCAGAACACGCTCTCCCTGCTCATCCCGTTCGTCGCCTATGCGGCGGCCGAGCAGTTCCACGCGTCCGGGGTGCTCGCGGTGGTCGTGGTCGCCCTCTTCCTCGGACACCGCGCGTGGGAGGTCGACTTCGCGACGCGCCTCCAGGAGGAGGCCGTCTGGAAGATGGTCGCCTTCGTCCTGGAGTCGTCGGTGTTCGCCCTCATCGGGCTCCAACTGCCCGTGGTGCTGAAGGGCCTCGGCGCGTACGAGGGCGGTCCCGCCGCCTGGTACGCGGTCGCCGTCTTCCTCGTGGTCGTCGTGTCGAGGTTCGTGTGGGTCTATCCGGCGACCTTCCTGCCGTACATCCTCTCCGCGCGGATCCGCGCGCGGGAGGACAACCCCACCTGGAAGGGGCCCTTCGTGATCGCCTGGGCCGGGATGCGGGGCGTGGTCTCGCTGGCGATCGCCTTCTCGATCCCGGAGCACCTGCACGACGGCGAGCCGTTCGAGGGCCGCAACCTGATCCTCTTCCTGACCTTCACGACGGTCATCGGCACCCTCGTCGTCCAGGGCGTCACCCTGCCCCCGCTGATCCGCCTGCTGAAGCTCCCCGGCCGCGACCAGCAGGCCGAGACCCTCGCCGAGGCCAACGCCCAGGCGCAGGCCTCACGGGCCGCCGAACGGCGCCTGGACGAACTCCTCTCCGACGAGCGCAACGCCCTCCCACCGCCCCTGGCCGACCGCCTGCGCATGGTCCTGGACCGCCGCCGCAACGCCGTCTGGGAACGGCTCGGCCAGTCCAACCCCCTCACCGGCGAGACCGTCGACGACACCTACCGCCGGCTGTCCCGCGAGATGATCGGCGCCGAGCGCGCGGTGTTCGTGAAGCTGCGGGACCACCGCTACATCGACGACGAGATGCTGCGGACACTGCTGCGCAGGCTGGACCTGGAGGAGGCCGCGGCGTACCGGGAGGCGGCCGAGTAGGGCCGGCCGAACAAGCGGGGCGGACGTCAGGGAAAGGGGCGGCCGGTGATCACGGCCGCCAGTGTCGTCCCGCGCGGGAAGGCGCCCTCCTCGGTGAGGGCGACAAGGCCGTAGAGCAACTTGGCGACATAGAGACGTTCCACGGGGACACCGTGGCGGTGCTCGAAGTCCTCGGCGAAGGTGTCGAGTTCGGGGGGTGTGCGGGCGTAGCCGCCGAAGTGGAAGCGGTCGTCGAGCGTCCAGTCGCCGCGTCGGGCACCGAAGGCACGGCGTTGCAGGGACTCTATGTCGGCGGTCAGGAAGCCGCCCTTGAGAACGGGGACGCCCAGGCAGCGCTGGTTCGGGGCCAGTCCGGCCGCCAGGCCCGCCAGGGTGCCGCCGGTGCCGCAGGCGATCGCCACGACGTCGGCCCGCCCCGACAACTCCTCGCCGAGTGCGCGGCACCCTTGTACGGCCAGGGGGTTGCTGCCGCCCTCCGGGACGACGTACGCGTCCTCGGCGTCCGCCGCGCGCAGCACGCGCGCGAGGGTGTCCGGTTCGGTCTTGCGGCGGTACGTCGGCCGGTCGACGAAGTGCAGTCGCATGCCGTCGGCCGCACACCGGGCGAGGGAGGGGTTCAGGGGGCGGTCGGCGAGTTCCTCACCGCGGACGACGCCGACCGTGGGCAGGGCCAGGAGGCGGCCCGCGGCGGCCGTGGCGCGCAGATGGTTGGAGTACGCGCCGCCGAAGGTGACGACCGTACGGTCGGCCGTCGCGGTGAGGTTCGGCGCGAGTTTGCGCCACTTGTTGCCGACGAGCTCGGGGTGGATCAGGTCGTCGCGCTTGAGGAGGAGGCGCACGCCGTGCCGGGCGAAGCGCGGGTCCGACAGCTCCTGCAGGGGCGAGGGCAGGCGGGGGCGCAGGGTGTCGAGGCCGGTCACGCCCCCATTGTGACCTGCGGGGTCACTTCAGGCGCTCCCGGATCCGGCCGCGCAGCCAGGCCATCGTGAAGCCCCGCGGATCCACCTTGCCCGGCTGCCACTCCAGGTGGCCGATGACCGACCGTTCCGTCCAGCCGTGGTGGCGGCACACCGCCGCCGACACCTGCTCGATCGCCTTCAGCTGGGCGGCCGGCCAGGGATCCTCCCCGTCGCCGAGGTTCTCGCACTCGAAGCCGTAGAAGTGGCGGTTGCCGTCGGTGTTGGCCTCGTTGTCGAGGGGGAGCGCCTTCTCCGCGATCACCGCCCGCAGGACGTCGTCGTCGCCGAGACCGGCGTGGTTGGCGCGGCCGTAGCCGACGAGATGGACCGTGCCGTTCTTGGTGATGACTCCGTGGCACAGGGGGCCAGGCAGGCCGGTGTAGCCCTTGCGGCACAGCTCCACCGTCGCCGCGCTGCCCTTGGTCACCGTGTGGTGGATCATCACGCCGTGCACCGGTCCCCAGGCGCCGACGTGGTTGCGGTTGTGGTGCTCCCAGTCGCCGACCTCGACGACGGTCGCGCCCTCCGCCCGCAGGACGGCAAGGAATCTGTCCGCGGACATGGGTGAGGCCATGGCTCCCTCCTTCGCGTCGCGACCAGCCACCGACCGCGGCCGGCCCCTACCGGTGCTTGTACCGAAAGTGGCGGACTCCGACTCCTGGCTCGTACAGCGTGCGAGCTGATTCGGACAGTCAAATTCCGTTCTTCGAAGTCGAATTGACTGGACGTCAGTGGATAGGAAGCGCGCATATGCCCATCCCCGCGGTGATCCATTCCCCCTCTTTCGGGTAATAGCACCGGCACGCTCGGTGAGGAAGGCTTGCTCTTGCACATCGGTGCCGGGGCGCAGATCGCGTCCGGGCATGTACCGGGAGGGCAATTCCTTATGTCGGTAGGCGAAGAGGTCCGCACCGAGCAGGACCGGCCGCAGCAGAGCCTCGGCACAGCGGCCGCGCGGAACCTGGCCACCACCACCAAGTCCGCGCCTCAGATGCAGGAGATCAGCTCCCGCTGGCTGCTGCGCATGCTGCCCTGGGTGAACGTACAGGGCGGTACGTACCGGGTGAACCGGCGCCTGAGCTACGCCGTGGGCGACGGCCGGGTGACCTTCGTGAAGACCGGGGACCGGGTCGAGGTGATCCCCGCCGAGCTGCGCGAGCTGCCGGCCCTCAGGTCGTACGAGGACGACGAGGTGCTCTCCGAGCTCGCCCAGCGCTGCCAGCAGCGGGAGTTCACCCAGGGTTCGGTGATCGCGTCCTTCGGCGCCCAGGCCGACGAGGTGTATCTGCTGGCGCACGGCAGGGTGGAGAAGGTCGGCACCGGCCCCTACGGCGACGACGCGGTCCTCGGGGTCCTGGCCGACGGCGCCTACTTCGGCGACCAGGCGCTCCTCGACCCGGACGCCATCTGGGAGTACACCGCCCGCGCGGCCACCGCCTGCACGGTCCTCGTGCTGCCCCGCCAGGACGTCGACCAGGTGGCGGAGCGCGCCGAAGCTCTGGGCGAGCACCTCCGGGAACAGCGCGCGATCCCCTCGCAGCGCACCAACAAATACGGCGAGAAAGAGATCGACCTCGCGGCGGGCCACGCGGGCGAGCCCGACATCCCGCACACCTTCGTCGACTACGACGCCCGGCCCCGCGAGTACGAACTGAGCATCGCCCAGACCGTCCTGCGCATCCACACGCGCGTCGCCGACCTCTACAACCAGCCGATGAACCAGACGGAACAGCAGATCCGGCTGACCGTCGAGGCCCTCAAGGAGCGCCAGGAGCACGAGCTCGTCAACAACCGTGAGTTCGGGCTGCTGAACAACTGCGAGTACGACCAGCGACTCCAGCCGCACGACGGTGTGCCCAGCCCCGACGATCTCGACGAACTGCTCAGCCGCCGCCGGGGCACCAAGCTGCTGCTCGCCCACCCGCGCGCGATCTCCGCGATCGGCCGTGAGCTCAACAAGCGCGGACTGGTCCCCGAGACCATCGACATGGGCGGCAACCGCATCCCCACCTGGCGCGGGGTGCCGATCTATCCGTGCAACAAGATCCCGGTCACCCCGGAGCGGACCACCTCGATCATCGCCATGCGTACCGGTGAGGCCGACCAGGGCGTCATCGGCCTCCAGCAGGCCGGTATCCCGGACGAGATCGAGCCGAGCCTGTCGGTGCGGTTCATGGGCATCAACGAACAGTCGATCATCAAGTACCTGGTGACGGCCTACTACTCGGCGGCCGTGCTGGTGCCGGACGCGCTCGGAGTCATGGAGAACGTCGAGATCGGCCGCTGGAGGTGACGTTCCCGAGCCGGGGAGCCGTGTCCCCGCCCACCGGGGCGGGCACACCCCGGTCGGACACCGGCGTGGGGGCATCCCGGTCGACCTCCGGGGTGGAGGCACCCCGGAGGAGCGGGCCCGCCCACAGCGGAAGCGCCACCGTCCGCGGACTGACCGAGGGGGGTCCCATGGCCGAGTTCACGACGGGTACGCAGGCACTGGCGACCGAGAGGACGGAGGCGCCGGCCGCCGGGGGGACCGGGGGCGGGGCACCGGCCGGAGAGACGGGCCGGCTCGACGGGGCCGAGGCGCGTCCGCTGCACGAGCCCGACACGATGGCCGAGACCCATCCGCGTCACGGGCCCGACGTGCCGCCCCAGGGCCGCCCGCTCCACGGACCCGACGCCCGGGCCGAGGCGCGTTCGGCAGACGGGCACGAGGCCGCGGTGATCCTGGAGCGGGCCCGGGCGTCGGTCGACCCCGAGCTGCGTTCCGCGCTGGAGTCGCTGCCCGGCTCCCTGCGCCGGGTCGCGCTCTACCACTTCGGCTGGGAGCACGCCGACGGCACTCCGGCTGCGGGCAACGCGGGCAAGGCGATACGGCCCGCACTCGTCCTCACCGCGGCCGCCGCTCTCGGCGGGGACCGGGCACGGGCGGCGGCCGTCCGGGCCGCCGTGGCGGTGGAGCTGGTGCACAACTTCACGTTGCTGCACGACGACGTGATGGACCGCGACACCACCCGCCGGCACCGCGCCACGGCGTGGACCGTGTTCGGCGACCCCGACGCGATCCTGGCCGGGGACGCCCTCCAGGCGCTGGCGCTGCGGCTGCTGGCCGAGGACCCGCACCCCGCGGCGGGACCGGCCGCGGCCCGGCTCGCGGCCTGTGTCGTCGAACTGTGCGAGGGCCAGCACGAGGACACCGCCATGCAGGAGCTCGGTCCCGGCGAGGTCACCCTCGACCAGGTGCTCGTGATGGCGGAGGCCAAGACGGGCGCGCTGCTCGGGTGTGCCTGTGCGCTCGGCGCGCTGTACGCGGGCGCGTCCGCCGAGGATGTCGGGGCGATGGACGCGTTCGGCCGGGAGGCGGGCCTCGCCTTCCAGCTCATCGACGACGTGATCGGCATATGGGGCGACCCGAGCCGCACCGGCAAACCGGTCGGCGCGGACCTCGCCGCCCGCAAGAAGTCCCTCCCGGTGGTCGCCGCGCTCACCTCCGGTACGGCCGCGGCCGCGGACCTGGCCGAGCTGTACGCGGCGCCGTACGCCGAGGAGGACCTGGTGCGCACGGCCCTGGCCGTCGAGGAGGCCGGCGGCCGTGACTGGGCGCAGGCGCAGGCCGCCGACCGGATGGCCCGGGCGATGGATCAACTGGCCCGTGCGGTGCCCGATCCGGAGGCGGCGGGCGGGCTGCTCTCCCTCGCGGAGTTCGTGACGCGGCGCAGCGCCTGAGGACCCCGGGGCGCCCGGCACCGCGCGGTTCCTGATCCCGCGCGGCCTCCGGGGGTCCCGGCCGACGGGTCCCGCACATCCCCACGGTGTGCGGGGCCCGCTTCCGCATGCTCACCGGATAGTCTCAACACCCTTGTGACCAACGGTGGTTGAGATGAAGGGGTGGGGCATGGGCGTGGCGATACGGACCGCCGGCAGCAGCGATCGCGAACTGGTGACGCGACTGCTGGACTCGGCTTTCCAGGACGATCCGGTCAGCGGGTGGATCTTCCCGGGGGAGGAGTACCGCCGTACGACGCATCCCCGGTTGATGGCCGCGTTCGTGGACATCGTGATGGCCGAGGGGCGGGTGGACGTCACGGAGGACGGGACCGCGTGCGCGCTGTGGCTGCCGGTGCCGGCGGACGGGGGCGAGGAGATGGACGGCGAGGACGGGTTCGCCGCACTGCGTGAGGCTCTCGATCCGGGCAATGAGCGCATCGAGCTGATCGGGCGGCTCACGGCCGAGGTGCATCCGGCCGGGCGGGCCCACGAGTACCTGTGGATGATCGGCGTGGCTCCCGAGCGGCAGGGGGAGGGGCTCGGGACCGCGCTCATCGGGTCGGTGCTGGAGCGGTGCGACCGGGAGGGGGTGCCGGCGTATCTGGAGGCGAGCAGTGCGCGGAGCCGGGGGCTGTACGAGCGGCTCGGGTTCGAGCTCGTGGAGCGGCCGCTCGACCTGCCTGACGGGCCGCAGATGTGGCCGATGTGGCGCGAGCCGCGCGCTTCGCGATAGTGCCGGAGGGGGCGTCGCACGGCGCGGCCGGGGCGAAGCCGGCCGCGTGGTCCCCCGCCCCCTGACTAGCTCGGCGGGGCCGGGACCACCGTCTCCACGATCCGTTCCACCAGGCCCTCCGGAACTCCCACCCCCGGCAGTACTCCCTCCAGCGCCCCGGGCAGCGTCAGGTGTTCGAGCAGCAGTCCCAGCATCGCCAGATAGAGCACCGTGACCGTCTCGTCGCCGCCCGGCAGGCCCGCCTCGCGGTGGAACCGGATGCCCTCCTCCAGGTCCGCTCGGACCGACGTGGTGAAGGACGCGCGGAGTGCGGGGCGGCGGGTGGCCTCCAGGCGCATTTCCAGAAGGGCCAGATAGCCCGTGTGGTCGTGGGTCGCGCGGGCCATCAGGTCGTGCATGAAGGCCGCGACCAGGGAGCGGTCCTTCGGCCGGGTCAGCAGTTCGGCGAACTTGTCCGGGTCGGGAGCCAGCCGGATGTGCAGGCGGGCGTCGATCTGCCTCAGCAGGTCGTCGCGGTCCGTGAAGTAGTTCGAGGCCGTCCCCACCGGGACGCCCGCCTCGGTGTCGACCGCGCGGAACGTCAGACCGCGCGCCCCCTCGCGGGCGAGCACATCGACCCCCGCGTCCACGAGCGTGGCCCGGCGTTCCGGATTGCTGGCCATGCGGAATCTCCCTTCCCAGTTGCACCCGGCGTCGGAAACGCCTTGCAACCACTACAGGTGAAGTACTACAACTGACGTGGTTCACATGCCGAGCGCAGCCTACGAAAAGAGACCCGCTTGCGAAAGCTCACGTACTTCATCGCCTGCACGATCGACGGCTTCATCGGGGACGAGAGCGGCGACGCCTCGTTCATGTACCGGTTCGTCGACGAGGAGTTCCTCTCCTACCTCAAGGCCGAGTTCCCGGAGACCATCTATGCCCAGGGTCGCAGGGCCCTCGGCATCCACGACCTGGAGCACCGGAGGTTCGACACGATCGTCCAGGGCCGCGGCAGCTACGAGGTGGCCCTGAAGGAGGGCGTCACCAGCCCCTATGACCACCTGCGCGAGTACGTCGCCTCGCGCACCCTCACCGAGTCGCCCGACCCGCACGTCGAGATCATCGGCGACGACCTGATCGCCAAGGTGCGCGAGCTGAAGGCGGAGGACTGCGAGTTCGACATCTACCTGTGCGGCGGCTCCAAGCTCGCGGGCGAACTCCACGACGAGATCGACGAACTCGTCATCAAGACGTACCCCGTGGTCCTCGGCACCGGCATGCCGATGTTCGGTTCCGGCTTCGCCCTCACCGAGTTCACACTCGACGAGGTCCGCGTCTTCGACAACGGCGTCGTGGTGCGGACGTACGGCAGGACGAGCTGACCGCAGCAGAGGCCGACAGCGGCAGGCGCCCGCGGCCCCTTCGTCCTACCCTGAGGACATGGGCAGCGACGAACGCGTCTGTCCCGTCTGCGGACAGCCGGTCGAGACAGTCGTACGGCGTCACAAGACGCTGGGTGCGTGGGTCCCGGTATGGGCGGACGGCCCGTGCCGCAACCCCGAGTGTGAGGCGCACGCCGGCCAGGCCGCCGAGTCCGGCGAGGACCACGGCGGCGCACCCGCCGGAAAAAGTTCCTGAATCCCTGTCGAGAATCCGTCCCCGGCTCCGACGTCCCCTGTGAAAGCCGCCCGCACCGGGCGGCCGAGCCGACCGAAGCCGAAGGAGCGGAATCATGAAGTACCTGGTCATGGTGCAGGGAACGCAGGCCGACTACGACGCCATGCGCGGCAAGGGCTCCGAGCACTCCCCGGCCTGGAGCGAGCAGGAGATCCAGACGATGTACGCCTTCATGAGCGCCGTCAACGACGACCTGTCCGAGACCGGCGAGATGCTCGACGGCCAGGGCCTCGCCGAGCCCGCGAAGGTCCGGCACGTCAGCCGGGGCGCGGACGGCAAGGCCGTGATCACCGACGGCCCGTACAGCGAGACCAAGGAGCTGCTGTGCGGCTACTGGGTGCTGGAGTGCGAGAGTCTGGAGCGCGTCACGGAGATCGCCGAGCGCATCGCCCAGTGCCCCCAGCCCGCCGGTGCCCCCGAGTACCCGGTGGTGATCCGGCCCATCCTGGACGGCGCCGGGGACATCTGAGAACCGTGCGAGCGATGACCCCGACCGAGGACCTGCTGCGCCTGCACGCGCCGCAGGTCCTCGGCGCGCTGGTCAGGCGGTACGGCCGTTTCGATGCCGCCGAGGACGCCGTACAGGAGGCACTGCTGGCCGCGGCCGGGCAGTGGCCGGCCGCCGGGGTGCCCGACAATCCGCGCGGGTGGCTCATCAAGGTGGCCTCCCGGCGGCTGACCGACGTGCTGCGCGCGGAGGAGGCACGGCGGGCGAGGGAGGAGAAGGCGGCCGCGCTGAGCGTGCGGGACACCGCCCTCGCCGACCGCGCGCCGCGCCCCGACGACACCCTGTCCCTGCTGTTCCTGTGCTGCCATCCGCAGCTCACCCCGTCCGCGCAGATCGCGCTCACCCTGCGTGCGGTCGGCGGTCTGACCACGGCGGAGATCGCCCGGGCGTACCTCGTCCCCGAGGCGACCATGGCCCAGCGGGTCAGCCGGGCCAAGCAGAAGGTCCGGGGCGTGAGCTTCGGGCGGCCCGACAACTGGGCGGAACGGCTGCCCGCCGTCCTGCACACCCTCTACCTGATCTTCAACGAGGGCCATACGGCGACCTCCGGCCCGGCCCTCCAGCGCCGCGACCTCGCCGGAGAGGCGATCCGCCTGACCCGCACGGTCCACCGTCTGCTCCCCGACGACTGCGAGACCGCGGGCCTGCTCGCCCTGATGCTCCTCACCGACGCCCGCCGCGACGCCCGCACCGGCCCGGGCGGCGACCTGGTCCCCCTCGACGAACAGGACCGCGGCCGCTGGGACAGGGCGGCGATCGAGGAGGGCGTCGCGCTGGTCACCCGCGCGCTGGCCCGCCGCCGTGCCGGGCCCTATCAGATCCGCGCGGCCATCGCCGCCGTACACGACGAGGCGCCCGCGCCGGAGGCGACCGACTGGCGGGAGATCCTCGGGCTCTACGACGTTCTCGTACGACTCGTTCCGGGGCCCGTGGAGCGACTGAACCGGGCGGTCGCGGTCGCGATGGTGCACGGTCCCGAGGCCGGTCTCGCGGAACTGGACTCGCTCACCGACGAGTTGGGGCACCGCCTGGACGCCGTGCGCGGACATCTGCTGGAGCGGGCCGGTTCCTCCGAGGAGGCGCGTGCCGCGTACGAGTCGGCGGCCGCCAAGACCCTGAGCCTGCCCGAGCAACGCTATTTGCACCGGCGGGCGGCACGGCTGAGGCCTTAACGTGACGGCATGTCCACAACGAACCTCATCGTGCACCTGACCGAACGCTCCCTCTGGGAGGAGGCCCGCGCCCGGGGCACGTACGAGATCTCGACGCGCGGCCGCACCCTCCAGGAGGAGGGATTCATCCACTGCTCGACGCGCGAGCAGCTGCCGGCCGTCGCGGCCTTCCTCTACGGCTCCTACGACGGCCCCGACGACCTGGTGCTCCTCGTCATCGACCCCGCTCGCCTCGACGTCCCGCTGAAGTACGAGGCCCCCGAGCCCGGCGCCGAGGAGTTCCCGCACGTCTACGGGCCGATCCCGGTGGACGCGGTCGTCGACGTGGAGCCGTGGGAGTGAGCGGTCGCCGTCGGGTGTGGGCGTGGGCCGTGGCGGTCTGGGCGGCTCTCGTGGTCGTCACGGGCGGGCTGACGCTGTGGCTGCAGGACTCGGCGGAGCCGCCGGGGCAGTCCAGCTGGGAGAGGAGCGGTCCGCGCCCCGCGCTTCCGGAGGGGTGGGAGAGCATGTGTCCCAGCCTCACCGCCGACCCCGGGGCAGGTCCGACGATCGTTGCCTGCGCGTTCATCTCATCCGGTTAGGCAGTCCGCCCGTCTCCGGGTCGCGCCCTGTCAGGCAGTACAGGCCGCCCGCCGGGTCGCGCAGCACCGTCCAGTTCCGGTGCCGGGCGACGAACTCGGCACCCAGGCGCTCGTGTTCGGCCCGTGTCGCCTCGATGTCCGCGCAGGCCAGGTCGAGATGTGCGGAGGCGGGGCGTTCCTCGTCGAGGCGCTGGAGGAGGATGCGGACCGGGAGGCCGGCCGGTGGCTGGAGGACATGGAACTCGGGGAGCGAGCCGGAGCGCGACTCCCAGTCGGGCAACAGGGCGGCCCAGAAAGCGACTTCGGTGTCGTAGAGGGAGGGCGGGATGTCGAGGCAGACCTGGTCGAGTCGGCTGCCGCGGATCACCGGCGGGCGGGTCGACTGTCCGCGCCAGGGGTCGGCGCAGAACAGCCGGCCGGCGGGGGAGCGGAGCACGACCAACGTGCCCTGGTCGGCGACCACGTGTGCGCCGAGCGCCTGGGCCGCCTTCGCGAACTTCCGTACGTCGTCGACGCAGAAGTCGAGATGGGCACCGCCGGGCCCGGAGGCGACGGCCTGGACCTTGACGCAGGCGTCGGCTCCGCCGAGCGGCACGAGGGTCACGAACTCCCGCCGCTCACCCCGGAATTCGGACAACCGGGTGCCGGTGGCACTGGTCCAGAAGTCGCAGGCCTGAGCGAATCGTGCCGCGGGCCGGTCGACGAAGGCGTACGTCCAGCGGGTAGTCATGCGGTGATCGTAGGCTCCTCCACCTCGCCACCTCTTCTGAATTCGGCGCCTTCTCTACTTCGGCACCTCCATGAACCGCAGCATGTTCCCCGCCGGATCCCGGAACGCACAGTCCCGCACCCCGTACGGCATGTCCGTGGGCTCCTGGATGACATCGGCCCCCGACTCCCGCACCCGGGCGAACAAGGCGTCACAGTCGGTGGTCGTGAAGTTGACCCCCCGCAACAGCCCCTTGGCCAGCAGTCGCGCCATCGCCTCCTTGTCCGCGGGGGACGCGTCCGGGTCCGCGGCCGGCGGCTCCAGCACGATGTCCACGTCCGGCTGGAGCGGCGAGCCGACCGTCACCCAGCGCATGCCCTCGTACCCGACGTCGTTGCGCACCTCCATGCCCAGGACGTCCCGGTAGAACGCGACCGCCTTGTCGTGGTCGTCGACGGCGATGAAGCAGTTCTTGAGTTTGATGTCCATGGCTTCACGTTAGGCCCGTCGGGGCCGGGTGTGCCTGCGGACCACGCACGGCGGGATCCCGGCGATCTCCTCATGGGGGCGTGCGCGGTAGGCGCTCGGCGTCTCGCCCACCAGTTCCGTGAAGCGCGAGCTGAAGGAGCCGAGGGAGGTGCAGCCCACGGCCATGCAGACCTCGGTGACGGAGAGGTCACCCCGCCGCAGCAGCGCCTTCGCGCGCTCGATGCGCCGGGTCATGAGATAGCCGTACGGCGTCTCCCCGAAGGCCGCGCGGAAGCTGCGCTGGAAGTGGCCCGGTGACATCAGCGCGGTGCGGGCGAGCGCGGTCACGTCGAGCGGCTCGGTGTACTCGCGGTCCATGCGGTCCCGCGCCTGCCGCAGCCGGACCAGGTCCTCGATGCTCACCATCACGCCAGCATCGCATGATGCTCACCAGCTGGGCGCGGGGACCTGGAAGGGGCTTTGCCCGGCGTTCTCCTGCCGTACGGAAGCGCTTGCTCCCATGAGAGGCATGGACCACATCACGTTCCTCGTGGCGGTCGTCAGCGTCACGGCCCTGGCCTTCGACGCACGGCCCCCTGAGCCTCTTGAGGAGTTCCTGTCATGAGCATCGACTGGACCGCCCTCGGCCAGGTCACCGCGGTGAGGGTCGGCGTCACCATCGCCGTGGGGGTGGTCTTCGCCCTCGGGTACTCGGGCTCGCCCGCTTCGAGGGGGCGCGGGAGGATGGCGGTGGTGGTACGTCCACGCTCGGCATCGCCCAGACCGGCCTGTGCCTCGCCTGCGCGGCGGTGGCGGCGTACGGCATCTGTCTGATCGTGCCGCAGTTCCACTGAACCACCGAGATGAGAGGGGAGCAGGATGACCCCCCTGCTGAACGACCTGAAGGTCGACTACACCGACCCCGACGACCCCGTGCTCATCCGCCCGGACGGCAGCCCGATCGACACCTGGCGGGAGAACTACCCCTACGCGCATCGCATGGAGCGCAAGGAGTACGACTGGCACAAACGGCTCCAGCAGATCGAACTGCTCAAGCTCCAGAGCTGGATCAAGGAGACCGGGCGCCGGCTCGTCATCGTCTTCGAGGGACGGGACGCGGCCGGCAAGGGCGGCACCATCAAGCGCTTCACGGAGCACCTGAACCCCCGTGGGGCCCGCGTGGTCGCGCTGGAGAAGCCGAACGAGCGCGAGCGCGGGCAGTGGTACTTCCAGCGGTACGTCGAACATCTGCCGACCGCTGGTGAGATCGTGCTGTTCGACCGGTCCTGGTACAACCGGGCCGGTGTGGAGCGGGTCATGGACTTCTGCACGGACGACGAGTACCGGCGCTTCATGCGGCAGGCCCCACTGTTCGAGCGGATGCTCGTCGACGACGGCGTGGACCTGCTGAAGTTCTGGTTCTCGGTCTCCCAGGGCGAGCAGCGCACCCGCTTCACCATCCGCCAGATCGATCCCGTACGGCAGTGGAAGCTCAGCCCCATGGACCTCGCCTCCCTGGACCGCTGGGACGATTACACCGCCGCCAAGGTCGCCATGTTCCGTGAGACGGACACCCAGTTCGCGCCCTGGACGGTGGTCAAGAGCAACGACAAGAAGCGGGCCCGAGTCGAGGCCATGCGCACGGTGTTGGCCCGCTTCGACTACACCGACAAGGACGAGGAGGTGGTCGGCACGCCGGATCCGCGGATCGTGGGCGAGGCGGCGGGGCTGCTGGAGGCGGGCGAGGCCTAGGGGCATGCCGAGAGCGGGCCGAGTGCCGAAGCACACGGGGAGCGAGAGCGCCTGAGTACCCGTACTCAGGCCGGTCGTGGTGCTCGGCTCTGGCGCGGGCGATGCGGGTTTTCCATGATGCAACCCACCCGCGTCGAAAGAGGTGCCCCATGGTTCGAGACCTGCAGCTGCGCTCAGCCACTCCGGAGGATCTCGACTGGATCCACGAACTGCGACACCGGGTGTACGCCGAGGAGTTGGGCCAGCATCCGCCGGATCCGGCGGGGCGGCTGCGCGACGGTCTCGACGGTGACAACGTCTATCTCGTCGCGGCGCGCGGCACGACCCGCATCGGCTTCGTCAGCCTGACCCCGCCCTGGCTGGGGCGGTTCGGACTGGACAAGTACCTGACCCGCGACGAACTGCCGGCGCTGGCCGGCCACGACGTGTTCGAGGTGCGCATCCTCACCGTCGAGCCGCGCTGGCGCACCACCACGGCGGCCCCCCTGCTGATGTACGCGGCGCTGCGCTGGATCGCCTCTCGCGGCGGGCGCCGGGTGGTGGCGATGGGGCGTACCGAGGTCCTCGACATGTACCGGGCCGTCGGCCTGCGCCCGGTCGGCCGTACCGTCCGCAGCGGCGCGGTGACGTTCGAGGTGCTGACCGGCGGTGTGCCCGAGCTGACGAGGCGGGCGAGGGAGCGGTACGGCAGCGCGCTGGAGCGGCTGCGGTCGGTGGTGGACTGGCGCCTTGACATGCCGTTCGCGCCCCGGCCGGACGGCTGCGAGCACGGCGGTGCCTCGTTCACCGCCATCGGTACGGACTTCCGCACCCTGCACCGGCGGCACGACATCGTCATGGCCGATGTGCTGGACGCCTGGTTCCCGCCTGCCCCCGGAGTGCGGGCGGCCCTCGTGGACGACCCGGAGTGGGCCGCCCGTACCTCGCCGCCGTCCGGTGCCGAGGGCCTGTCGGCGGAGATCGCCGCGGCCCGGGGTCTGCCGCCGGACACGCTGGCGGTGGGCGCCGGTTCGTCCGACCTGATCTTCCGGGCGTTCGGCCGCCGGCTGACCCCGCGGAGCAGGGTGCTGCTGACCGACCCGTGCTACGGCGAGTACGCCCACGTCACGGAGCGGGTGATCGGATGCCGGGTGGACCGGTTCCCGCTGCGCCGCGAGGACGGCTGGCGGATCGACCCGGACCGGCTGTCCGCGACCGTCGGCTCCGGGCGTTACGACCTCGTGGTGGTGGTCAACCCGAACAACCCGACGGGGAGGCACGCACCGGCGTCCGGGCTGCGCGCGTCGATCAAGGCCGCGCCGGACCGTACGCACTGGTGGATCGACGAGGCGTACCTGGGCTACGTCGGCCCGGACGAGTCACTCGCCGGCCTCGCCGCGACCGACCCGCGGGTGACCGTCTGCACCTCGCTGTCGAAGATGTACGCGCTGTCCGGCATGCGGGCCGCGTACGCGGTGGCCGAACCGGCCACAGCGGCGGAGCTGCGCCGATGGACTCCGCCCTGGCCGGTCAGTCTCCCGGCCCAGCTGGCCGCCGTGGCGGCGCTCCGCGACCCGGAGTACTACCGCGAGCGCTGGCTCGCCACGCACGCCCTGCGCCGGGAACTGGCCGCGGACCTGGCCGCGGCGGCGCCGGACGTGACGGTCGAGGAGTCCGTGGCGAACTTCCTCTCGCTCACCCTGCCGCCGGGCGGACCGAGCGCAGCGCAGCTGGTGGACGAGTGCCGCCGGCACGGCGTGTACCTGCGCGACCTGTCGCCGTTGTCGCCGCGGTACGAAGGACGCACCGTGCGCATCGCGGTCCGCGACAGCGCCGAGAACACGCGCATCGTGGCGGCGTGCCGGGCCGCCCTTGACGTGCTCCGGCCCGGGCCGGAGACCGGGCTCGCGGCGCAGCCGATGGCCGCCACGGGAACCGCTCGATGACCACCGTGCCCGCGCTGGCGCCCTACCTCGGTGGGGCGCTGGCCCTGAGCGGTGTCGCGGTGGCGGCCTCCAGGCACCGCGAGCTGATGGTCCGGTGGTGCGCCTGGGCGGTCGGGGTGCCGCTGGTCACCGGGGCGTTCTGGTGGGGCGAGCCGGGCATCGCGGCCGTCGCCGTCGTGGTCGGGGTGATCGCGGTGCTGGAGTTCGGCGGGCTGATGCTGCTGGGCCGGGTGGACCGCGCGGTGCTGGCCGCGGCGGTGACCGGGGTGGTGCTGACCGCCTGGCTGGCGCCCGGAGAGGTGCCGCGGGCGCTGGCGGTCGGGGCACTCGCGGTGGCCGCGGTGCCCTTGGTGAGCGGCGACGCCGACCACGGTCTGCGCCGGCTCGGCGCCGGGCTGCTCGGGCTGGCCTGGCTGAGCGTGCCGGCCGCGCTGGTGCCGCTCGGGGCGAGCGGGCTGGCGCTGTTCGTGGCGGTCTCGGTCGCCGACATCACGGCCTACTTCGCCGGGCGTCACCTGGGCGGGCCACGGCTGTCGCCGCTGTCACCGGCCAAGCGGTGGAGCGGAACCCTGGCCGGCGCCGCGGCCGGACTCGGCGTGCTCGCCGTGCTGTCCGCGCTCAGCTGGCCGACGGCGGTCGCGGTGGCGGTCGGCGGGCCGGCCGGGGACCTGCTGGAATCCATGATCAAGAGAGGTGCGCGGGTCAAGGACGCGGGCCGCTGGCTGCCCGGCTCCGGCGGCCTGCTGGACCGGATCGACTCCCTGCTCGTGGCACTGGCCGTACTGCTCGTGCTGAGCTGACGGGCAGTGCCCTTGAGAGGATCACGGAAACGAAGAAGGGGCTCGTCCGCATGCAGCGGGCCGAGCCCCTTTCCGTACGCTCGTCGAACTAGGCCTTCTTGGTCTCCTAGTAGTGGGCCGGGTCGGCGACCTGCGGGGATGTTTCCTGTGGGTCGCTGACCTGGCCTTTTGGTGATTGGTGGCGATGGGGTGCGACGGTCTTGAGTGGGTGTCCTGCGGACTGTGTGCGGACTGGTCGCCGGGTTTCGGAGTGGCTCTACCCCTCGGTTTCCTCTCCGCCTTCGGCCTCGTCCGGGCCCCAGTTGGTTTCCTTGATCTCCGTCAGCAGTGCCTTGCGCTCCCGACGGGACAAGGACTCGCCATTGACACTGTGCATGCCCCACGGAATGGGGCATGGCCCGTCGTGGCCCGGGTCGGGGCACAGCACCTCGACGATCCGGTCCATCAGTTCTTCGTGCTGTGCGGCCGTTGCGATGAGCGCGATCTTCACTTGCCAGAGTTTGGGCTGCTCCGGAGTGTCCTGGGTCGGGTCAGGCAAGACTGTTGTCCTCTGTCCATGGGCGGGGCGGGATAGCACGCTTCCACGGCCCGGTACCGGTAGCCGCGGAGGAGGACGGTGCCTCCCGGGACACCCATCCCGAGAGGCACCGCTGGGGCTGGGCTACGCGTCATAGGCGCGCGTCAGCCGGTTGGGTCAGGGACTGCAGCCGCACCAGCTGCCGTAAGTGCCCCTCCATACTTCGCTGTGGAACATCATGCCCCACGAGTAGTGATTGGCGCGTCGCATCCAGTTGGGTGCGTTGTGCATGTGAATGTGGCGCGGGCTGTAATTGCCGTCCCACCACTGACGTAGCCCGCTCTTGGTGCAGTCGTAGGCCCGGCAGTGGCGGGGATAGCAGCCGCGCGGAGCTTGTTGCCCTGCGTCCCGCTTCGCGTCTCTGGCGGCGGTTTCCTGGCTGTGGCCCGACCCTGCCCCGTAGATGTATCCCGTGCAGTGTGCTCCCCGGCCGGCCAGCTGGCACTTGGCTTTGCACTTCCACTTGCGGCCGTCGAGGTCGTTCTTGTTGACGGGGTCGCCCGGGTATCCGTAGCGGTTGTCGCCGCCGCCGAAGACCGGGTCCACAGAAAGGAAGCGTCCGGTTGTCGGGTCGTACAACCGGATGCCCATGAGCATGTCGCCGGTGATCGTCTCTCCGGACCGCTGCCGGACCCCCAGCCAGCCGTACCGGGAGGCCGTCGCGTCGGCGCGTGTGTTGCCGTATTCGTCTGTGTCGAGCGCGATCGGTGCCACGGACGAGTCGAGGGGTAGTTGCAGCGCCACGTCGCCATGAACCGTGGAGAGCTGCAAGACCGTGTCGCCGGCAGCGCTGGTCGTGGCGGCCAGTCCTCCTTCCAGTGCAGAGACATTGCGGGTGACGGCGCCAGTCGCGTTGTCTTCCACGATCCACCGTGGGCTGTCGGAGTCGCAGTCGTAGTGGTTCGTTTTGCTGCCGACCTGGGTCCAGGTCCCCGACGTCTTGTCCTCCACGGTCCAGGTGCGGAACCGCAGTGCGGAGTCGATGTTCCAGGTCTGTCGTTGGGTGCCCGTCGTCAGTTGTCGCGCGATGTCGTTCGCGAAATAACCAACTGTGATGGAACCTGGCAGCGTGGTGGTACGGCTGAAGGCGTCGTAGGCGTAGCCCGTGGCGACGACGCGGTCGGCCGAGTCGTACGTTGTGGTGACAGCTGATCCACCCGAGGTCGGGCAGTCCGCGCCCGGTCCGCCCGCCACCGTGTTGAGTGTCTTGCGGTTGGTGCGGGCGTCAAAGCCGTACGCACGGCGGGTGCAAACGGTGTCTGCGGTGTCCTGGACCTCCGTCAGGCGGCCTGCCGCGTCGTAGGCGTAGTTCTGGTCGGACCAGCCCGCGTTGCGGGTTGTCTGGTCGTGGACGGACTCGGCGACGCTGTTGCTGTAGACGAGCGCTCCGTCGCTGTCGCGAGTGTAGGTGCGCTCGACCGGCGTACCTGTGGTGTCGGTGCGTATGGCCAGGGAGTATCCGCCAGGCAGCTTCTCGCCGACCATGAGCCCGTCGGGATCGTAGGTTCCTGTGAAGGATCCGGCGGCGGAGTCAGTGATCTTGGTGACTAGTCCGCGCGGTTCCGCGGTCTGGTCGTACGTGTAGGTCTGGGTGGAGGGCACACTGTCGGTGACCTTCACCGGCCGGTCTAGGCGGTCGTACTCGGTGGTCGTGGTACCACCGTCGGCGTCCTTGTACGAGATGAGGCGTCCGAGAGTGTCGTAACCCTTGGTGATCGTCCCGCCGGACGTGGAGGTCACGGAGATGACGCGCCCCGTGGAGGCGTCGTACGTGGTCGTGGTGGACGGCACGGCCTGGCCCAGGCCGCCGCTCACCGTGACGATCGAGGCACGACCGGCAGTGTCGTAGGTCGTGGTGGTGGTGCGTGTGGTGCTGTTGGCCGTGTTGGTGATCGATGCGGTGTTGCCCCAGGAGTCGTACTCGTAGGTGCTGGTGGCCATTTGGCTGGGATTGCCGCCGCCGCCTGTGATGGCGCCGCCGGGCCCTGAGGAGCAGAGCAAGTCGGCCCACTCGGGGCGGCCGGCGCAGGTGCCGGTGCCGGTGGCGGACCAGAAGGTGGTCACCTGGGTGGCGGTGTCACTCTCGGCCGCGCCGGGAGGGATCTGTTTCGTCACCTGGCCCTTGTCGTCGTACTGGTAGCTGGTGGTGAGGGCGAGACCGGTCGGGTCCTGGATTTTCTTGAGCGGTACGCCGCGTGTCCAGTCGTAGACGGTTTGCGTGACCCGGGTGTCGCCCTGGACGGTGGGGTGCTCTCGCACCTGGACCCCGAGGGTCGTGCGGGTGATCTGGTCCCGCACGTTAGCCGTGCCGTCGGTGGGACGGTCGGTGTCGTATTCCTTCACGGTCCAGCTCCGGCCAGTCACGGAGGTACCGGCCGAAGCCAGGGTGGTGGTACCGGACTTGAGATCGGAGGTGAGGTCTATGCGTCGCAGCGGACCGAACTCCTGAAGTTCACGGACGCCCGTGTCGTTGTAGACGGTGATCGTGGACAGGAGCAGGGCACGCTCCGCGGAGCCGAGCTGTCCGATGCCCAGGTCCGCCTGGACCGTCTTGTTACCGGCGGTCAGTCCCAGGGCGACCGACCGGTTGGCTGCAGTGAGTTCTCGGACGGTGTTGCCGAAGCGGTCCGATTCGGCGGTGGAGATGTGTCCGCCCGGGGTGGCCTCGTTCACCGTGTGGCCGGACGCGTCCAAATAGCTGATGGTGGCGCGACCGTAGGCTGTGGCTGCGAGACCAGCACCGGTTGAGGAGCTGGGTACCGAGTCGGCAGGAAAAACAGCGGTGGCGTCCGTCGGCGCGTCCGTTTGGGCCCACGCCTTCACATCGCTGGCGCTCATCTTGTAGGGGGCTGCTGTCCCGGTGAGAGGGACGCCATAGACCAGCGTAGTCACGGCGCTGCCGTCGACCGTGTTGGTGGTGCCCTGCTTGAGCGCGGGGCGCGATGCGTTGAGCAGCATTCCTTCCCCTGCGACCGCCGTGTCACCGGCCTTGCCGTAGGTGAAGGTCCATGGCTGCTCGGTGGTCGACTGGTATCGGACGACCCGTCCGGATGCGTCGTAGGAGTACTGCGTCTGGGTGTCTTGGCTCAGCCTCGGGTTCCACTGCTGGCGCAACTGCCCATTGGTGTCGTATCGGTAAGTCGCGACGGACAGTGCCGTCGACGATGTTCCGCCCTTGCCAGTGGCGTACAGCCGGACGTCCTTGACCTGTCCTGTGTAGTCGCCGAAGGCCGTCTGAGTTGCGGTGGTCGAGGTCGCGTAGACGAACTCCAGTACGCGGCAGCCCTTTGTGGTGGGTGTGGACAAGCAGGTGGCGTTGTCGACCGCAGAGGTCGGAGCCACGATCCGCACCGGTCGTGCCAGGGTCTTGCCGCCTTGGACGACCGTTTCGGATTTGATGGTCGTGCTGGTCGTGGTGAGGCCGTCGAGGCGCGAGGTGGTGACCTGCCAGGCGTCCATGGCGGGGTCGGGCTTGGCGAACTCGGTGATGACGCCTTCACCGTCGCGGAGGGCGAACGAGGCACTCACGCTGCCGGTCAGGGTGAGATCCGCCGCCCCGGGCTCCGGTATCCAACCGGTGCGGCCCGCGTTCGCAGTGAAACCGACCTTGGTGCCGTCGGTCTTGATGAGGGTGACGGCTGTGTCGGACACGCGGCGGAGGAAGGAGTAGTCCGACTCCGTGAGCTCTGCGGTGACCCCGGAAACCCAGGCGGAACCGAAGATCGGGACCTGTCCTTCCTGTTCGGCGCCCTCGGTGGGTGTACGGGAGGAGGCGGTGCGGGTGACGGTCATGCCGTAGTAGGCCACGTCGGAGGCCGAGAGGTGGTAGTCGCCGGTGAGGAGATTGACCGAGCCGGGGCCGATTTCCTGTACTGCAGCGGTGTCGGCATTGCGGTCGACGACCACGGTCAGTGGCCCGCTGCTGCCGGAGGCACTGTTCGGGCCGGTGAAGTCGGCCTTGATCTGCACTGTGCCGTCCGGATTGACGGTAGCGGCCGCGTCCCAGACCAACTGTGCGTTCTTGCCGTTGGTCAGCGGCACCGGCCATGCCGTCAGCGTGTCGCCGCCAGAGGTAACGTTCCCGAGCGGGATCTTCACCCAACTGTCCGCCTCGGAACGGCGCCAGGAGAAGGAGACGCTGCTGTACTTGCCTGAGTCGGCCTCGGCGGTCAGCGGCAGTCGGCGCGCGGTGCGGTCGCTGTCGGAGGGTTCGATGAAACCGCCCGGTCCGGCGTGGAAGGTGTACTCGATCGGCTCGGACTTGTTGTCCGCCTTGTCCACCGCGCGGACCTGCAGGGTGTGCGTGCCGTCCTTCGGAGGGGTGACGCTGATGGCCTTGGCGGCCGTCGACCCGCCGGTGGATATCTTGGTCCAGGTCACACTGTCCAGGGACCATTCCAGCCAGTTGTGGTCCGAGGCGGGCGGAGTGACGGTGAAGGTGCCTGCCTGGCCCGCACCCTTGACCCAGGAACTCGACGGATAGTCCGTGGAGACGATCTTCGTCGGAGCGGACGGGGCGCTGGTATCAACCGTGAACGTCTTCCATGCCGACCAGCCGGTGTTGTAGTGCGAGCCGTCGTACGGGCTGGTGCGGAATTTGTACGTCTTGCCGTTGGCCAGCAAACCGGAGGGCACGGTCACGGAGGCGACCTGCCCGGAAGGCACGTACTTCGACACGATGACGTCGCCGACCTGGGTGTCGGTGGCGGAGTCGAAGATCTGAAAGGTGCCGTTGACCTTGTCGCCGTCGGAGTCGACGAAGGTGTCCCGCAGCGTGGGCGTCACCGTGTTGACCGTGTAGGCGCCGCTGTAGGAGAAGTACGGCGGGCCCGCCTCCTGCTTGGTGCCGGTGCGCGGCCGGTAGTTGTAGTTCACCACCAGCTTCGGCGGATTGGAGGCGGCGTTCGCGGAGTTGACCCGCTTCCACTGTGCGACGACCGACTCGCTGGTGGCCCGGATACCCATATGACCACGGGTGGCCTTGGCCGAGGCCCACTCCTGGGCCAGGGTTGTCACGTCGGCGTTGATCCAGCCGTCGGGCTGCGTGGTGCAGCCGACGTTGCCGCGGGTCTCGGTGGAGGTGGCCTTCTTCGTTGTCATCGTCGGACGGTTGGTCCACCGGCTTGAGGTGGACGCCGCCGGGGACGACCAAACCTCCCACGGGTAGAGCTTGCAGTCGGTGTTGCCCGAGTGGAAGTTCCACAGGGACAGCTTTGCGTCCAGGACCAGCGCGTCCTGGATGGGCGAGGTGTTCCAGGAGACGAAGGACTGCGCCGTGCGCGGCGTGCCGTCGGCGTTCGTGGTTCCTGGGTTGCCGAGGTCCAGTTCGGTGTCGGCCGACCAGTCGACGGTCTCACCTTGCTGGACGTAGGTGTCGAAGACGTTCGACAGCGAGGACGTGGACGGGTCGACGGTGACCGGGTACTTGGTCTCCGGATCGGCGAGGAAGCCGGCGTCCGGGGTGACCACCAGGTCGACCGAGGAGCCCTTCTTCACAACCTTCAGGCCGACCTTCGCCTTGTGGGTGTGCTCACCGGACCGCTTGTCGACGGTGGCGTCCCACATGACCGGCGCGGGCATCACGGCCCGCTTCTTGTTCTTCTTGTCGGTGAACTGAACGCTTCCGTCAGCAAGTTGCTTCACCTTCAGGCCCTTGGCCTTGAGTGGCAGCGTGTACGTGTAGCCGCCCTCGGCGGGCTGCTGCTTGATCTCGACGAACTGCTCGAAGCCGGTTCGGGTGGCTTCGACTACCACGTCCGCACCGGGAACGGCGTTGACGTATTCCGCCCGTGTCCCGTCGAGCTTCGGCTTGGGCAGGCCGCCCTTCCACTGGAGGGTGATCTGCTGGTCGCCTTCTCCCAGCGTCACCAGGTCGGTGGCCTTTGTCTGTTGCGCGGCCTTCAGCGACTTGGCGGGCGTGCCGGTGCGGCCGGCGAGTCGCAGGCCCTCTGGGTGTGCGACCGGCTCCACACCTGAGCCGGATTCGCGCAGATCCACGTCGACGTCGACCCATTCGCCGTCCCGCTTGAAGCGGACCGGACCGGCCGCGAACTCGGTGGTGAGGCTGCCGTCCTTGTTCGCCCAGGTCGTCGACGTCTCGGTGCGTTCCGAGAGGGCTTCGATCCGTTTGCCGGAGAGCTTTGCCGCGACTCTGGCAGAGGGTATGTCGGCTGCCTGGGTTGCTGTCGCCTCCTTCGGCGCGGCCGCGGTCTGTGTCGGTAAGACTGCCTCCGAACTCGTTGCGTTGATCAGGGTGATGGCCAAGGCCAAGGCGACTCCGCCCGCTGTCCAGCGGACGTTCCCCTCGAGCCGAGACCGCCCGCGCCGTCGTGGCGCGGGTCTGTGAACCGTCATGATTCTTCGACCTCTCGCATTTTCACTAGCACCACCTACGTGATGCCAATGTGAAGGTATGCGTCAGGTAAAGATCGTAAACGGTGACAAGATTGCAGAAGATGGGCAGGGGGCGCCTGTTTGCCATGGTGATCTGCGTCACCATGGCAGGTCAACTGGTCTGAAAAGACCTGAGTGTTCACTTTGGTGGTCTGGGGAATTCGGCCACCTATGGCTGGAAAAATCCGGCAGTGCACGCTGTTGAGCCGGGTCTGCACGTAGGCGGATACGCGCAATGCGGTGGTCTGAGGGGGGCTTTTGGCTCTGCGGTTGGACGCCAACGCGGGCAGAGAAAAGCCCCGTTCCATCTACGGCATCGCATGTGAGGAAGTCCGTCACTGGGAGAGAGGCGCGATCTCGATGGCCAGGGCGCCGAGCCCTTCCTTCTCGGGTGGGCAGATGACGCGGATGTTGGCTACTGCTGTTCGCGAGTGGAGTTCGGTTGACGTTGGCAGGTCCCTCCCCGTCGAGCAGGGCCTTGAAATCGGGGTAGGCGGTGACACGCTGGACCTTGACCTCGCAGGTCTCATCGGTGTCCTTAATGTGGAAGCGAATGACGGTGCCCGCGGCGACGAGGTCGAAGTACTGTCGGTAGAGGCTGAGTTCGCGGACCCGGGCGATTGCGTCGGTCTTGGAGCGGGAATGCTCTGGGGACTGCTGTGGTCATCATGCGGCCGATCTTGGTTGCCGAGACGAGTGGTGAAGGCCCGCCCCGGCGCCCGTCGGGCCGCACTCGGCGCCTCTACTGCCAGCCGTCGAGGGAGACCTCCGGGCCTCCCGAGAGGTACCGGTGAAGGGCACTTGCGGTGGTGTCCACGAAGTCCTCGGGGATGGTGCTGGCGTCGACCCAGCGGACCTGGGCGTGCTTGCGCGGTTCGCGGTTTTCGGGTTCGCCCGTCCACTCATGGGCGGTGAAGACGACGGTGAGGAATCCGTTGGGGGCTTCGACGCCCCAGGCGCCGTGGATGATGTGGGCGACCTTCAGGGACTCCGGCTTCACGGTCAGGCCGGTTTCCTCATAGAGCTCGCGTACCGCGGTTTCGGTGATGGGTTCGCCGGGTTCGCTCTTGCCGACGGGGAGGTCCCACATGCCCTGGGCGAACTTGGCGTTCTGGCTGCGCCGGAGGAGGACGACTCGGTTGGTGGCCTTGTCGTGGACGATGACCGCGGCGACCAGGAGGGTCATGGATTCGAGGGCGGGCGGCAGGGCTTTGGGCTGGTCGTCGGTGGTCCGCTGAGCCACGGCTTGTGTCCCTTCGTCGGCCGGTTGATGGCAGCTTAG
>NZ_JBEXFB010000041.1:0-47603 GCF_040606575.1 Streptomyces sp. NPDC005402
GATTCGAGGGCGGGCGGCAGGGCTTTGGGCTGGTCGTCGGTGGTCCGCTGAGCCACGGCTTGTGTCCCTTCGTCGGCCGGTTGATGGCAGCTTAGGCCAGCGCTTCGCGTGCGCGGCGGGCGAGTTCGGCGGCTCCAGGCACCTTGCGGCGCTGGTAGATGGAGAGGGTGGAGCGGAGTGAGGTGATCGCCTTGCGGGTGCGGTCGGAGGTCATGCCCTCCATGAGGGCCAGGGCCTGGGACCAGGCTGCTACGGCCTCGTCGGCGCGGGCCTGGGCGGCGAGGCTGTCGCCCAGGTCGGCGTAGGTGAGGGCGTGAACGCGCTTGTACTTCTCGGGGTCCCAACGGATCAGGGCGTCGCGGTGCTGCTGTTCGGTGCCGACGTGGTCGGCGAGGTCGGTGAGCGTGCGGGCGGTGTGGCTGGCGACGGTGCCGGCGGCGGGGCCGCTGACGCGGGAGTAACTGGGCTGGGGGCCGTCGTCGCGCAGCAGGGCGTCTTCGGCGGCGAGCAGGGCGCGGGCCGCTGCGGGATTCTCACCGACGGCCGCGTAGGCGCGAGCGTGGGTGATGTGGAGGAGGGCTTCGGTCTGCCCGTCGACGTTGCCGAGACCCCGCTGTAGAGCGCCTTCTACGAGGTCGACGCAGTGGTGGGGCTGCTTGAGGCTGAGTGCCTGGTGGGCGAGGGCACGCATCATCCAGGCAGCGTGGCCGTGCGGGTCGGCTTGGCAGGCGAGCTGGTAGCCGACCTGGTAGTAGCGCTGGGCGGCGCCTTCCTGGCCGAGGTCGTGGTGCTTCCAGCCTGCGAGGTAGGCGAGTTCGGCTACGGCGCCGAAGGCCGCTTGACGTAAGGCTTCGCTCGGGAAGCGCCCGCGGAGCATGGGGGCAGCGGTGTCGGCGAGATAGGCGGTGACGGTGGTCAGGCCGTGGCCGCCGCCAAGGCGTTCGTCTGCCGCGCTGAAGGCTGCGGTGATCTGCCGCACGACGTCCACGTCCTCCGCCCCGACCACGGAGGTGCCGGTGCGGGCGCGGAGCATGCGAGCGGTCGCCTCGTGGTCGTGGGCGAGGGGCATGGCAACGCCGGTGGTGGTGAAGGCGGCCACTGCGAGGAAGCGGCGGCGCTCGACATCGGCGCGGCCCAGGTCGGTTGCGGCCAGGACAGGATCGTGCTCGTTCGGCCCCTCGGCATCTGCTCCTCGGAGCCCGATCTCGGTCTGGGTGACGGTGCGGCCTGCCCGACGAGACAGCGCCTCGGCGAGGTACTGCCCGGTCCGGCCGGTCGGCTGGCGTGTGCCGTTCGCCCAGTGCGAGACGGCCGACTTGTTGGTCTGGAGGATCTCGCCGTTCTCGACCGCGATACGCCGGATGTCCTTCGCCAGCGCCTCGTACGTGCAGCCGATCGCCTCGATGACGTCACGCAGACGGGAGTTGGGACCCCTCGGCGCTGCTGCCACGATCGCCTCCACTCAGGAGATGTAAACCACGTATACCGCTTCAACTGCCTCTCACCGTACCCACTGTGCGTGACGGAGGGTTCACTAATCATTAGCCGCCCGGCCCCGGTCCGACACCGTGACCAGGCTCCCCCCTTCGGCCGGGCGGCCCCCGAAGTTCCGTACACCTACACCGGGTTCGGACATTCCTATGCCTGTGCCCGGCCGATCAGAGACGGAGACACGGTGACCACCATCGACACCGCGGCCATCACGGTCGTACTGCCCGAGGCGTTCGACGAGCGCTGGAGCCGCCTGCCCGGCATTCAGGTCAACGGCCAGCGCATCACCATCGCCCCGGCCGAGTACTTCTTCCGCTTCGAGTCCAACACCTGGCTCGTCGCCGACTGGGAGCTGGTCAAATCCCAGCTCCTGGACGTGGAGGAGACCACAGAGAGTGCGGTCGAGCAGCTGGCGCTGGACTTCATCAAGGCCCACGCCACCTCCACCTCGGACGCGGCCCGGGTGCTGTCCACCGCCTACGAGGTGTACGCCTACCTCTTCCGCGACGAGCACCTCGACACCCTGGGACTGCCGCAGATCACCGCCGAGCACCTGCGGATGCTGCGCGAGGCGGCCACGCTGATGGCGCTGAACAAGGTCGAGCTGGACGGGCACATCTCCAACGTCGGCCCGTGCTGGTTCTTCCCGGCCGCCACCTCCGTCGTCTTCGACCTGGACGACGAGATGGGCGGGACGCTCGACGAGGTCTACCACGGCGGCTGGTTCAACGAGCACCGCCGCATCGAGTCCATCAAAGCCCACGCCGCCCTCGGCGGTCGGCTCGTGCACGGCTGCCAGTCCGTGCCGGACCAGTCCGGTGGCGTCATCGCGCCCTACGGTGCGTCGATGACCGTCTTCCGCGACGACCTCGCGGCCTTCAAGTCCGGCTGGATCGAGCAGGTCTACGCCCACCGCGTGAGCCCTGGCGCGTAACACCACACCGCACGCCAGGCTCCGGGGCGGGCCGGCACCTCTCGCCCGCCCCGGTCGCCTTCAACCTCTCTGGAGCCCCCACGTGACCGCGAACCCCAGCGCCGAACTCCTCGACAACCTGCTCACCATGGCCGACCGGGCCACCGCCGTGCGCGCGGAGGTGCGCGTGTGGTCCATGTCCGGTGTCGAGCGCCTGACCTTCCCCGACGCCACCACCGCGATCTTCAAGTATGCGAAACGGCCCTTCGACAGTGAGGACCAGGCTCTTCGGCTGGCGCACACGCTCGGCGTTCCAGTGCCGCAGGTGCACGCCTCCGCCGTCCTCGATGGCTGGCTCGGCATGCTCATGGAGGACCTCGGCCCCGCCGTCCGTGACGCCGACGACCTCGACGGCACCGCCGCGGCCGTGGTCCTGCACGGCACGCGGACGGCTCCCGCCCTGCCCGTCCTTGACCAGGCCCGCCTCTGCACCCTGCCGAACCGGTCCCTGGAACACCTCGCGCTGCTGCGCAAGGCCGAGCGGTGGCAGGAGACGGACGACGTCGAGGACGCGCTCGATCGGATCGCCCAGGCCGCCGAGGCGCGCTCGGCCGGTACGACTGTCGCCCCGTTCGGCTGGGTGCACTCCGAGTTCCACCCCACCAGCCTCCACATCAGCCAACACGGCTGGCGGATGCTGGACTTCGCCCGCGCCTTTACCGGCCCCGGCCTGCTCGACCTCGCCAGCTGGCACGGCACCCTCGATACCCCCGATCCCCTGCGCCTGCGGGTCTTCCTGGAGCAGTACGTCACCGCCGGCGGCACCCCCGACGCCCTCACCCCGCGCGGCGGACTCACCGCCGAGAACTGGGCCCTGGGCTGGCACCGCATGTGGGCCGTCGAGTGGTTCATGGAACAGTCCGTCCGCTGGATCAACGACCCGGCCACCGACCCCGCCTACATCAAGGCCGTACGCCGCCATCTCACCGACGTCCTCCACCTCCTGGAGGTCTGACGTGCTCGCCCAGGCATCCCCCTGGTACGTCCACGCCCTCCAGCGCACCACGGCCAGCCCTGCCGAGCCGCTGTCGGTACCCGCGCGTATGGAATGGACCACGCGGCCCGGCAGCGGGCCCGGCGCCGAGATCCTCGGACCGGACCTGCGCCGCAAGCGGCTGCTGGAACTCGGCTGCGGCCCAGGCCACAACGCCGCCCATCTCGCCACCTGCTATGGCGCCCAGGTCACCGGCGTCGACCTCGTCGGCCTCCAGGTCCGCCGAGCCCGCTCCCACTACGGCCGCCTCAACAACCTGACCTTCGTAGCCGGACACGCTCTGCACTACCTGCAAGCCTGCGACGAACACTTCGACGCCATCTACTCCGTCTTCGGAGCCATCGGCCTGGTAGCCCCCGAGCTTCTGCTCCCGGCCATCGCCCAGCACCTCAAACCCGGGCGCACCCTCGCCTTCTCCGTCCTCCACCCCCAGCGCGGCGGCCTGCGTCCCACCACCGACGACCGGCCCCGCCGGGACTACGTCACCCTCCCTGACCGCACCCGACTACCCATCGCCCGCTGGGACTTCGACGCCATCCGCTGGGAGAAACACCTCGACCGCGCCGGCCTCTGGCTCACCTCGGCACAGGAGTTCCATGACGCCCGTCGCGGCCTCTGGCCCACCACCCTGCTGATCACCGCGCGCAAGCTCTGACCCCCACCCCACCCAGAGGGAGAACCCATGCGCCAGCCCTATTTGCTTCTCGACGTCGACGGCGTCCTCATACCCTTCCCCGCTGCCGATGGGAGCACCCCGGCCACCCACGACCGCCACAATGTCGTTCCTGCCGGCCGCAGCGCCGACAACCCGGTCACCATCTGGCTCAACCCCGCACACGGCCCCCTGCTCGTGCACGTGATCCGAACCGGCCTGGTCGCCCCCGCCTGGTGCACCAGCTGGCGCCAGGACGCCACCACGCTGATCGGGCCGCTCCTCGGTCTCCCGCCTCTGCCCTACGTCGATCTCCCACGTCCACAGATCACGACCAGCCACCCCAACGGCTATCTCTGGAAACGAGACCATGTCGATGTCTGGTTGGGCGACACACCTGTCGCTTGGGTCGACGATGACTTCACCGCCCTCGACCACGCCTGGGCAGCAGAGCGCACGGCGCGTGGAGTGGCGACTCTCCTGGTCCAGCCCGATCCCCACGTCGGGTTGTTGACCGAGCACCTGGCTGAGGTCATGGGATGGGTTGGTCGACTTTCCGACCTGCGAGCCAGCGATCCCTCTCCTGCGTCCGGAGCCGAAGCAGCCTGACGCGATCACAGAGCAGGACGTCAGCACCGGCCGACAGCCAAGTGCTTCATCTATCGATGCCGTCCGCGTTCCCCGGACTTGGAGGTCAGCGCCGTGACCGAGGGCTTGGACGTCATGGGCGCAAAGGATGCTCCGGTGGTGCTGCTTCGCTTTCGTGCCGCCTGTGCTCGCTTGTTCGGTTGGACGGCAATGCGCCAGTTGAGGACTTCGGCGGGCTGTTCGGCGGTGTCGAGTTCTCGCTGGGCAGCGACTTCGGCCAAGAGGCGCCGGGTGTTGTGACCGGTGGTCTCGGAGCGGGCGAGGGTTGTGGTCAGGGCCGGCCAGGCGGGGTCAGCGAGGATACGGTCGGCGTGGTCTGGGAGGGCTGCGCGCAGGTCCTGCTCGAAGCGGCGGACGGTGGAGGCGCGTGGGGCACGTCGGGTGAGATCCGCCAGTACCGGCTCGCTGGCCTGCTGGTAACCCGCCTGCAGATGGTGGAAGGCTTCCTCGGCTGCTGCCGCCTGCTGCTCATGGCCGCGTTGTTCGTGCCACTTGGCGGCTGCCCGCGCCAGATGGAGCGCGGCGAAGATCAGGGCTATGGCGAGTCCGCCCGGATCGTGTGTGGCGTAGGCGACTTCCTTGGCGGCTTCCCGCAGTGCGGTGGCGGCTTGGTGGTCGGCCCGGATCGCCGAGCGGCGGGCCCGGTCGAACACCCTTGCTGCAGCCTGCAGTTCGACCCGGTGCGAGCCGTGAGTGGTGCGGGCCAGGTTGTGGAGGGCGTCGCCGAAGGCATCCAGGTGGCCCTGGGCCACAGCATCGTCGTCCACATCGAGGGTGCCGTGGGCATGGTGGATGGCGCTTTCGGCGCGGTTCCACGGCTCGGCTGGGTCGGCCACCGGTCTAGGACGGTCGGCCAGGTCCTGGGAGGGGAGACGTTCGCACAGGCGGTTGTAGGACAGGTCGGGGGCGAGCTTCGAGCCGCCGTACCAGACCGGCTCGCCGCTGGTCGTGTCGCCGGGCGCGGCCAGGCTGTAGCCGGTCACCTCGCCGGTCTCGGGGCCGATGCGCGGCCTGACCTGGATGCCGAGGGAGCGCAGCACGGTGAAGTACTCGTCGATGCTGCGTACGGCGGCGGCGACCGCGTATGCCTGCTCGCGCAGCCACTCCCGTGCGGCCTGCTCCCGGCCCTGGCGCTCGGCCTTGGCCCGCTCGGCGCCGGTGGGGGTGCGCGGGGCGGTGAGATCGCCGGACTTCAGGCGGCGCAGCCCGAACTCGGCCTCGATCTTGCGGCATTCCCGCTGGGCCCGCCAGCCGTCCCGGTTCGTACGGGGGCGGCGGCCGTCGGCCCGAATGGTGGTCGCGAGGATGTGGATGTGGTCGTCGGCGTGCCGTACTGCGATCCACCGGCACGCCTTCTCGTCCCCCTCGGGGGCGATGCCCGTGGCAGCTACGACCCGGCGGCCGACTTCGGCCCATTCGCTGTCGGTGAGGTAGCGGTCGCCGGGCGCGGTGCGCACGGGGCAGTGCCACACGTGCTGCTGTGGCTTCTCACCGCCCAGTTCACGGGTGCGCAGGTCGACGTGATGGTCCAGGCGCCGAGTCAACTGGGTGTACGTAGCCTCGGGGTTGCGGCCGGGGTCCGGGGCGCCAGCCATGTCCCAGGCGGCCACGATGTGCGGATCGGTGTGCTCGTCGCGCCGCCCCTTGCCGAACAGGTAGTTGATCAGGCCGAGTGTGCTGGAGCCGGTGGAGACGTCAGGCACCATGCGGGATTCCCTCCGTCAGGAGCCGGTCGATGAGCTGGTAGCTGTTCTCGGCTGCCTGCTCGACGAGGGCCAGCACGGCCTCGGCGTGCTCGGGAACAGTTCCGCGGTGGATGGCCCCAGTGATCTGGTTGAGGTTGTTGCCGGTGCGGTTAAGCGCGACCGTGTGAACCTCGATGGCTTCGATCAGCGGGCGTATGGGATCGTCCTCCGGGCTACCGACCAGACCTGCCTTGCCCAGGGCGACGGCCAGAGCGGCGTCGCCGACGAACCCTGCGAACTTCTGGCCACGCCGCTCGGCTTCCTCGGTGATGATCCGGACCGCGGTCGGGGTGAAGCGGACGGTCTTCTCCTGGTCGCGCTTCTCGGTGGTGCGCTTGCGGTTCATCAGCGCGGGGAGCGTCGGGACTTCGGGTTCGCGCCAGGAGGGCTGCTCGATAGGCGGGGGTGTGTGGGCGGGCGCCTCGACGGGGGAGGGCGCGGGGTCGGCGACGGGTGTGGTCATCTCCTTTCCCGGCTCGTGCGCCCGCTGGCGCCCGGCCTCCTCCTCCGCCACCCCTGGGGCGGGGGCAAGCGCGGACGAAGCCTCGTTAGAGGCTCGTTCGCTCCAGCTTGCTGCTGTTCGTCGGGCCAGGCCGAACAGTCCCCTGCGGCGGCTGCTGTGGGCGCGGTTGTCGTGCATGGTGGTGCTCCGATGGCGTGTAGGCGGGGCGGCGTCGCGGTCCGTCGCGTCCGTCGCATGCCTGGTCAACACAGGTACGGACACGGGCGGAGGTACGGAGAGATCCGTATCGGCCAGGAAATCCGTCCCCGCGCTGACCTGCGCGGGGACGGATGCGACGGAGTGCGCCGGGCCCCGCGGAAGGTGGGTTAGCGGGCGCGCTTGGGTCCTGCGGCGCCGCCGGGCGGGCCGACAGGCAGGGTTCCCGTCGCAGTGGCGGGCGGCAGGCCCTTGGCCCGAGGTACGGGGGCACCCTTCTGCATGGGCGAGGTGGCCGGTTGGGCGGTGTCGGGGCAGTAGCGAGCCCAGGCATCGAGGAACCGGTTGCGCATGTACGCCTTGGCCTGCCTGCCCTCCTCGAAGCGGTAGTTGGCCGGGCTGATGTTGAAGTCCCGCAGCAGATTGGCCAGGTGGTAGGCGTTCAGGCCCTTGGTGCCGTACTCCGCCCAAGGCGCTTCCGCATCCACGGTGAGTTCATGGACCAGGTCATGCGTGCGTAGGGCCTCGGGGTTGTCCCGCTCAGCGAAGACGCGGCGGATGTCCCGCAGCAGCCGCGTCTTCAGGCTGCTCTGCTCGTCCTGGACGACCTCGTTGCGGGTCATCGCCACACAGGCTGCCCGAGCACTCGCGGGCCAATGACGACCGCCCATGTCGGCGACGATGACCAGGGGCTCCCAGGTGTCCGCGGCTCGGTCCTCGACCGGCATCGTCGGCACCAGGCGGGCAGCGGTGGCATGCAGTGGGGTCAGCCATGCAGCCAGCTTGTCCCGCAGCGCGTTCAGATCCGGTACGGCGTAGCGCGAGCGGAACGGGGTGACCTTCTCGCCCGGCTTGCGCTTTTGCATCCGCAGCACGACCGCCCGGTCCATGATCGTGTCGGGCAGGTCGCCGATCGCGGCCAGTGCTGCCATCGCGAAGGTCGGATACGGGGTCGGCTTGTGCTCCGGACCGGAGATGCGCCAGGCGGGCCGGTTGCGTTGGTGTCCGGCGTTCAGCAGGCCGCGCAACTCCTCGTTCTCTCCGGCCTTGGGGCCGAATATGGTGTCGGCCTCGTCCACCAGGATCGTGCGCGGGACCTTGCCGATGACCCGGAAGAGCACCGCCGTGGACATGTTCACCGTCATGATCGGCTTGTGGACAGTCTCGTGGAGCACGTCCAGGACGCGGGACTTGCCGCACCCCTTGGTCGGCCCGACCACCGCCAGGCGGGGAGCGTGCTGCAGCGCGGGCTGGATGTGGGTGGCCGCCACCCACAGCGTGACCGCGTTCAACGCCTCCTCGCTCGGCAGCACCACGTACTTGGCGATCGCCGCCCGCAACTCGTTCAGCAGCGCGGCACCGTCAGCAGCCGACGCGGTGTCGGAGCCTTTGTGGTCTCCGGCGCCCGACCCGTCATCGGGGACCGGGGCGTCATGCTGCACGGTCCCCTCCACGGGACCGTCGGTCCCCATCGACCGGCGGGGACCGCGATCACGGTCCCCATTGCGGTCCCCTGGTGCAACTTCCGTGTCTTGGGGGCCGGTCCCCGTTGTCACGTCGCTGGCCTGCACGTTTCCGCCGGATGCAGATATCGGGACGACGGCTTGCGGGGACGGGGGCCCGGGCACATCGCGGGGACGGTGCCCAGCCGTCGCGTCAGTGGGGCGTCGGTCCCCGCGGTGCCAGGGGATGCTCTGGCCGGGGACCGCGGCGGGAGGCCAGGCGGTGGTCAGGGATGTGTTCGTGGTGTTGGGGGACGTAGAGTCCTCCATAGACGTTCCTCTCCGGTGGGGGTAGGGCGGGCAAGGCCCCACCCCTCACCAGCTCGTTCGTTCAGGGATGGGCGATCAGTTGGGGAATCTCCGGCCCTCGGCGTTGGCGCGTCGAGGGCCGTTGTCGTGTTCGGGTCTTCCGGCAGCTCAGGAAGCCAGACCCCACTCGTCTCGGCCGTCGGCCAGCGTGCGCTCGTACCGGAGCAGCTCGGCCTCGGGGTACAGCACCCGCTTGCCGATCTTGATGCCGCGCGGGCCTTTGCCGATCTGGCGCCAGTAGCGGACGGTGCTCTCGGCCGTGCGGTAGCGCTCGGCGACCTCGGCGGTGGTCAGGTATCGCATGCTTTCCAATTCGACTAGGTGGCAATCCGTTCTGCATAAAGTGTGCTCGATGATCGCCAGTTAGCCAAATCGCATAGCGTGTGTTTCAATATGGATAGGGATGGTCATGCTGGAGGTGTGATGACAGGCGACAAGCGCGACGGCGGTGAAGTGCCGCTGCTCTACAGCGAAGGCAACATCGCCGGGCGGGTGGCACTGGAGCGTGAGGTCAGAGGGTGGAGTACGACCGAACTCGCAGACCGGGTGTCCAAGGCCGGCGTCAAGATGAACCAGACCGCGGTCTGGCGCATCGAGAACGGCACCCCTCGTCGCCGCATCAACGTCGACGAGGCGCTCGCCTTCGCCCGCGTCTTCGAACTGCCCCTCGAAGAGCTGATGTCCCCGCCCCTGGAGGGGCTGGACCTCGACAGTAGACGGCTCGTCCAGGAGGCCGTCGAGGCGTACTACGAGACCCGCGACGCCGAAGACCGCCTGCATCACGCCGTCGTAGGCATCGCCGAGCACGTCCAGGCCCGCCCCGACAGCTCACGGGCCATCCACGAACAGTGCCTTCGTCTCATGGGCGACGAGCGCGACGCCCGCACCCTCACCGACTACATCGAGGGCGGCGGCTACCACCGATAACCAACCAAGGGAGAAGCCACTTGGCGAACATCCAGAAGCGCCCCAACGGCAAATGGCGTGCCCGCTACCGCGACCTCGACGGCAAGGAGCACGCCCGCCACTTCGACCGCAAGCTCGACGCCCAGCGCTGGCTCGACGAGGTCACGACCAGCATCGTCATGGGTCAGTACGTCGACCCCCGCGCCGGACGGACCACGTTCGAGACGTACGCGAAGAAGTGGGAGGAGTCGCTCATCGCCAGCGAGGCGGGCGAGCGCATCACCGACAACGCGCTCCGGCTCCACCTGGTCCCGGCGCTCGGCTCCCGCGCCATGGCGGCGATACGCCGCAACGACCTCCAGGTGCTCTTCAAGAGCCTGTCGGAGCAGCTCGGGCCCGGAAGCGTGCGCAACGTCTACGACGTCCTCGTACGCCTCATGACCGCGGCCGTCGAGGACAAGGTCATCGCGTCCAGCCCGTGCCGCCGCATCACTCTCCCGCCCATGCCGGACGAGGAGGTCACCCCGCCCACGGTCGCGCAGGTCGAGGCCATGGCCCGCGTGATGCCGCCGTACATTCGCGCGGCGATCGTCATGCTCGCCGGATCAGGATTGCGCATAGGCGAGTTGCTCGGCCTCAAGATCTCGGACGTCGACTTCAAGGCCGGTACCATCCGCGTCGAGCGGCAGCGCCTCCAATCCGGGAAGATCGGGCCGCCGAAGACCGCCAAGTCCCGGCGTACCGTCCCGGTAGGCGAGGTCGTCACCGATGTGCTGCTCGCGCACCTCGCCGCACGCCCCTCCAAGGAGTGGCTGTTCACGATGGAGGAGGGCGAACCCCTCAATTATCGCCGCTGGAAGACGGAGTGGAACTGCGCCCGCAGGGCGCTCCAAGCAGCGGAGAACGACGCGGCCGAGCGCGAGGGTCGCAAGCCCGTCGAGCTGCCGCACATGGTGACGCACGACCTGCGCCACTTCTACGCCTCCGCCCTCATTGCCGGCGGGGCGAGCGTCAAGCAGGTCCAGATGGTCCTCGGTCACGCGTCCGCCGTCATCACGCTGCGGATCTACGCCCACCTGTGGCCCGGCGAAGAAGACCGCACCCGGACCGTCATGGACGCCGTGCTCGGCGGCCTGCGGACCGGGTGCGGACCGGAAGACCAAACGACCAAGGAAATCGCAGGTCAAACGGCATGATTAAAGATCAAGCCTTCTTGGTCTCCCAGAAGATCTTGTCGATCTGGGCGATGTAGTCCAGGGCCTTCTGACCGGTGGCCGGGTCGGTCGAGGCCTTGGCGGCCGAGAGGGCCTTGAGGGCGTCGTTGACCAGCTGGTGCAGCTCCGGGTACTTCTCGAAGTGCGGGGGCTTGAAGTAGTCGCTCCAGAGCACGGAAACGTGGTGCTTCGCGAGCTCGGCGCGCTGCTCCTTGATGACCGTGGCACGAGCCTGGAAGTGCGGGTCGTCGTTGGCGGCCATCTTCTCCTGCACGGCCTTCACCGACTCCGCCTCGATGCGGGCCTGGGCCGGGTCGTACACACCGCAGGGCAGGTCGCAGTGTGCGCTGACCTTGACCTTGGGGGCAAACAGGCGGGAAAGCATGGAGCGTTCCTTCCTCGTGATCGTCTTCTCAGGTGCGACATTACTCCCTGCGAGAGGCGAAAAGGCGGGTGCCCCCATGGGCTTAGGACAAAAGTCCGGGGTCAGACTGAGACTGGTGGATGAACGTACCGGGGAGGTGCCGGGGATGCCGGAGCTGTCGCAGGAGACCGAGCGGGAGAGGTCGTTGCTGCCCTTCGTGGGGATGGCCGAGGTGACCGGGCCGTCGATGGTGCCCACGCTCCAGCACGGCGACCAGCTGGTCGTGCACTGGGGGGCCAGGGTCGGCCCCGGCGACATCGTGGTCCTGCGGCATCCGTTCCAGCAGGACCTGCTCGTCGTCAAGCGGGCCGTGGAGCGGCGCGAGGGCGGCTGGTGGGTGCTCGGGGACAACGCGTTCGCGGGCGGCGACAGCACGGACTACGGCGTCGTACCGGAGGATCTCGTGCTCGGCAAGGCCCGGCTGCGGTACCGGCCCCTCAAGCCCGGTCAGCGCTCGCCGGTGGCCGCCGTGCGCTGGGCACTGTCCGCCGTGCGGCCCGTCTTCCCCGACCGGTCGGCCTCCAGGCGCTTGCGGGCCCGGTAGGCGGCCACGTTGGCGCGGGTGGCGCAGCGGTCCGAGCAGTAGCGCCGGGAGCGGTTGGTGGAGGTGTCGAGGTAGGCGTTGCGGCACGGGGCCGCCTCGCACAGGCCCAGCCGGTCCACGCCGTACTCGGTGAGGTGGAACGCCAGGCCCATCGCCGCGATGGCCGCGTACCCGGCGGTGGCGTTGGACGGGTGGTCCGCCAGGTGCATGTGCCACAGCGGGCGGCCGTCGTCGTCGCGGAAGTCGTGCCCGGAGATCTGCGGGCTCACCGGGAACTCCAGGAGCAGGGAGTTCAGCAGGTCCACGGCGAGGGTTTCGTCGCCGCCGTCCGCCGCCTCGAAGACCGACCGCAGCCGCGCCCGCACCGACCGGAACCGGGTGACATCGGCTTCGGTGGCCCGGCGAGCGCCCGTGCCGTTGCCGCCGAACAGGTCGCGGACGGCCTCCACCGAGGTCAGCGTGTCCTTGCCCCGGGCCGGGTCCTCGCTGTTGACCAGACGTACGGCGTAGTCCGAGTAATAGGCCAGTTCCACTTGTAGTCCTTACGGAGGCGTTCTATCGTCGTGGTGCGGTCGGGTAACAGCTGATCGTGCTTCCAGGGTATTACGACAGTAAGTGGACAGGGGGCTCCCATGACAACCCGTGTCGGAACCGACTGGCAGGCCTGGCAGGAGAGCTGGGACCGGCAGCAGGAGTGGTACATGCCGGACCGCGAGGAGCGGTTCCGCGTCATGCTGGACATGGTCGAGGCTCTCGTCGGTCCCCGGCCACGCGTGCTCGACCTCGCGTGCGGCACGGGAAGTATCACGGCCAGGCTGCTGGCCCGGTCCCCGGAGGCCACCAGCACCGGCGTGGACCTCGACCCCGCGCTCCTCGCCATCGCCGAGGGCACCTTCGCGGACGACGAGCGGGTCACCCTCGTGACGGCCGACCTCAAGGACCCGGACTGGCCCGCGAAACTGCCGTACGACTCCTACGACGCCGTCCTGACCGCCACGGCCCTGCACTGGCTGCACAGCGAACCCCTCGCGGCCCTCTACGGACAGATCGCGGAACTCGTCCGCGACGGGGGTGTCTTCATGAACGCCGACCACATGATCGACGAGAGCACACCCCGGATCAACGCGGCCGAACGCGCGCAACGTCACGCGCACATGGACCGGGCCAAGCGGGACGGCGCCCTCGACTGGGCGGCATGGTGGCAGGTCGCCGCAGAGGATCCCGTCCTCGCCGGGCCGACGGCGCGCCGCTTCGAGATCTACGGCGAACACGCCGACGGAGACATGCCGTCCGCCGCGTGGCACGCACGCGTGCTGCGCGAGAAGGGCTTCGGGGAGGCCCGGCCGGTGTGGTGCTCGCCCTCGGACACCCTGCTGCTCGCCCTCAAGTAGACGCCCACGCGAAAGGGGCGGTACGGGAAGCCCGTACCGCCCCTTCGTCGTCGTACCGCTAGAGGACCTTCGACAGGAACGCCTGGGTGCGCTCGTGCTGAGGGTTCGTCAGCACCTCGCGCGGGTCGCCGGACTCCACGACCACGCCGCCGTCCATGAAGACCAGGCTGTCGCCGACCTCGCGGGCGAAGCCCATCTCGTGGGTGACGACGACCATCGTCATGCCGGACTCGGCGAGGTCGCGCATGACGTCGAGGACGTCACCGACCAGCTCCGGGTCGAGGGCCGAGGTCGGCTCGTCGAAGAGCATCAGCTTCGGCTCCATCGCCAGGGCCCGCGCGATCGCCACCCGCTGCTGCTGGCCGCCGGAGAGCTGGGCGGGGTAGCTGCCCGCCTTGTCGGCCAGGCCCACCCGCTCCAGCAGCTCCCGTGCGCGCTCCCGGGCCTGGGTCCGGCTCTCGCCCTTGACCTGGACCGGAGCCTCCATGACGTTCTCGACGGCCGTCATGTGCGGGAACAGGTTGAACCGCTGGAACACCATGCCGATGTCCCGGCGCTGCAGCGCGACCTCGCTGTCCTTGAGCTCGTACAGCTTGTCGGCCTTCTGGCGGTAGCCGACCAGCTCGCCGTCGACGTACAACCGGCCGGCGTTGATCTTCTCCAGGTGGTTGATGCACCTGAGGAAGGTCGACTTGCCCGAGCCCGAGGGGCCGATGAGGCAGAAGACCTCGCCCTGCTTGACCTCCAGGTCGATGCCCTTGAGGACCTCGACCAGGCCGTAGGACTTGTGGACGCCCTCGGCCTTCACCATGGCGGTCATACCGAGCCCCTTTCACGGCTGAACGCCATCATGTTGACCCTGATCCGCTGCCACGGCGTCGGCGGGAGACTGCGGGACGAACCGCGGGCGAAACGGCGCTCCAGGTAGAACTGGAAGACGCTGAACACGCTGGTCATGACCAGGTACCAGATGGACGCCACGAACAGCATCTCCATCACGGCGTACGACGTCGAGCCGATCGTCGAGGTGGCGCGCAGCAGTTCGTTGTACGTCACCGCGTACACCAGCGACGAGGTCTTCAGCATGTTGATGAACTCGTTGCCGGTCGGCGGCACGATCACCCGCATCGCCTGCGGGATGACGATCCGGCGCAGCGTCCTGCCGTGGCTCATGCCGAGCGCGTGCGCGGCCTCCGTCTGGCCCTCGTCGACGGCCATCAGGCCGGCGCGGCAGATCTCCGCCATGTACGCGGCCTCGTTGAGGCCGAGGCCCAACAGGGCGCACATGAACGGGGTCATCACGTCCGTCATCTCGTCCTTGTAGATCGGACCGAGATTCAGCATCGGGAAGATCAGCGCCAGGTTGAACCACAGCAGCAGCTGGACGTAGACGGGGGTTCCGCGGAAGAACCAGATGTAGGCCCAGGCCACCCAGCTCGTCACCGGGTTCTTGGAGAGCCGCATCACGGCCAGCACGACGCCGAGGACCACGCCCACGATCATCGCGAGGACGCTGATCAGCAGGGTGCGGCTGGCGCCCGCGAGGACCGTGGAGTCGAACAGCTTGTCGCCGACCGCGCTCCACTGGATCTTCTCGGCGGTGGCGAACGCGTTGACCAGCAGGGCCACCAGTGCCAGCACGACGACGGCGCTGACGTAGCGGCCGTAGTGGCGGACCGGGATGGCCTTGATGGTCTCGGGCGCGAGGGAGGAACGCGGCGGGGTGTCCGCCGGCTCCTTGTCGATCTTGTCAGTCACCGTGACTGCCCTTCAGTGGTGCCGGGTCCGTCACTTGCCGCCGTTGACCGCGGCCGCGTCGATGGCACCGGTCTGGGCGCCCCACTTGTCCAGGACCTTCTTGTACGTGCCGTCCTTGATGATGGCGTTCACGGCCGCCTCCAGGGCGCTCGTGAGCTCCTTGTTGTCCTTGTCCACAGCGATACCGAACGGACCGGCGTCAACCTGCTCGCCGACGACCTCGAAGGCGTTGCCGCCGTCGGCCTTGCGGGCGATGTCCACGGCGACCGGGTAGTCGTTGACGCCCGCGACGGCGCCGCCCGACTTCACGCGGGTCTGCGCCTCTGTGTCGTTCTCGAAGGGCTCGATGTCGATCTTCTTCTTGCCGGCCTCCGTGCACTTCTTGGACTGGGCCTGGAGAGCCTGCTCATACGTCGTGCCGCGCTGCACGGCGGCCGTCTGCCCGCAGAGGTCCTCGATCGAGCCGATCTTCTTCGGGTTGCCCTTCTGGACGTAGATGGCGGTGCCGGCCGTGAAGTAGTCGACGAAGTCGACACCCGGGCCGAGCTTCTTGCCGTCCTCGTCCAGGCCTTCCTGGCGCGCCTTGGTGTCCGTGATGGAGGACATGGCGACGTCGTAGCGCCCGGAGTTCAGGGAGCTGATCAGGCCGTCGAAGGAGCCCGAGGTGAACTGGAACTCCACACCCAGCTGCTTGCCCAGCGCGGCCGCGATGTCGGGGTCGACGCCGACGATCTTGCCGCCCTCCTGGTACTCCATGGGGGCGTACTCGGCGTTGGTACCGACCTTGATGACGCCGGCCTTCTGGATCTTCGCGGGCAGCTTGTCGAACAGTGGAGCGCTGCTGGACGACGAGGATTCCTTGGTGCTGCCGCCGCTGTCCGTCTGGTCACCGCAGCCGGTGAGAATCAGGGCGCCGGCGACCGCGATCGCACCTACCGCGGCTGTCCTGGTGCGCGCGACGGTCGTACGACGGGTGGAGCTTGCGGTCATGGTGGGTTCCTCCGGCGGATGGGTGGAGTTGCCGATGGGCGGGGCGGCTGCCGATCGGTTCGGCAGCGCTGCCTTCATTCCATAGGTCGACGAGAGCACACGCCTTCGAGTGTCGCGACCTCGTGTGATGACGGCATCTTGCCATTCGGACTGGACCATTCAGGGGGCCGGTCATGTCAAAATCGCATAACGGGTGACCCCCGAACCGCACCATGTCCGTACATCACGACCGGACCATCTGCGGGAATCTGGCATTCCGGCCGGAAGATCTTCGGTGCGGGTCGCGGAGCGGGTGGCCCGGCCGGAGCGGCCCGCGATCACCCGAGTGGCTCTCCTGTGATCGTCAAGGGCCTGCCGATGGTTTGTCCGGATGGCGTTTCATGATTCATGTCACCGGTCTCCGGTGATCGATGATCGATTTCCGTTCCGGCATGTGACCTTGGACGTATTGGACTCGTCCTCGACGCCGGTCGTCCGGTAAGAAGGTTCTTTACACCCCTCATCCGGGGCTCAGGGCGCGTGTGCGGCGCGCCCGTCGTGTACCGGCCCGTACGCATCAGTGACCAGGGCCGTACGCGGTGCCCGCCCACTTCTCAACCAGGAGTGGCCACCCTCAAAAGCATGAAGACCTAAGGGGTAAGACAAAGTGGCAGCGGAGATCGTCAATCCTCGCAGCGACAGCAATACGGGACAGGACGGAGGGGCCGAGCCCCTCGATTCCTTCGACCCCGCGTTCGCGCTGCACCGCGGCGGCAAGATGGCTGTGCAGGCCACCGTGCCGATCCGCGACAAGGACGACCTGTCCCTGGCGTACACGCCCGGCGTGGCGAAGGTGTGCAGCGCCATCGCCGAGCAGCCGGACCTCGTCCACGACTACACGTGGAAGTCGTCGGTCGTCGCCGTCGTGACGGACGGTACGGCCGTGCTGGGGCTCGGTGACATCGGGCCCGAGGCCTCCCTCCCGGTGATGGAGGGCAAGGCGATCCTGTTCAAGCAGTTCGGCGGGGTGGACGCGGTTCCGCTCGCACTGGCCTGCACCGACGTCGACGAGATCATCGAGACCGTGGTCCGTCTCGCGCCGTCCTTCGGCGGCGTGAACCTCGAGGACATCTCGGCTCCCCGGTGCTTCGAGATCGAGCGGCGGCTCCAGGAGCGCCTCGACATTCCCGTGTTCCACGACGACCAGCACGGGACCGCGGTCGTGACGCTGGCCGCCCTGCGCAACGCCGCCCGGCTGAGCGGGCGGTCCATCGGAGATCTTCGTGCGGTGATCTCCGGTGCGGGCGCGGCGGGCGTGGCCATCGCCAAGATGCTCGTCGAGGCGGGCATCGGGGACGTCGCCGTCGCCGACCGCAAGGGTGTCGTGTCCGCCGACCGGGACGACCTCACGTCCGTGAAGCGGGAGGTCGCCGGGTTCACGAACAAGGCGGGCCTGTCGGGATCGCTGGAGGGTGCGCTGGCGGGCGCGGACGTCTTCATCGGCGTGTCCGGCGGTACGGTCGCGGAGTCCGCGGTCGCCTCCATGGCGGAGGGCGCCTTCGTGTTCGCGATGGCCAACCCGACCCCCGAGGTGCACCCCGAGGTCGCGCACAAGTACGCGGCCGTGGTGGCCACCGGGCGGTCCGACTTCCCGAACCAGATCAACAACGTGCTGGCGTTTCCGGGGATCTTCGCGGGGGCGCTGCAGGTGCGGGCCTCGCGGATCACGGAGGGCATGAAGATCGCGGCGGCGGAGGCGCTGGCGTCGGTGGTCGGTGACGATCTTGCGGCGGACTACGTGATTCCGTCCCCGTTCGACGAGCGGGTGGCTCCGGCGGTCACGGCGGCGGTTGCCGCGGCGGCTCGGGCGGAGGGTGTTGCTCGCCGCTGAGCTGTGTTCGGCGTGAGGCGGTCCCGTCCGGGTGGGGTTCCGGGCGGGGCCGTGTCTTTGCCGTGGGGGGCGGCTGATCGGGTTACTTGCGGCGGGTGTGTCTGCGGGTGTGTCTGCGGGTTCGGTGGGGGCGGGCGTTTTGCGCAGTTCCCCGCGCCCCTGGGTGCCTGCGGCGGCCTCCGGCGGTTGGGCGGGGGTTTCGGGCCGGGTTGTGGGGTGTCTGCGGGCGGGTGGGGGTGATCGCGCAGTTCCCCGCGCCCCTGGGTGCCTGCGGCGGCCTGGTTCGGCTTCGGTGGGGGCTTGTGTAGCGCGTTGGGTTCGGTGGGTGGGTCGGGGCCGGGGTGGGGGGTATCCGTCCTCGGTCCGGCGGCTCGGTTGCTTCAGTTGTGCTCGGTGACGGACGCCGGCCGCTGCGGGCGGACACCCCCCACCCCGTCCCCTTCTCGCCGTACGCGGCTGACGGCCCCTCATGGCGCACGGCGGGGAAATGAACGGTCCGTCATAGCGCAGGTACCTGCAACTCCCCAGGGGCGCGGGGAACTGCGCGACCGGCCCCCACTGTCCCGCGGCCGCCCGACTACCCCATCTGGCACCCCCTAGGCGCCCCGCCCAAGCCCAGCGCAGCGGCCCGGTGCTTTTGCAAGTGGGTATGTGTCACAACGCGTCCCGGTTCCCCTGTGCCGTCGGCGGACCCTATCGTCAAGGTCATGTTCGCTGTCTATGCCGCCCGGATCGACCGCGACAACCCGCTTTCGGGACTGGAGTCGGGGGAGCGCCCAGCCCCCGTAGCCCGCCCGGGTTGGAGCGTCGTCGACGTCAAGGCCGCTTCCCTCAATCACCATGACCTCTGGTCCCTGCGCGGCGTGGGCCTCGCGGAGGACAAGCTTCCGATGATCCTCGGCTGTGACGCCGCCGGTGTCGACGAGGACGGCAACGAGGTCGTCCTGCACTCCGTCATCGGGCAGAGCGGGCACGGGGTGGGTCCCAAGGAGCCGCGGTCCATCCTCACCGAGCGCTACCAGGGGACGTTCGCCGAGCAGGTGGCCGTGCCGACCTGGAACGTGCTGCCCAAGCCGAAGGAGCTGTCCTTCGCGGAGGCCGCCTGTCTGCCCACGGCCTGGCTGACGGCGTACCGGATGCTGTTCACGAATGCCGGGGTCCGGCCCGGTGACTCCGTGCTGGTGCAGGGCGCGGGCGGTGGTGTCGCCACGGCCGCGATCGTGCTCGGGAAGGCCGCGGGGCTGCGGGTCTTCGCCACGAGCCGGGACGAGGCCAAGCGGAAACGTGCCCTGGAGCTCGGGGCCGTGGAGGCGCTGGAGTCGGGCGCGCGGCTGCCGCAGCGGGTGGACGCCGTCATCGAGACGGTGGGTGCGGCCACGTGGTCGCACTCCGTGAAGTCGCTCAAGCCCGGCGGCACGCTGGTCATCTCCGGTGCCACGAGCGGCGACCGCCCCTCACACGCCGAACTGACCCGGATCTTCTTCCTGGAGCTCAAGGTCGTGGGCTCGACGATGGGCACCAAGGACGAGCTGGAGGACCTGCTCTCGTTCTGCGCGGCCACGGGTGTGCGGCCCGTCATCGACGAGGTGCTGCCCATGGACCGAGCCCGTGAGGGCTTCCAGCGGGTCGAGTCCGGTGAGCTGTTCGGGAAGATCGTGCTCAGCAACGGCTGATCCCCTCCTTTCCTCTTTCGTCAGCGGCCGGTCCGGGTGTGGACCGGCCGCTGACGTTTGTCAACCATGGTTGACTTATGGGTCTTGTCAACATAGGTTGACATCATGACCGAAGCAACGGATCTCGCCGAGCGCGCCGGTGATCGCGATCCCCGGGTCGGACTGCGCGCCGTCGCCGCACTGCGCAGGCTGCTGGAACAGCTGGAGTCGGTGCAGGTGCGCAGTGCGCGCAATCAGGGCTGGTCGTGGCAGGAGATCGCCGCGGAACTCGGAGTGAGCAGGCAGGCCGTGCACAAGAAGTACGGGAGGCATTGATGTTCGAGCGGTTCACGAAGGACGCCCGCGCGGTGGTCATGGGCGCGGTCGAACATGCCGAGGGGGCGGGGTCCGTGGACGCCGAGCACCTGCTGCTCGCCCTGCTGGACCAGGAGGCCGGCCGGGCCTCCTTCGCCCTGGCCGCTCTCGGGCTCGCCGACCGCGGGGACGCCGTACGGGAGGCGCTGGGTGAGGCGCGGCGGCGGGCCGGGCTGTCCCAGGCGGACACAGAGGCGCTGGCCGGGCTCGGTATCGACGTCTCGGAGATCGTCGCCCGGGTGGAGGAGGTGCACGGAGTCGGAGCGATGTCCGGCGACCGGAAGGACAAGGGGTGGTGGTCCGGGAGGCGCTCCTTCGGACGGGGCGCCAAGGAGATCCTGGAAAAGGCTCTCCGGATCGCGATGGCCCGACGGGACCGCCATATCGGCGACGAGCACATCCTGCTGGCCCTCACGGTCAGGCCGGGGGTGTCCGGGGAGGTGCTCGCCGATCACGGGGTGACCTACGAGTCGGTCGTGCGCGTCCTCTACGGCGGGGGAGAGGCGAAGGCCGGCTGAGCGGGACGACGGGGATCCGTGTGACGGGTGCTCCGGGTGTCCGAGGGCCGTCCGCTCCGGCAGTACGGCCCGATCCGGTCGGGCCGGAAAGCTGTCGTACTGCCGGAGTCCGGTCGGTTCACGCTCTCGGTGTCCGCAGGAGTGCCCCTATGTGCGCCGCTGCCGTCGACAGGTGGCGGCGGGCGTCCCGGAACTGGTCCGCCGTGACGCCGTGGTCACGGGCCGCGTCACGGATGTCGTCGCGGAAGCGGTCGAGCAGGCGGTCCAGGTCGCGGGCCGGATCCCCGGTCGGGTCCTCATGGGCCCACGAGGGCTCGTACTCGGCGGGGAAGTCCTCCGGGGTGTGCGAGTACTGGGGGCCGGGTGACATCCCCTCGGCCTTCTCGGACCTCGCGCCGCCCCGGCCGAAACCGAAGTCCTTCCCGAACTCCTTGCCGTAGTCCTTACCGAACTCACCGAACTCCTTGGCCAGTTCGGTCAGCCCCTCGCGCACTCCGGTCGGCCAGTCGCCCCGCGCGAAGTGGTCCTGCACCTGCTCCTGCACCCGCCGGGCGATCCGCTGCACCTCCTCCTGTGCCTGCTCCCGGGCCCGGTCCTGGGCCTCCTTGGCCTGACGGCGGGCCCGCTGGGCCTCCTCCCGGGCGCGGCGGCTCTCGTCCTTGGCGCGCCGGGCCTGCTCCTTCCACTCCTGCTTGACGCGGCGCATCTCCTCCCTGGCGGCGCGCCACGCCTCCTTGTCGGCGTACTCCGTGAAGTCCCCGAAGGGACCCTCCGGTTCGCTCTTCCCGCCGCCGCCCCGGCGGGCCTCGGTGGCGGCGGCCCGCACCTCGCGCCGCAGATCACCCGCCGCGCCCCGCACATCTGCCCGGATCTCGGCGGCGAGCTCGGCGACCGACTCGCGGATCTCCAGCTCCAGGTCGGCCAGTTCACCGCTGCGGTCGGCCAGCTCGGCGCGGCCCGCGTCCGTGATGGCGTACACCTTGCGGCCGCCCTCGGTGGTGTGGGTGACCAGGCCCTCCGCCTCCAGCTTGGCCAGCCGGGGGTAGACGGTGCCCGCGGAGGGGGCGTACAGGCCCTGGAAACGCTCCTCCAGGAGCCGGATCACCTCGTAGCCGTGGCGCGGGGCCTCGTCCAGCAGCTTCAGCAGGTAGAGACGGAGGCGGCCGTGGGCGAAGACGGGGGGCATGTCAGAGCACCTTCTTGTCGGTCGTGCCGTCGGCCGGGCCGCGGGTCGGATCGTCGGTGGGGCCGTCCGTGGAGCCGTCCGTGGGGTGGGGGCCGTCGGCCGGGCCGGAAAGGGAATTGTCCCCCGAGGCGCCGCGCTCGCCGTCCACCGGGTCGGCCGCGTCGGCCGGTCCGGTGCCCGTGTCACCGTCCTTCACGAAGGGATCCGTCTCCCATGGCTCCTCCTCGTCCTCCCGGGGTGGGCGGCGCAGGAGGGCGATGGAGCCGGAGACGGTGGTCGCGCGGAGCTTGCCGGTGCCGGCTCCGAGGCGGCCCGTGACTTTGTGGGCGCCCCACTGGCCGTGCACGCGCAGGCCGTCGAAGGCGTTGGAGATCGTCCCGCTCGCGGTGTTGGCCTCCACCTCCGCGTCCGCGGGCTGGGGGAGCCGGATGGCGATCTCGCCCGAGACACTGGTCAGCCGGACGTCGGTGGGGCCCTCCGGGTCGAGGTCGACGATCATCGAGCCGCTGACCGAGTCGGCCCGCACGGACGGGCCGGAGCCCTCCACGACGGTGAGATCCCCGGAGACCGAGTTGAAGCGCAGGTCGCCGGTGACGGCCTGGGCCTCCAGGTTCCCCGAGACGGTGTCGGCGCGGACGGGGCCGGAGAGGCCGACGAGAGTCGTGTCGCCGTTGATCCCCTTCACCACGGACGGGCCGCGCACCCCCGACACGACGGCCGCGGCGCTGACCACCCCCACCTCGACGCGGGTGTCGGCCGGTACGGCCAGTGAGACGACCGCGCTGCGCCGCCAGCCCTTGCGATCGAGCCACTTGAGGAAGCCCTTCCAGGGCAGGTCCTCGTAGGCCACCGTGAGGGTGTCGCCCTCCAGCGTGACGACCAGGGGCGGGCCCTCGATCTCGGAGACCTCCAGGCGGGTGGAACCTTCGTCGATGCCCACGACGTTGACTGTTCCGTTGACGATGCGGACGTGCAGATCGCTCAGAGGGACGTCGAATTCGAGCTTGTTGGGCTCAGCGACGAACCACTCGGACTTGGGCATGGTGCGGACCTCCCCGTAGTAACGCGCCATATCGCGTCTCTTGTCATTCACGATATATCGTGGCGAATGAAAGTCAAGACACTCTTTCTGGGGACCTCCGACGCTGCGAATATGACCAATCGCGGCATATCGCCCTAGCGTGTGACCATGTCGACGGAAGCCACCTCCCGTACCGGTCGCACCGGCCCCGCCCCTGGTGCCCTGCTGCTCTGCCGGGCCGAGCCGGATTCCGTCGCCTCCGCCGCCCAGCTGCTGCGTGAGCGGATGCTGCTCACGCGCGCGGGGGAGGGGTGGAGCGTCCTCGTGCCGGAAGGCAGGCCGTGGCTGGACGGTGCGGAGCCGGTCGACCGTGTCTTGACCGGATGGGCCACCGCCCTGGCCGTGGGCGCTCCCTGGCCCGTCCTCGCCCTGTGGTGGGACGCCGACCGCGCCGGCTACACCCTCGCCTCCGGCTTCCGTCGCCCGGTCGGCTACATCTGGCTCACCAACGGCACCCCGGCCGGCGAGGACGAGGCGATGCGCACCTTCGCGGCCCGCCTGGCCCTCGACCCGGTCCTGGACGTCCAGTCCCTCGACCGGCTCACGAAAGTCGACCCCGCCTCCGACGCCCGCGCCCGCCTGCGCGGCCTGCTCGCGGTCCTCACGCGCGTGGGCCTGGACCTCCCCGCCGGCCTCGCTCCCGGCGAACCGGCCGACCGCCTCCGCGACGCGGTCCGGGACCTGCCGGACACCCGCGCGGTCGAGGGGGAGGGGCAGCAGGAAACGGTCCGCGGCGAACTCGAAGTGGTCGCGGGCCGCCGGCTGACGCCCTGGCTCCCCTGGTCCGGAGACCCGAAGGCCTACGCCCTCGCCCTGGCCCAGCTGGCGGCCGGCCTCCCCCTGGCCGCCTGGGGCCTACGACACCGCAGCGCCGGCTGGCTCACGGCGGGAGCGCTGCTGCTGGCGCACGGGGCGTTCGGGCTGTCGTACGGCTTGACGCACCCGCGCGACTGAACACGAGCGGGCGCAGCACAGGGGGCGCTCCGGGGAGTGCCCTGCACGGCGTTGGCTCTCTTCGGCGGTGGCTGGCTCACGGGGCGGGAGCGCTGCTGCTGGCGTACGGCTTGACGCGTCCGCGTGAGTGACCCCGAGCGGGCGCAGCACAGGGGTGCCCCGAGGAGTGCCCCGTACGGTGTTGGCTCTCTTCGTCGGTGGCTGGTTCACAGCGGGGGCGCTGCTGCTGGCGCAGGGCGCGCTCGGGCTGTCGTATGGCTGACGCATCCGTGCGACTGAACACGTGCGGACGCGGCGCAGGGGGGTGTCCCGAGCAGTGCGCGCGGCAGACACATGAAGGGCGTCGGCGGCAGCGAGGGGCGGACGCACAAAGGGCGCCCCCGAAGGAGCGCCCCACACCCCATGGGCCCTACTCGTCGTCCTCGTCGTCCAGCCGGGCCAGCCACGTGGCCAGCCGCTCCACCGGTACCTCGAAGTCGGGATTGAGGTCGACGAAGGTCCGCAGCTGCTCGGCGAGCCACTCGAAGCTGACCTCCTCCTCGCCGCGCCGCTTCTCCAGTTCCTCGATGCCACGGTCCGTGAAGTACATGCCGTCAAGGATAAGTGCGCCGAAACGGCCGGGCCGCACCCCTCCGAAGAGGGATGCGGCCCGGTCACGTACTGCCCGCGCAAGCGGTTACGCCTCGAACACCTCACGCACCAGCTGCTCCTGCTCCGCCTGGTGCCGCTTGGCGGAACCGACGGCCGGGGAGGAGCTGTGCGGGCGGGAGATCCGCCGCAGGCGCTCGCCGTGCGGGACCTCCGCGCCGACCGCCAGGTCCAGGTGGTCGATCAGGTTGAGGGCGATGAAGGGCCACGCGCCCTGGTTCGCCGGCTCCTCCTGCGCCCACAGGTACTTCTCGGCGTTCGGGTACTTGGCGATCTCCGCCTGGAGCTCGGTACCCGGGAGCGGGTACAGGCGCTCGATGCGGATGATCGCCGTGTCCGTGATGCCGCGCTTCTGACGCTCGGCCTCGAGGTCGTAGTACAGCTTGCCCGCCACGAAGACGACCTTGCGGACCGCGGCGGCGTCCACGGACGTGTCGCCGATGACCGGGCGGAACTGACCCGACGTGAACTCCTCCGTCTTCGACGCGGCGGCCTTCAGGCGCAGCATCGACTTCGGGGTGAAGACCACCAGCGGCTTGTGGTGCGGGTTGTGCACCTGCCACCGCAGGAGGTGGAAGTAGTTCGACGGCAGGGTCGGCATCGCGACCGTCATGTTGTTCTGGGCGCAGAGCTGCAGGAAGCGCTCCACCCGGGCCGAGGAGTGGTCCGGGCCCTGGCCCTCGTAGCCGTGCGGGAGCAGCAGGGTGACGCCGGACGTCTGGCCCCACTTCTGCTCCGCCGCCGAGATGTACTCGTCGACGATCGTCTGCGCGCCGTTGACGAAGTCGCCGAACTGCGCCTCCCACAGCACGAGCGCGTCGGGGCGGGCCAGCGAGTAGCCGTACTCGAAGCCCATGACCGCGTACTCGGACAGCAGGGAGTTGTAGACGTTGTAGCGGGCCTGGTCCTCGTTGAGGTACTGGAGCGGGGTGTGCTCCTCGCCCGTCTCACGGTCGATGAGGACCGCGTGGCGCTGGCCGAAGGTGCCGCGCTGGGAGTCCTGGCCGGACAGGCGGACCGGGGTGCCCTCCAGGAGCAGGGAACCGACGGCCAGCGTCTCGCCCATGCCCCAGTCGATCGTGCCGTCCTCGACCATCGACGCCCGGCGCTGCAGCTGCGGCAGCAGACGCGGGTGGACGTGGAAGGTGTCGGGGATGTTGACCTGGGACTCGGCGATCCGCTTCACGACCTCCGCGGAGATCGCGGTGTTCACGGCGACCGGGAACTCGGCCTGCGGGTCGGAGACGGGACCGGCGGCCGACTGGGCCGTGACGGCCTCGCGGACCTCGGTGAAGACCTTCTCCAGCTGGCCCTGGTAGTCCTGCAGCGCCTGCTCGGCCTCTTCCAGGGTGATGTCGCCGCGACCGATGAGGGACTCGGTGTACAGCTTGCGCACCGAGCGCTTCTTGTCGATCAGGTCGTACATCAGCGGCTGGGTGAACGCCGGGTTGTCCGACTCGTTGTGACCGCGGCGGCGGTAGCAGATGAGGTCGATCACCACGTCCTTGTTGAACGCCTGGCGGAACTCGAAGGCCAGCCGCGCGACGCGGACCACGGCCTCCGGGTCGTCGCCGTTCACGTGGAAGATCGGGGCCTCGATCATGCGGGCCACGTCCGTCGCGTACATGGAGGAACGCGAGGACTCCGGGGCGGCCGTGAAGCCGACCTGGTTGTTGATGACGATGTGGACCGTGCCGCCGGTGCGGTAGCCCCGCAGCTGCGACATGTTCAGGGTCTCGGCCACCACGCCCTGGCCCGCGAAGGCCGCGTCACCGTGCAGGGCGACCGGCAGGACCGTGAAGTCCGTGCCGCCCTTGTTGATGATGTCCTGCTTGGCGCGGACGATGCCCTCGATGACCGGGTCGACCGTCTCCAGGTGGGAGGGGTTCGCGGCCAGCGAGACCTTGATCTGCTCGCCGTCCAGGCCGGTGAAGGTGCCCTCGGCGCCCAGGTGGTACTTCACGTCGCCGGAGCCGTGCATCGACTTCGGGTCGAGGTTGCCCTCGAACTCGCGGAAGATCTGCGCGTACGACTTGCCGACGATGTTCGCCAGGACGTTCAGCCGGCCGCGGTGGGCCATGCCGATGACGACCTCGTCCAGGCGGGACTCGGCGGCCGAGTCCAGCACCGCGTCGAGCAGCGGGATGACGGACTCGCCGCCCTCCAGGGAGAAGCGCTTCTGGCCGACGTACTTCGTCTGCAGGAAGGTCTCGAAGGCCTCCGCGGCGTTCAGCCGGCGCAGGATGCGCAGCTGCTCCTCGCGCTCCGGCTTGGTGTGCGAGCGCTCGATGCGGTCCTGGATCCACCTGCGCTGCTTGGGGTCCTGGATGTGCATGAACTCGACGCCGGTGGTGCGGCAGTACGAGTCGCGCAGCACGCCGAGGATGTCGCGCAGCTTCATCAGGGACTTGCCGGCGAAGCCGCCGACCGCGAACTCCCGCTCCAGGTCCCACAGGGTGAGGCCGTGCTCGGTGATGTCCAGGTCGGGGTGCTTGCGCTGGCGGTACTCCAGCGGGTCGGTGTCGGCCATGACGTGGCCGCGGACCCGGTAGGAGTGGATCAGCTCGAAGACGCGGGCGGCCTTGGTGACGTCGTCGTCGTGCGAGGCGTCGATGTCCTTGAGCCAGCGGACCGGCTCGTAGGGGATGCGCAGCGCCTCGAAGATCTCGTCGTAGAAGCCGTTCTCGCCGAGGAGGTAGTTCGCGACGACGCGCAGGAACTCGCCGGACGCGGCGCCCTGGATCACCCGGTGGTCGTAGGTCGACGTGAGCGTCATGACCTTCGAGATGCCGAGCTTGTTCAGGGTGTCCTGGCTGGTGCCCTGGAACTCCGCCGGGTAGTCCATCGAGCCGACGCCCATGATGACCGACTGGCCGGGCATCAGACGCGGGACCGAGTGGACGGTGCCGAGGCCGCCCGGGTTCGTCAGGGAGACCGTGACGCCCGAGAAGTCGTCCATCGTCAGCTTGCCGTCACGGGCGCGGCGGACGATGTCCTCGTAGGCCTGCCAGAACTCGAAGAAGTTCAGCGTCTCGGCCTTCTTGATGCCCGCGACGACGAGCTGGCGGTCGCCGTTGGGCTTCACCAGGTCGATGGCGAGGCCGAAGTTGACGTGCGCGGGCTTGACGAGGGTGGGCTTCCCGTCCTTCTCCGCGTAGTGCCAGTTCATCGACGGCATGGCCTTGATGGCCTGCACCATCGCGTACCCGATGAGGTGCGTGAAGGAGATCTTCCCGCCCCGGGCGCGCTTGAGGTGGTTGTTGATGACGATGCGGTTGTCGAAGAGCAGCTTCACCGGGACCGCGCGCACGGACGTGGCCGTGGGCAGCTCCAGGGAGGCGTTCATGTTCTTCGCGACCGCGGCGGCCGGGCCGCGCAGGGTGACCATCTCGGGGCCCTCCGCGGAGGCACCCCCGGCGGCCGGCTTCGCGGCGGGCTTCGCAGCGGCCGGCTTCGCGGCCGGAGCGGCCTGAGCCGGAGCGGCGGCCTTGGCCGGCGCGGGAGCCGCGGCGGCCGGCTGGGCGGCCGGAGCAGCCGCCGGGGCCTGCGCGGGAGCCTGGGCCGGGGCGCTGGGTGCCGGGACGGCGGACGGAGCGGTGGTGGTCTCCGCGGCCCCCGCGGCCGCGGTACCCGCCGCAGCCGGAGCGGCGGCCCCCGACTTGTAGTCGGCGAAGAAGTCCCACCAGGCACGGTCTACCGAATTCGGGTCCTGGAGGTACTGCTGATAGATCTCGTCGACGAGCCACTCGTTCGGCCCGAACGCGGCAGCGGGGTTCTTGCCCGCTTGGTCTGCGTCGGTCGAGATGCTGGAGTTACTGGGGGACTGTGGCGACACGGCGGCAACCGCCCTCTTCCGCTTCACAAGGTGATGGACAGCGGAAATAAAGGCTACGCCCCCCAGACGGTGAAGGTCAGGCCGGGCCCGTCCATCGTCGTGTAAGTCACATCAAAGAGCGGGTTTCGGGGGTGAAAATGGCGGGAAACAAGCGGGGTTCCGGTAGGTGAACCCGACCGCGGGAAACGCCGAGCGGGGCTCTGCGCGACTGCGGCGCGGCCCTCTGCCTGATCACACGTGTCCGTCAGCGCGGAACAGAGATGGATCTTGTGGCTCCGCTTCGCACTTTACGTCAACTTGGCAGAGATGGAAGGCCCGGCAGGGTGACAAGAATCCTGCAGCCCCGCTCGGATTCGGCCACTCCGATCCGGCCGCCGTGCAGATCCACCGCCCAGCGGGCGATCGCGAGCCCGAGCCCGGTGCCGCCGTCGCTGCCCGGACCGTGCGGCCGCATGACCTGACCGCGGTTGAAGCGCTCGAAGACGCGGTGCCACTCCGAGCGCGGAATGCCGGGGCCCTCGTCGAGAACCTCCAGCAGCAGCGACTCGGGCAGCGCCCCGCGCCGCGCCTTGACCGTCACCCGTCCGTGTGCCGGGCTGTGCTTGACGGCGTTGTCGATCAGGTTGGCGACGACCTGGTGGATGCGCTCCGGGTCGGCGTGCGCGGTGAGCTCCGGCGGGGACACGTCCAGGTGCAGATGGACGTCGTTGCGGGTGTGACTGCCGGACCCGGACGCGATGCCCGCGCGCGCGGTGGCGACCATGTTGGCCTCCTTCAGCACGCCCGACAGGTACGGCCACACCTCGAAACGGCGCTTCTTCAGCGGTACGACGCCGTTGTCCAGGCGGGACAGGTCCAGCAGCGTCTCCACCAGCCGGCCGAGCCGCTCGGTCTGCTTCAGGGCCGTGCGCATGGTCTCGGGGTCGGCCTGGGTGACCCCGTCGACGATGTTCTCCAGCACGGCGCGCAGGCCCGCGATGGGCGTGCGCAGCTCGTGGGAGACATTTGCCACAAGTTCCTTGCGCTGGCGTTCCTGGGCCTCCAGGTCGTCCGCCATGCGGTTGATGGTCTGGGCCAGGTCGCCCAGCTCGTCCCGGCGGTTCTCGCGGACCCTGCGGGTGTAGTCGCCGTGCGAGATGGACCGGGCGACCGCGTTCATGTCGTCCAGGGGCGCGGTGAGCGAATGGGCCACGAACTGCGTAATGAGCAGTGTGGCGATCATCGAGAAGACCGTGATGAAGCGCAGCTCGGTGGCTGTGCGCATCGCGATCATCATCAGCCCGGTGGTGATGAGGACCGCGATGACGACCAGCGCGCCCAGCTTGGTCTTGATCGAGAACGGGCTCACACCGCCCCACGGTTCCCTGGCGCTTCTCCGGCCGGCCGGACCCTCGCTCATGGCGTCGGCGTCTCCAGCGCGTAGCCCACGCCGTGCACCGTGCGGATCCGCTCGGCGCCGATCTTCCGGCGCAGTGCCTTGATGTGGCTGTCGACGGTCCGGGTGCCGGAGGCGTCCGCCCAGTCCCACACCTCGGCCAGCAGCTGCTCACGGGAGAGCACCGCGCGCGGGGTGTTGGCCAGGCACACGAGCAGGTCGAACTCGGTCGGAGTGAGGTGGACGTCCTCGCTCCGCACCCGCACCCGGCGCTGCGCGTGGTCGATCTCCAGCTCGCCGAGCCGCAGGATGCCGCTTCTGGGCGTCGCGGCGGCCAGCGCGGCCCGCTCGACGCGGCGCAGCAGCACGTGCACACGCGCGGCCAGCTCACGCATCGAGAAGGGCTTGGTCATGTAGTCGTCGGCACCGACGCCGAGCCCGACCAGCATGTCGGTCTCGTCGTCACGGGCCGTCAACATCATCACCGGCACCGGACGGGCGGCCTGCACACGGCGGCAGACCTCCAGACCGTCGAAGCCGGGCAGCATGATGTCGAGGATCAGCAGGTCCGGCTGCCAGGCCTCGGCCGTGTCGACCGCCGACGGACCGTCGACCGCCGTTTGCACGAGGAATCCCTCGGCGCGCAGGCGGGTCGCGATGGCGTCGACGATCGTCGGATCGTCCTCGACGACCAGGACCCGGCGCTGTGCGCCCGGGGTAGCCGTCGAACCGTTGTGGGAGGTGTGTGTCTGCTCCATCGCCCGCCCCTGGGGAGTGCTTTCCGGAACCATGTGGGGTGATTCCTTGTCTGCGCATGACTGCGATTGACGCTTGAATGATCGGCGTAGGGGAGCAGAGTACGGGGAGACATCACCCCTTTGCTATCCAGGTCGGACGCCGAGATGCACGACGTCGGGTACGCCCCGGGCAACCGGGATCTCCTCGGTACGTACCTGTTGGAACCCGGCATTTGCTAGGGATTGCTCAAATTCCGCAGAAGGTTTCGCCGACCACACGGCCAGTACCCCGCCCGGCTTCAACACCCTTGCGCAACTTGTGAGTCCGGTACGCGCGTAGAGCCCGTGGTTGCCGTCCGTGACCGTCCAGTCGGGCCCGTTGTCGATGTCGAGGCACAGCGCGTCGAAAGTGGCGCATGTCTCATTGACGAATCCGACTAGATCCGTTTCCAGAATGTTCGTCCGGGGATCGGTGAGCGCCTCGGCCGAGAGTGCCGAGAGCGGGCCCGCGCGGTGCCAGTCGATGATCGCCGGTTCCCGCTCGACGACCGTGATCCGGCCCCAACGCGGGTTCGCGGCCGCGTGTGCGAGCGAGAAGCCGACGCCGAGGCCGCCGATGAGGACGTGCGGTGCGGGGCGGTCGTCGAGCGCGGAGAGCGCCGCGTCGACGAGCATCCGCTCCGAGCGTCCGTCGGAGGTGTCCATCAGGAAGCAGCCGTTGGCGATGATCTGGAGCAACTCGCCGTGGCGCCGCAGGACTACCTCTCCGTACGGGCCCTCGCGACGGTCCAGGACTTCGGGAATGTCGTACGAGGTGGGCACCGGCCCATTTTGGCAGCTTCGGCGTCCGGTCCGGGGCTCCTTGAGAAGTCCCTGTGAATCGGGGCCCGGGTGGCGCAGGTCACAGACAAGGGGCGGGTGGGGCGCGAAGGGTGGGGTGCGACGGAAGGAGCAGCTCACCTTGGAACGGACCGTGCCCCCAGCCCCTTCCGACGCACCCCCACCGGAAGCACCTGTCTCCGACGCGTGTGTTCCGGACGTGGCCGGACTGCTCGACGGGATGCCCCGGCAGCGGGCACGGTGCGCGACGGGTGCCGCCGGGACACCGGTGACACCACCGGCAACGGCCGCCCCGGACACCCGACTTCGCGTCCCCCGGCTCCAGCGGCTGCTCCCCACACCCACCGGGACACCCGTCACCTTCGTCTACGGTGCCGTCCTGGCCGTCGTCTCACTGGGCACCGCGCATCTGGACCCCGCCCTCGTGCACACCCTGCACCAGGGCTCCAGCACCGATGTCGCGCACCTGGTGCGGACGCCCGTGCTGGTGCTGGTGGCCAGCGCGTTCTGGATCGCCGGCGGGATCCTCTCGCCGTACGCCCTCGCCCTGTTGTTCGTCCTCACCGCGCTGGAACGGCGGATCGGCGGCGCGCGCACGGCCGGTGTCTTCCTGCTCGGGCATGTCGGGGCGACCCTCGCCACGGAGGTACCCACAGGCCTCGCGGTCCTGGTCGGGCATCTGCCCGCCAGCTCGCTGCACCGACTCGACTACGGCGTCAGCTTCGGCGTGGCCGCGAGCCTCGGCGCGCTGGCGGGACTGCTCCGGCCGTGGCTGCGCTGGCCGTTGCTCGCCCTGTTCGGCTGGCTGCTGGTGACCGACCTGATCGCGTTCACCGACCCGCTGACCGACTGGGGCCATCCGATCGCCCTGACGATCGGTGTCGCGACCTGGCCGCTGGTCCGGCGCGGGCATCGGGCCCGGCAGCTCCTCCCGGCCGGTTAGCCGGCCGGTGGGGTCCAGACGTACGGCGTGATCGTGGTCACCGCGTGGAAGCCGAGCCGGCGCAGGATGGGCGCGCTGTCGTCCGACGCGTCCACGTGCAGACAGGTGACCCCGCGGGAGACGGCGAGAGCGGCGCGTACGGCGACCAGGGCACGGTAGATGCCCCTGCCCCGCCACTCGGCGAGCGTGGCACCGCCCCACAGGCTCGCGAACTCCGTGCCCGCGCGGAACACCAGCCAGGCGGCGCACACCACTTCGCCGTCCGCCTCGGCCACGTACACCGCGATGTCGTCCGGCGCGGTGGCGACCCGGCCGATCAGATCGTCGGCGAGCCAGCTCCGGTCCTGGCCCCACACCACCGACTCCATCGCGGCGATCCGGCGCATGTCCGCGTCCGCCGTGACCCGGCGCACGGTGACGCCGTCCGGCACCGTGGGCTCTCCCACGGCCATCCCGGCGGCCCGGGCGACCAGTACCGTCTCCCGCTCCTCGGGCACGAAACCGGCCGCGCGGAGTCGTGCGGTGAGGTCGGCCGGGGTGTCGTGGGAGCGGGTCTTCCACTCGACGGCCTCGCCGCGCGCCGCGAAGAAGTCACGCTGCCGCACGATGAGTTCGTCCAGCGCCTCACCCTCCACGCCGAGGTCACGCGGCCCGCTCACGAACCCGCGGAACTGGCCGACGATCCGCAGCAGCGGTCCGTCCTGCTCGCGCGTCACCCCGGTGGGCAGGGTGGGGGGAGCGCCGCGCATCTGGTCGTCGTAGGCGGAGAGGAGCGGCGCTGTGTCCGTCGTGGTCATGGTCGTTGGTTCCCCTGGTCTTCTCGGTGGTCGTCGCCCCGCACGCGGGCGTGGAGTCGCTGGTGCTGCCGGCCGTCCGCGGGGAGGAGGGCGTGGCGCACGGTGCCCTCCAGCCGGAGGCGGCCTTCTGCCCGGTGCGGAGGAGGTTTCGCCGTGACGGCGTGGCTGAGGGTGATGCAGTGTGGTCCGGGGAGGCCCGGCGCCCGGTGGGTCGGGCGGCGGCCCGCGTCCGGTACCCCGTAGGTGATCCCGGCGTGACCGCGCCGCAGATCCGGGTTGATCCCGGCATCGGGGCCGGGACGGTGTCCGGCCCGGCCATGGCCCGTATCGCACCCGTCTCCGGCCGCTCCCGCGTCTGTCCGGCGCGGCCGCGGGCCTCGTCCTCGGTGGGCGTGGGCAGCGGGTGCCGCCGCAGCGTGGCTCGCGGTCACCGGGGCGTCGGCGGCCAGGGCGCGCCACGGGCGCGGTGCCGGCCGTCGGGAAGATCCGGCGTCGGCCGGGCGTTGTCCGCCGTGCGGCCGGCGGGAACCACCGGAGGTATCGGGGTGATCACCGGCGCAGCATGACAGAGGCCGTCCCCGGCCGCCTCCGGGTTTCCCGCGGGCGGTGACAGACGGTCACGCGCCGTCCGGTCCCACGAACTTCGCACTGGTGAGCGGAGCTTCCACATGCCAGCCCAGAGACTCGTACAGTGCCCGTCCCGCCGGAGTTCCGGCGAGGACGCCGGTCTCCGCCCCCGTGCGCGCCGCCACGGCCTGGAGGGTGCGCATGACGAGGCTGCCGAGCCCTCGGCGCTGATGAGCTGCCACGGTCTCGATCTGGTCGAAGACGGCGGTGGCGCCGGTCGGGGCGACCTGGCCGCGGGCCGCGAGGGAACCGTCGGGCGCGGCGACGAGCACGCGCGTGACGCCACCGGTGGACCAGGTGCGCAGCCGGTATCCGGCGGGGGCGGCAGGCCGTTCCTGCCGCGCGGTCAGCGGGACCGTCATCAGATACCCGGGCTCCGGATCCACCCACCAGCCCTCGCCGAGCCAGCCCCCGACCACCGACGGGTCCTGGAACACCTTCAGCCACACCCCGGCCCCCGTCACCCCGGCCGCGACCTTGCGCACGAGCTCCTCGTCCACGCCGTCGCCCAGCGCGTCGAAGACGTGCCGCGACACCTGCGCGACCTGCCCCACGTCGACGGTGAAACCCCACGGCTCCCGCTCCGGTGGCGCCGCCCCGCGGGACACGACCCAGCCGGACACCCACGCCTGTACGACTCCGTCCACGGTACCCCCAGTAATAGCCGTTTGCGGTATGTGTCTATTACTGGGTGACCCTAGGCCCCGAAGGTCCGATTCCGGCAGCCGTGATCGCCGACAGCGAACAGGCAAGCGGATGGGGAACATTCGAAAGCTCATGTGCATTGAGTCGGCATAGCTCAACTTGACTGCCGAAGGGGAGATCATGGCTTCGACGTCCACACCGCTCACTCTGCCTGTGCTGCCGCTCGACGACGAGGTCGTGCTGCCCGGAATGGTGGTCCCGCTCGACCTGAACGACGCCGACGTCCGCGCCGCGGTGGAGGCCGCCCAGGCCGCCGCCCGCTCGGAACCCGGAAAGCCGAAGGTGCTCCTGGTGCCACGCATCGACGGCACCTACGCGAGCACCGGTGTGCTCGGCACCGTCGAGCAGGTCGGCCGGCTGGCCGACGGCGACCCGGGCGCGCTCATCCGCGGCCGGAGCAGGGTGAAGATCGGTGCGGGGACCACCGGCCCGGGCGCCGCCCTGTGGGTCGAGGGGACCACGGTCGACCAGGCCGTCCCCGACCCGCTGCCCGGCCACGTCACCGAACTGGTCAAGGAATACAAGGCCCTCGCCACCACCTGGCTGCGCAAGCGCGGCGCCTGGCAGGTCGTGGACCGGGTGCAGGCCATCGACGACGTGTCCGCCCTCGCCGACAACTCCGGTTACTCGCCCTTCCTGACCACCGAGCAGAAGGTCGAACTGCTGGAGACCGCCGACCCGGTCACCCGCCTCAAGCTCGCCACCCAGCAGCTGCGCGACCACCTCGCCGAACAGGACGTCGCCGAGACCATCGCGAAGGACGTCCAGGAGGGCGTCGACAAGCAGCAGCGGGAGTTCCTGCTCCGCCGTCAGCTGGAAGCCGTACGCAAGGAACTGCGCGAACTCAACGGCGAGCAGGAGGGCGAGGAGTCCGACGACTACCGCGCCCGCGTGGAGGCGGCCGACCTGCCCGAGAAGGTGCGGGAAGCCGCCCTCAAGGAGGTCGACAAGCTGGAGCGGTCCAGTGACCAGTCCCCGGAGGGGCCCTGGATCCGCACCTGGCTGGACACCGTCCTCGAACTGCCGTGGAACGAACGGACCGAGGACGCGTACGACATCCAGGGCGCCAAGGCGGTCCTCGACGCCGAGCACGCGGGCCTGGAGGACGTGAAGGAGCGGATCACCGAGTACCTGGCGGTGCGCAAGCGCCGCAACGACCGCGGTCTCGGGGTCGTCGGCGGCCGGCGCGGCGGTGCCGTGCTGGCGCTCGTCGGGCCTCCCGGTGTCGGCAAGACCTCGCTCGGCGAGTCGGTCGCGCACGCCATGGGCCGCAAGTTCGTCCGCGTCGCCCTCGGTGGCGTACGGGACGAGGCGGAGATCCGCGGCCACCGGCGGACGTACGTCGGCGCGCTGCCCGGCCGGATCGTCAGGGCGATCAAGGAGGCCGGGTCGATGAACCCGGTGGTCCTGCTCGACGAGATCGACAAGGTGGGCTCCGACTTCCGCGGCGACCCCGCGGCCGCCCTCCTGGAGGTCCTGGACCCGGCGCAGAACCACACGTTCCGCGACCACTACCTGGAGGTCGAACTCGACCTGTCCGACGTGGTGTTCCTCGCGACGGCGAACGTCCTGGAGGCCATCCCGGAGGCCCTGCTCGACCGTATGGAGCTGGTCCGCCTCGACGGCTACACCGAGGACGAGAAGATCGTCATCGCCCGTGACCACCTGCTCCCGCGCCAGCTGGAGCGGGCGGGGCTCGCCAAGGACGAGGTCGTCATCGACGAGAGCGCGCTGCGCAAGCTCGCCGGCGAGTACACGCGCGAGGCGGGCGTCCGCACCCTGGAGCGGTCCGTCGCGAGGCTGCTGCGCAAGGTGGCGGCCCAGCACGAACTCGGCGAGCGGGAACTGCCGTTCACCGTCACCGACGAGGAACTGCGCGGTCTGATCGGACGTCCGCACCACGTGCCCGAGTCGGCCCAGGACCCCGCGGAACGCCGTACGGCGGTCCCCGGTGTCGCCACCGGCCTCGCGGTCACCGGAGCGGGCGGGGACGTGCTCTTCGTCGAGGCGTCGCTGGCCGACCCGGAGACGGGTGCGGCGGGTCTGACGCTGACCGGCCAGCTGGGTGACGTGATGAAGGAGAGCGCGCAGATCGCCCTGTCCTTCCTCCGCTCGCACGGCGCCGAGCTCGAACTGCCGGTCGGCGATCTGAAGGACCGGGGCGTGCACATCCACTTCCCGGCGGGCGCGGTCCCGAAGGACGGCCCGAGCGCGGGCGTCACCATGACGACGGCGCTGGCCTCGCTGCTCTCCGGCCGCCTGGTCCGCACGGACGTGGCGATGACGGGCGAGGTCTCGCTGACCGGCCGGGTCCTCCCGATCGGCGGCGTGAAGCAGAAGCTGCTCGCCGCGCACCGCGCCGGGGTGACGACCGTGATCATCCCCAAGCGCAACGAGGCCGACCTGGACGACGTCCCGGCGGAGGTGCTGGACAAGCTCGACGTCCACGCCGTCACCGACGTTCGCCAGGTCCTGGAGCTGGCGCTGTCCCCGGCGACCAACGGGGCGGCACCGGAGGTTCCGGTGGCGGCGTGACGCCGTAGTCCGCCGGCGGGCTTTGCCCGCGGCTGCCGGAAGAGGTGAAGGCCCGGGTTCTCGTGAGGGAGGCCCGGGCCTTCGCCGTACGTCGGGGCAGGTCAGCCGTAGGCGAGTGCCTGCACCCGGTCGAGCGTTCCGTTGAAGCGGTCGTGGTCACCGACCGTCGGGCCGGAGGAGGTGTACTGCCACATGGTGTACGTGCTCCAGCCGGCCGGGAGGGTGCCGGCCGTCGAGGCGTACCGGGCGATCCACAGCGGGTTGGCGGAGAAGCCGCCGTAGTTGCCGGTGCACTGGTTCCACCACGTGGTCGCGGTGTAGATGACGGCCTGACGGCCGGTGCGCGCCTTGTACTGGTTCAGGAAGTCGCGGATCCAGGTGACCATCGCGCTCGGCGACTTGTCGAAGCAGGCGTCGCCGTACGGGTTCCACTCGATGTCGAGCACGCCGGGCAGCGTCCTGCCGTCCTTGGACCAGGCGCCGCCGTGGTCGACGAAGTAGTCGGCCTGCGTTGCGCCGCTCGTGGTGTCCGGGGTGGCGAAGTGGTAGGCCCCGCGGATCATCCCGACGCCGTAGGAGCCGGTGTACTGCTGGGAGTAGTGGGGGTTCGTGTAGTACGTCCCCTCGCTCGCCTTGGTGTACGCCCACCGGACGCTGCTGTTCCACAGGGTCGGCCAGGCGACGTTGCCCTGGTAGCTGGCGACGTCGACCCCCTCCGTCTGGGTGGCGCGGGTGTCGGCGGGCAGACCGCCCTGGCCGTCATGCGCTACGACGCCCATTCCCATGTGGGCGGAGCCGCGGGCCGGGGTGGCGGTGGCCTCGGGGGATTCCGCGGCCGAGGCGGGGGCCGCGTGGAGCAGGGAGAACGCGGTGAGCAGGAGTCCGACGAGGAAGAGGCGTCGGGGACGTATCGGTCCGGGTCTGTGCACGGGCATGGCGTGCCTCCGAAGGCTCGGTGATGCTCGGTGGGGGACAGGGGGAGACCATGTTGGACTGACGTGAACATGCCAGCCGCCGCTCGGTGGAGACGCTCCGTACGGGGACGAGGCGGTGGGAAGAGGGACCGGCGACTGCCATTGGTCCAGCCCTGCGAAATACTTACGGAGCTGCGGTGATGTCGCAATTTGGCGGAAACCTTCACGACCGGGAAATTCAAGGCAGGGGCTGACGTGCACGAAGAGGGAAACGGCGGTGGTGGCCGGGGCGCGGCCGACGCGGCGCCGAGCGGTGTTGATCAGCCCGGATTCCTGGCGTTGGAACGCGAGTTGACCGTCCTGCTGCGCCGCGCCCGGGCCAACCAGGGTGAGATGGCCCGCGAGGTCCATCCCGACCTGGAGTCGGCGGCTTACGGACTGCTCGTCCGTCTGGATGAATGCGGCCGCCAGCGCGCCACCGAACTGGCCGGCTACATCGGTGTCGGCAAGGCCACGATGTCCCGCCAGCTGCGCGCCCTGGAGGACCTGGGCCTCGTCGCCCGCGAACCCGACCCGGCGGACGGCCGGGCCTGGCTGGTCGACCTCACGGAAGAGGGCCGCTCCCGGGTACAGAGGGTCCGCGACGCACGCCGGGCCCGGTACGCGGGCCGCCTGGCGCACTGGGATCCGGGAGAGGTCACCGAACTGGCCCGACTGCTGCACCAGCTGAACCGGGGCATGGAGAAGTAGGCGACCCCCAGGACGGCGACGTTCCGCCGGACGAGGTCGTGGTGGTGCAGCGCACTGCGACCCAGGACGGCGTTTCGCCGGACGAGGTCGTGGTGGTGCAGCGCACTGCGCGGGCGTGCGGTCCGGTCGGGCGGATGTCGTGGTGGCGCCGGGTCGGCGCTGCCGAGCGCGCCGGGCGGGCGGCTGCTCCGTTCGGGCGCGTGTTGCGGTGGGGTGAGGTCGACGCTGTTGGGCAAGCCGCTGGGCGGCCCGTACCGACGGGTGCCTGTCGCGGCGGTGCCGGGTCGATGCGTCGCAGGTAGCGCGTCGGGCGGGTGTTGGGGTGGTGTCGGGTGGCGCGGCCGAGCGCGTCGGGGTGGTGGCTGGCCTGCTGCGGCCGGGTGCTCGTCGTGCCGGTGCCGGTGCCGGTGCCGGTGCAGGTGCCGGGTCGATGCGTCGAGAGCGGGCGCGTGGTCCGGCCGGGGGGAGGGTGGTGCGGCCTGGTGCACCGGGTTGCGGTCGTTGCGGCTGGGTGCCCGTCGTACTGGTGCCGTGCCGACGCGTCAAGCAAGCCGGGCAGGCGGCTGCTCCGGCCGGGTGTTGGGGTGGTGTCGGCCGAGCGCGTCGGGTGATGGCCAGCTGCGGCTGGGCGGGGTGTTGCGGCGCTGCCGAGCGCGCTGCGCAGGCGAGCGGTCCGGTCGAGCCCCGGTTGTGGTGGAGCCCGGTGGGCGTTCTCGAGCGCGTCGGGTGGCGGTCTGCGGCCGGGCGCCCGCTGTGCCGGTGCCCGATGTCGTAGCGCGTCGTGTGGGGGTCGGCTTCGACTGGGTGCCCGCGGTGGCGGTGTGTGGTCGGGGTCGGAGGTCATGCCGTGGGGGTCCGCTTCGGCCGGGCCTCCGCCTGGCCGGTGTCCGCTCGATGTCGTAGCGCGTCGTGTGGGGGTCGGCTTCGACTGGGTGCCCGCGGTGGCGGTGTGTGGTCGGGGTCGGAGGTCATGCCGTGAGGGTCCGCTTCGGCCGGGCCTCCGCCTGGCCGGTGTCCGCTCGATGTCGTAGCGCGTCGTGTGGGCGTCGGCTTTCGACTGGGTGCCCGCGGTGGCGGTGCGCGGTCGGGGCCGGAGGTCACGCCGGCGGGGTCGGCTCCGGCCGGGCCTTCGCTGTGCCGGTGTCCGCTCGATACCGTGGTCCGCCGCTCGGGCGTCCGCTCCGGCTGAGCCCCCGTCGGGCCCGTGCCCGCCCCCGTCGGGCCCGTGCCCGGTCCGGCCGAGCCCCCGCCGGGCCCCTCCCGGTCCGGGGCCGGTGACCGCGTCGCGCGGGCGTCCGTTCCGGTGGCCGCCCTCGACCGGTCGCGGCTCGGGGCGACCGGTCGAGGGCCGGGTGTGTGTCGCCGTGCGGCCGACGCGGGCAGGGGCACGTACCGCGCCGCTCGCCCGTCAGAGCTCCGCGTACACCACCGACGCGTCGTCGTGGGTCTTGCCGCGCCCCAGGTACGTGCGGGGCTCCGCGTCCGCCCGCTCCAGGGCCCGGACGCGGTCCACCAGCGCCTGCGCGCCCTCCTTCCGTACGAAGGTGAAGCAGTCCCCCCAGCCGCCCTCGTGGAACTTCTCCACCCACCGGGCCGCCCCGTCCGTCAGGGCCAGCAGGCCACGCACCGACGACCGCGGCAGCACACCCGTCACCGCGCGCCCCGCCACCGAGGGATCCGCCGCCGCCGTGAAGAAGCCGCCCTCCTTGTTGCGGAGGTTGGCGTCGACCAGCGCGTCCGTGGCCAGCGCGGAACGCGGGAGACGTGACAACCGGTCGTCCAGCACCGGCGTGACCACCCCGTCGGTCGCCTCCACCAGCAGTGCCGAGTCCGACAGGACCAGGTACTCGACCGTCTCCGGGGACCACCGCGCCATCACCACCGTCGCCTGCGGCGTACGTGGGTGAGAAAGGTCACAACCTTCACCATGTGTCTCAGCTGTGCGCGCGATCGCCCGGGACAGCACCTCGACCGCCGGAACATCCATGAGCGAAACGGCCAGTTCGGTCAGCGCCCCGCCGAGGTGGGCCGTGAACCAGGGGACGGAATGCAGACAGCCCGTCGGACCGGCCGGCGGCGTGACACCGTCGAGGGCGACCAGCACGCCGCCCCGTCCGGAGGCGGGGAGCGCGACGCTCGCGAAGTCCTCGTTGGGCCGCTGGACATCGCCGGGTTCCGAGACAAGTTCCGTACGCATTCAGCCAGTCTGCACGAGCCCTTCACAAGCTCCGTCAAAGCATGGCAACGGTCGCGGAATTGACGCAGTTGCGCAGGTCAGACGCCAGGTTTGGGGTGGAATGGCTGACTCCGGGCAAGCGTGGTGGCGAATACTGCCATCGGTCTCCGCCGACGTCCAACCGGCCTGCCGCACACGGGTTGTGCGTGTGCCGCAGGAACTTGCCCGCCAACTCCCCTCCGGGGTTCACTCCTTCGGGTGGCGGCTCTGGCGATGCGCGACCACCGCCCACCGGCGCTGGGAGGGTCGGGAACCGTACCCCGGTGTGCACACCAGTTGACGGAGCGTCACCCCGGGCCCATGGGTATCACGAGTTCAGGAATGCGAGCAGCGGTGCAGAAGACGCGGCCTCGTCGCACAGGCAAGCAGACGGCCTCCGGCAACGGCGCGGAGCGCACACCCGCCACGCCCGGCGCCCCCGAGACTCCTGTCGGCAAGGGCCGCCCCACCCACGTCCGCACGCGGCTGATTCTCGCCGTCGCCGTCGTGGCCGCCGCGATCGCCGGGGCCGGCGCCCCCTCCCTCGTCACCGCCTCCGGCGAACTCCAGGACTCCCAGGACCTGGTGACACTCGCCGAGCAGACCCAGGACGCCCTCGACCTCGCCCACGCGCTCGCCGACGAACGCGACGAGGTCACCCCCTACATCGCGGCCGGGCGCCCCAGGTCGAAGGCGCCCGGCGAGCAGTCGAGCGCCCGCGTCGACCGCCAGGTCGAGGAACTGCGCGCCGACAGCGACCTGTCCACCACTCTGCGCGCCGACCTCGACGACATCGCCGCCGTACGACGCTCCGCCCTCACCGGCAAGAACACCGCGCTCCAGGCGCACACCGCCTACTCCGCCGCCATCACCGAACTCCACCGGCTCGCCGAGGAACTGGCCGAGAGGATGCCGGCCCGCGCGGGCGCCGGCGCCTACTCCCTCGCCGAGCTGGACTCCGCCGTACAGCAGGCTGCCGCCACCCGCGGACTGCTGCTCGCGGCGCTCAGCGTGCCGACGACGACCCAGAGCGTCTACGACCCGATCACCGGCCTGACGAACACCGAGAAGGTCGCCTCGAAGGCCGACGCCGCCCAGCGCGACGCGCTCAGCGCCGCCGCCCAGCAGGCCCGGCTGCGCTCCGACGCGGCCCTCGCCGACTTCCTGGACTCCGCGCCCGCCGCCGCCAAGGCGAGCTACGACTCCACGGTCACCGGCTCCGAGGTCAACTCCGCCGACAAGTACCTCGCCGCCCTCACCGACCAGCCCACCCTCACCGACGGCGAACTCGGCACCGGCACCAGCAAGCTCGACGCGGCCCTCTCCGCCCGCGTCGACCTCATGCGCGGCGCCGAGTCCGCGCTCTTCGACCGCCGGGTCAAGGAGCTCGCCCAGCTGCGCGACGACGACGTCACCGCGCTGGAGCTGCGCGTCGCGATCCTCGGCGCCCTGATGCTCCTGGCCGTCGGCATCGCCACCGCCATGGCCCGCACCCTCACCCGCCCCCTCTCGGTGCTGCGCCGCGGCTCCGCCCGGCTCGCCGGGGCCGAGGACCCCACCACCGAGGAAGCGGTCTCCTTCACCGGCCGCAACGACGAGTTCGCCCAGGTCGTCCGCTCCGTCAACGCCCTGCACGCGCACGCCGTCGCGCTCGCCGAGCGGATAGCCACCCTGGAATCCGACCGCAAGCACCTGGTCGGCCAGCGGCAGAAGATGGCGGACGCCCGCGAGCAGCTCAAAAGCGAACTCGCCGATTCCACCGCCCAGTTGGAGCGACTGCGCACCACCATCGGCGCCACCTTCGTCAACCTGGCGCTGCGCACCCTCGGCCTCGTCGAGCGCCAACTCGGCGTCATCGAGGGCCTGGAGGAGCGCGAGCAGGACCCGGAGCGCCTCGCGACCCTCTTCAAGCTCGACCACTTCGCCACGGTCATGCGCCGCCACAGCGAGAACCTCCTCGTCCTGGCCGGTACGGAACACGTGCAGCAGAGCGCCGGGCCGGTACCCCTCGTCGACGTGGTCCGCGCCGCGGTCAGCGAGATCGAGCGCTACGAGCGCGTCCGCATCGCCGCGCTGCCCCCGCACGCCCACGTGGCCGGCTTCGCCGCGGACGACCTCTCGCACCTGCTGGCCGAACTGATGGAGAACGCCACCTCGTTCTCCCCGCCCGACCTGCCCGTCGAGGTCTCCGGCTGGCTCCTGGAGAGCGGCGAGGTCATGCTCTCCGTCCAGGACGAGGGCATCGGCATGACCGCCGAGCGGATGGCCACCCTCAACTCCCGCCTCGCCGACTTCGATCCCGAGGCCGCCTACGAGTCGTACGACGAGGGCGACGAGGGTCTGGGCCTCGGCCTGTACGTCGTGGCCCGCCTCGCGCACCGGCACGGCGTCCGCGTGCAGCTGCGCGAGCAGAAGCAGGGCGGTGTGGCCGCGGTGGTGGTCCTCCCGAAGACCCTGCTCACCGCCGCGCCCACGTCCGCCGTACCGGCCTCCGGCACCGGCCCGGTCACCGGCGCGACCCACTCCTTCTCCCTCCCCGGCGCCGACGCGGAGGTCAACTCCAACGTCCTGAACGGCCGTTCGCAGGGCGGTGACCCCCTGGTCGCCATGGCCGAGAAGGCCGTACGCCACGCGGAGGCGGAGTCCCCGGCCGAGACGACGACGGAATCCCTGGCCGAGACGACGACGGAATCCCCGGCCGAGACGACGATGGAACTCCTGGCCCCGGTCCCGGCACGGGAAGAGCCGGACCCGGCTCAGGATGAGCACGAGCCGGTGCGGCCGGACCCCGTACCGGACGAGCCGTCCGCACCCGCACCCGCACCCTCGGCCGCACCCGCGGCCGACGGCGAGGCCGAGACCGAGCACACCCGCGCCGACGAGGAGCCCCTCACCGACAAGGGCCTCCCCAAGCGCACCCCCAAGATCACCGCTCCCACCGCCCCGGCCCCGCGCCGGCGCAACGCGTCCGTGGACGCCGACGCCCTCCGCCGCAGGCTGGGCGGCTTCCGCCGGGGGGCGGAGGCCGGCTACCGCGACGTGGAGGCGGAGATCAAGGAACAGACCGGCGAGACCAAGCTGCCGACCGCAGAACAACGCACCGCATCCGAAGAAGCCACGGGGGGCACAGCCGAGGAGGCAAGCAGTTGACCGCGCCCAGTACCTTCGGACTGAGTCGTGAAGCCCGCAATCTCCACTTCCTGCTGACCAACCTCGTCGAGGAGGTCCCCGGCGTCCAGTCCGTCGCCGTGGTCTCCTCCGACGGCCTGCTCCTGCTCTCCTCCGACGCCGACCGGAACGCGGAGGCGCGGGAGGCCCGTGAGGGGAAACCCTCCGGCCCGCGCGGCTCGTCCGCCGACCTCGCGACCATCGTCTCCGGCATCGGCAGCCTCACCCTCGGCGCCGCGAAGCTCATGGACTTCGGCGCGACCAGACACACCATGATCGCGATGGACGACGGCAGCCTGTTCGTGATGTCGATCAGCGACGGTTCGCTGCTCGGTGTGCACGGCTCCGCGGACTGCGACATGAGCGTGGTGGCCTACCACATGGCCCTGTTCGTCGGCCGCGCCGGCCACGTCCTGACCCCCGAACTCCGCAGCGAGCTACGCCAGTCGCTGGAGAACGACGTGACAGGGAGCGCCCGATGACGAACAGGCCCGAGCTCCCGGTCCGCGGCGGCGACCGCAAGGCCGCCCGGGTCCGCCCGTACTCGCTCACCGGCGGCCGGACCCGCTTCGGCCACGTCCTCCTCGTCGAGACGTTCGTGGCGGCGCTGGAAGCCCCGGAGGAGCGCAAGGAGCTCACCAACGGCTCGCTGAAGTCGGTCATGCCGGAGCTGCGGGCCATCGTCGAACTGTGCCGCCGGATGCGCACGGTGGCCGAGATCGCCGCGCTGCTGAAGATGCCGCTCGGCGTGGTCCGGGTGCTCCTCAGCGACCTCGCGGACCAGGGAAAGATCCGTGTGTACGGCACCGGGACCGGTCACGGTACGGGCCGTCCCGACCGCGCTCTGCTGGAAAGGGTGCTGAGTGGACTCCGTCGTCTCTGACGCCGCCGCTGCCTCCTCCCGTGGCCACGGCTTTGGCGTCCCCCCGTTCGTCGATGTCGAGACCGACGACAACCTGAAGTCCTGGCAGACGGACCGCACGCGGGCCCCCATCGCCACGAAGATAGTCGTGGCCGGCGGCTTCGGCGTCGGCAAGACCACCCTCGTCGGTACCGTCTCGGAGATCGAGCCCCTCCAGACGGAGGCGCTGATGACCGAGGCCAGCGAGCAGGTCGACGACCTCTCCGGCACCCCGGAGAAGGTCACCACCACCGTGGCCATGGACTACGGCCGCATCACGCTCGACGACGACCTGGTCCTGTACCTCTTCGGCACCCCGGGCCAGGAGCGGTTCTGGTTCATGTGGGACGACCTGGTGCGCGGCGCGATCGGCGCGGTCGTCCTCGCGGACACCAGACGGTTGAAGGACTGCTTCCCGGCGCTGGACTACTTCGACGGCTGCGGGATGCCCTACGTCGTCGCGGTCAACCACTTCGACGGCAGTGACCGCTTCGAACCGGAGGATGTGCGGGAGGCCTTGACGATCCCCGCGCACATACCTGTCATGATCATGGACGCGCGGCGGAAGATCTCGGTGATCGAGACCCTTCTGTCCCTCGTCGGCCACGCACTGGACGTCACCCCCGAGTAGCCCTGGTTAGGAGCCATCACCCGCATGCGGAAGATACTCGTCGTCGGAGCCGGCCAGTCCGGACTCCAGCTCGCCCTCGGCCTCCAGTCGCACGGGTACGAGGTCACCCTGATGTCCAACCGGACGGCGGACGAGATCCGTTCCGGCCGGGTCATGTCGACGCAGTGCATGTTCCACACGGCACTCCAGCACGAGCGCGATCTCCAGCTGAACTTCTGGGAGTCCCAGGCCCCGAAGATCGAGGGACTCGGCGTCTCGGTGGCGGCCCCCGGCTCGTTCGACCCGGGGCCCTCGCAGCGCGCGATCGACTGGCTGGGCAGGCTCGACGGGTACGCGCAGTCGGTCGACCAGCGCGTGAAGATGGCCGGCTGGATGGAGACGTTCGCCCAGCGCGGCGGCCAGCTCGTCATCCACGGCGCGGCCGTCGGCGACCTCGACTACTTCTCCCGTACGTACGACCTCGTGCTGGTCTCGGCCGGCAAGGGCGAGCTGGTGTCGATGTTCGCCCGTGACCCGGAGCGCTCCCCTTACCGCGAACCGCAGCGCGCCCTCGCCGTCTCCTACGTCCACGGCCTGGGCCCGCGTCCCGAGCACCCGGACACCGAGGCCGTCCGCTGCAACCTCGTCCCCGGTGTCGGCGAGCTGTTCGTCATGCCGACGCTCACCACCTCCGGGCGCGCCGACATCCTCTTCTGGGAGGGCATACCCGGCGGCCCGCTCGACGTCTTCAACGGCGTGAAGGACCCGGCGGAACACCTCTCCCTGACCCTGGAACTCATGGAGAAGTTCCTGCCCTGGGAGTACGCGCGCGCCACGAACGTCGAACTCACCGACGCCGGTGGCACGCTGGCCGGCCGCTACGCGCCCACCGTGCGCAACCCGATAGGCCGCCTGCCCGGTGGGGGACTGGTCCTGGGCGTGGCCGACGTCGTCGTCGCCAACGACCCGATCACCGGGCAGGGCTCCAACTCCGCGTCCAAGTGCGCGGCCGCCTACCTCGCGTCGATCCTCGACCAGGGCGAGAAGGAGTTCGACGAGGAGTGGATGCGGGCGACCTTCGAGCGGTACTGGGCCACCGCCCAGCACGTCACCAAGTGGACGAACGCGATGCTCGCGCCTCCGCCGGAGCACATCCTGAACCTGATCGGCGCGGCCGGGCAGCTGCAGCCGGTCGCGGATCGGTTCGCCAACGGCTTCGACGACCCCGCCGACTTCGAGAACTTCTTCTATGAGCCGGAGAAGACCGCTGCCTACCTCGCCTCGGTCACCGGAGCCTGACGGGCCTCTGACCTGCGGCTCGGCCGTCGTTGCCTGTCGTCATCTGTCGGCGTTGGCCACCCCCGGACGGCCCACAGACGGCCCGGCTCGGGGCCCGATCTGCCGCTATCGATAGCGGCAAGGGGTGCTAACGATAGCGGCACCGCTAGCGGCCAAAACCCGAGGTGACCAGCACGTTAGCGGATAGCGGCTGTCTGGTCAGACCCCGGAATCGCGCCGTACGGTGCCTCTGAGAGGGGCACCGCCGGATCGCTATCAGGCCCGGCCACACCACTGGGCCGTCGCGGGGACGGGGCAGCGGGAGCTCCCGCCGCTACTGGGTAGTGGGGTCCCCAGTAGAACCCCCCACTACGGCTCTTGAGCCGCGCTACTGGGGTCCTCTCCTGGGTAGTGGGGTGTGCCCCACTACCCAGGAGAGCTGTCCAGCGGCAGGCAGTGTGCCGCTGGACATGCTTGTCGCGTCGCTTGTCGTCTGGCTTGTCGCTTGTCTTGTCTTGTCGCTTGTCGGGTCGCAGGTCAGACGTGGTTTCGGTGCCCAGCAGGCCTGCGGGCGCCCTTGTCCTGCGGGCGACAAGCGACAAGACAAGCGGGTGCCGGCAGGGCGTGGCCCCCTCGTTGGGGAAGAGCAAGAAGGAGCGGCCTACGGCCGCGCAACCCTCGGCAGCTCGCTACGCTCGCGCGGCGACGCCTTCGGGGCCAATGGGCAGGATGTATCGGCGCAAGGTCCCCCCTCGGCAGTGCTGTAGTTGCGCCGCCACAGTGACAGCCGCACCAGTCTCGGCGACGCCTGAATTCTGACCCTCTGACGGCGGATCAAAAGTGACCCTCTGGGTGGTCTTCGCCTGAACCTGATCTTGATCGGAAGGTCA
>NZ_JBEXFB010000042.1:0-45934 GCF_040606575.1 Streptomyces sp. NPDC005402
GAACTGCGCGAAACGCCCGCCCCCACCCAACCCGCACAGGCCGCCGCAGGCATCCTCAGGGGCGCGGGGAACTGCGCGAAACGCCCGCCCCCACCCAACCCGCACAGGCCGCCGCAGGCATCCTCAGGGGCGCGGGGAACTGCGCGAAACGCCCGCCCCCACCGAACCCGCACAGGCCGCCGCAGGCACCCCGCTCAACCGCTGAACGCATCCCCGCCCACCGTGAACCCGATCACCGTCCCGCCCCCGTCCCGGGGAAACGCGAACGGCGCGCCCCCGTGCGACAGCGCGACCTCCCGCACGATCGACAACCCCAGCCCCGACCCCGGCAGGGACCGCGCGTCCGCCGCCCGGTAGAACCGGTCGAAGACCCGCACGAGATCGGCGGTCGCGATCCCGGGCCCCCGGTCCAGCACCTCCACCCGCACCGGCCCGGCCGCCGTGAACCCCGACACCGAGATCTCGATCGGAGCTGTACCGTCCCGGTCGAACTTCACCGCGTTCTCGACCAGGTTCGACAGGGCCCGCTGCAGACTCCCCGGCCGCCCGTCCGTCACCGTCGACCCGCTCGCGTGCACCATGATCTCCCGCCCGGTGCGCCGTCGGGCCAGCCCCGCCACCTCGTCCGCAACATCGGCGAGATCCACCCGCTGCGGCGGCTCGTTGTCCGACTGCCCTGCCGCGAGGTCGACCAGTTCGTTGACCAGGTCGGTCAACTCCCGTGCCTCCTGGGTGAGATCGGCGACGAGGTCCTCGCGTGTGGCGGGCGGCAGCTCGTCGATCCGCCGCAGCAGCGAGATGTTCGTACGCAACGAGGTGAGCGGCGTCCGCAGTTCGTGCCCCGCGTCCTGCACCAGCCGCCGCTGATCCTCCTCCGACTGCGCGAGCCGGCCCAGCATCCGGTCGAAGGCACGCCCCAGCCGCCCCACCTCGTCGTAACCGGTGACCGGCACCTCGATCCCGAGCCGCCGGGTCCGCGCCACGTCCTCCGCGGCGGACGTGAGGATGACCAGCCGCCGGGTGATCCGCCGGGCCAGCCACCACCCGAACAACCCGGCGCCCACCACGACCGCCGCCATGAGCAGGAACGTCCGCTGCTGAAGCGCCCGCAGCAGATCCTCGGTGTCACTGAACTCCTGGGCGACCTGCACCGCGCCCCGCCCGCCGCCCAGGGAGACGGTGGCGACCCGGTACACATCGCTCCCGACCGAGACCTCCTTGTGCAGGACCATCCGCCCGGCCACGCCGGCCGCGGCGATCCGCCGGTCTGCGGAGACCACCGGCAGCCCGGGACGCCCGGGATCGGCGACCGCCCCGGTGGGCCCCAGCACCTGCACATCCGTACGGGCGGGCCGCACCAGGTCATGCCCCGGCGCCGACGACGAGAAGTCCTCCGGCGCCATCCGGTGCTGGCTCACCTCGTCCCGGAGATCCTGCACGACCTGGTCGAACACGGACTCCTGGTCGACCCGCACCAGACGGGCGGCGGCGCTGTAGGACAGCACGCCGACGAGCACGGTCACCGCGGCCGTCACCGCGGCGAAGGACACCGCGAACGTGGTCCGCAGGGACAGCAGCCTGGGCCGCGGCCGGGCCCACACCCGAGCCAGCCGCCCCACTCAGTCCTCCCGGAGCACGTAACCCACGCCACGCACCGTGTGGATCAGCTGCGGGGCGCCGGGCTCGTCGAGCTTGCGGCGCAGATAGCCGACGTAGACGGCGAGGTTCTTGGAGCCGGGCCCGAAGTCGTAGCCCCAGATACGGTCGTAGATGGTCGAGTGGTCGAGCACGATGCCCGCGTTGCGCACGAGCAGCTCCAGCAGCTCGAACTCGGTACGGGTCAGCTCCAGCTCGCGCGTCCCCCGCCAGGCCCGCCGTGCCTGGATGTCCATGCGCAGCCCGGCCGCCTCGATCCGCCCCTCGGGCAGCTCGGGTACGACGGCCTTGGGAGCGGCGGCGACCGGGGCCATTCCGTCGGGGCTGGTCCGCCGCAACAGGGCCCGCAGCCGGGCGAAGACCTCCTCGACGTCGAAGGGCTTGACCACGTAGTCGTCGGCGCCCGCGTCCAGACCGGCGATCCGGTCCTGGGTCTCCACGAGCGCCGTCAGCATGAGGATCGGCGTGCGGTCGCCCTCGGCGCGCAGTACCCGGCAGACCTGGAGTCCGTCGATGCCGGGCATCATCACGTCGAGGACGAGCACGTCCGGCGGCGTCCGGTGGGCCTGCGCCAGCGCCTCCACCCCGTCGGCGACCGCGGTGACCTGGTAGCCCTCCAGGATCAGGGCGCGCTCCAGGGCGTGACGGATGGCACGGTCGTCTTCGGCGAGCAGCACATTTTGGGGCACACCCTCAGTGTGCCGTGCCCACCGAGTCGTACGTGTGATGAGCTGCTCACCGGCTGCCCTTCTTACTGGCCTCTCACCCGGTGGGGCGCAACGCGGCGAGCTGCTCCTCGAACGGCACCACCGCCGAGAACGCGTCGGCCTCGGGGGCACGCGGCGCGCGCACGGCCGACAGTCCGGTCATCAGGGCGGCGAGTTCTGCCGCCGCCCGCTCGATCCGTCCGTCCAGCCCCTCCGCGCCCCAGTCCTCGGAGGCGGCGTACACCCCGGTCGGCACGACGACGGCCTTCAGATAGGCGAAGAGCGGCCGCAGTGCGTGCTCGAGGACGAGGGAGTGCCGGGCCGTCCCTCCGGTCGCGGCGATCAGCACCGGCTTCCCGGCCAGCGCCTCCGGCTCCAGCACGTCGAAGAACGACTTGAACAGTCCGCTGTACGACGCCGAGAACACCGGGGTCACGACGATCAGCCCGTCGGCTCCGGCCACCGCGTCCTGCGCGGCGGCCAGGGCCCGGCCCGGGAAGCCGTTCGTGAAGTTCTGGGCGATCTCCACGGCGAGTTCCCGCAGCTCCACGACGTGCACGTCCACCTCGGCCGCGCGCCCCACGGCGGCGGCCAGCCGGTCTCCCAGCAGGCGGGTGGACGAGGGGACGCTCAGCCCCGCGGACACGACGACGAGCTTCATGCGGCGACCTCCTTGTTCTGCTGGGCGGCCAGCAACGACACGTGGGTGGGAGCCTCGGGGACGTCGGCCGGGCGCCCCGCCGCGAACTCCTTGCGCAGCACCGGGACGACCTCCTCGCCGAGCAGGTCGAGCTGCTCCAGGACGGTCTTCAGGGGCAGTCCGGCATGGTCGAGCAGGAACAGCTGGCGCTGGTAGTCCCCGGCGTACTCGCGGAACTTCAGGGTCTTCTCGATGACCTGCTCGGGGGAGCCGACGGTCAGCGGCGTCTGCTCGGTGAACTCCTCCAGGGAGGGCCCGTGCCCGTACACCGGCGCCACGTCGAAGTACGGCCGGAACTCCTTCACCGCGTCCTGCGAGTTGCGGCGCATGAACACCTGGCCGCCGAGGCCCACGATGGCCTGCTCGGGCGTGCCGTGCCCGTAGTGGGCGTAGCGGGCCCGGTACAGCTCGACCATCCGCTTGGTGTGGTCGGCCGGCCAGAAGATGTTGTTGTGGAAGAACCCGTCACCGTAGTAGGCGGCCTGCTCGGCGATCTCCGGGGAGCGGATGGAGCCGTGCCAGACGAACGGCGCGACCCCGTCCAGCGGGCGCGGCGTGGAGGTGAAGCCCTGGAGCGGCGTACGGAACTTGCCCTCCCAGTTCACGACGTCCTCGCGCCACAGCCGGCGCAGCAGGGCGTAGTTCTCGATGGCGAGGTTGATGCCCTCGCGGATGTCCTTGCCGAACCAGGGGTAGACCGGGCCGGTGTTGCCGCGGCCCATCATCAGGTCGACCCGGCCGTCGGCCAGGTGCTGGAGCATCGCGAAGTCCTCGGCGATCTTCACCGGGTCGTTCGTGGTGATCAGCGTGGTCGAGGTCGAGAGGATGAGCTTCTCGGTCTGCGCCGCGATGTACCCGAGCATGGTGGTCGGCGACGACGGCACGAACGGCGGGTTGTGGTGCTCACCGGTCGCGAAGACGTCGAGCCCGACCTCCTCCGCCTTCAGCGCGATCGCGACCATGGCCTTGATCCGCTCACGCTCGGTCGGCGTCCGGCCGGTCGTCGGGTCCGGCGTGACATCGCCGACGCTGAAGATCCCGAACTGCATGGTCGCTCACCCTCCAGGTAGTTTACGGTTCAACTATAACCGCGTGCCTGGAGAACCAAGACCTGCCTGGACGTATTCCCGCCGGTTCAGATCACCTGGTCAGGGGCGCAGGGCCGTATTGCATCCGCGGCTACCGCCGCGTGGGCGCGACCCACCCCGGATCCCGCCCGGTCCGCCCCAGCAACCGCTCAAAGTCCGACGCGCTCCCCGCCACCCCCACCGGCTCCCCGAACACCCCCATCTTCCGGGCCGTGGGAGCAAGCTGAGCCACCGCACCCGCCAGCTCCTCCACCACCGCCCCCTCGGCCTCCCCGTACTCCTGACCCGTGGCCCGCGCCAGATCCCACGCGTGCACGGTCAGATCCAGCAACGCCATCGCCCCGACCAACCGGGCAGGCATCTCCATCGCCCCGGTCACCCCCTCCTCCGCACCGGCCGCGGACCACGCCGACACCAGCCGGTCCGTCTCCGCCGCGAACCGCTCCCGCCAGTCGGGCCCCTCCGCCACCCGGTCGGCGGCCACCTCACCGAATTCCGACGACTCCTTCACCGCCAGCCGCTGGAACTGCACGACCACCTGGAAGAGGTGATTGACGAGCCCCTTCACGTCGTACTCCGCACAGGGCGTGGCAGCCCCTAGAGCCGTGTCCGCGATACCCCGGACCACCGGAACCGCCCGCTCCCGGGCCATCCCCAACAGCTCACCGATGCCGTACGTCTTCTTCGCCGCGTTCGTGTCCATACCCCGACCGTACGAAGCCCGCCGCCCGCCCTTCTTGAAGAAACGCGACGCCCGGCCCCGGACGTACGATCCCCTCATGGCCGCCCCCCGCCGCGACACCCGCGGGATCGTCGACCCGGCCGGGCTGCTGACCCGGGTGAGGTTCCGCCGCCACGAGCCCGCCGAACCGCTGCGCCGGTATGTCGAGTGGTACTGGTTCATCGACTGGGACCTGCCCGAGCCCTACGTCTCCCACGTCGTCCCGCACCCGTCCGTCCACCTCACCTTCCAGCAGGACGAGCAGGACGAGGGGGCGCCCTACGCCGAGCTGACCGGCATCCCCGGCGGCCTCTACACGAGGAAGCTCACCGGCCGGGGCCGGGTCTGCGGGGTGAAGTTCCGTCCCGGCGGCTTCCGCCCGTACGCCCCCGGACACCCGGTGTCCCACTGGACGGGCAGAGTACTGCCGGCCAGGGACGTGTTCCCGATGATCACGGCGGACACCGCCGGTTGTGTCGTGACCCCCGCCACCGACCAGGCCCGCGTCGCCGCACTCGACGCCTTCCTCCTCCCCCTCGCCCCGGCCGCCCCCGACCCGCAGACCGACCTCGCCACCGCCCTCGTCGGCCGCGCCCACGACGACCGCGCCGTCCGCCGCGTCGACGACTTCGCCCGCACCGCGGGCCTCTCGGTACGGGCGCTGCAACGGCTCTTCTCCGCCTACGTCGGCGTGAGTCCGAAGTGGGTCATCCTCCGCTACCGCATCCACGAGGCCCTCGAACGCGCCGGCACCCGCAGCGAGGTCGACTGGGCCGCCCTCGCCGCCGACCTCGGCTACGCCGACCAGGCCCATCTGGTCCGGGACTTCACGACCACGGTCGGGGTGCCGCCGACGGCGTACGCACAGGCGGCCGCGGGCTGACCCCGAAGCGGCGGCTCGGTGCTGCGTGGGACCAGTCCCCCCGGCATCCCACGCATCCCCGACCCGTCAGAAGTAGTACTCGTCCCCGCTGTCGAGCACGAGCACCCGCTGCCGGTCGTTCTCCCGGTTCCGGTCCACCGTCCCCCCACCCCACACCGTGTCGATCTCCAGCAGCACCTCCGTCGGCACCCCCCGCAACCGCACCCGCATCCCGACCCGCTCCCCCACCGCGTCCGTCGCCAGCGCCCCCACCCCGCACAGCACCACCCGCTCCTCCGTCCGCGCACACCCCTGCGGCAACGTCTGCTCGTTCACGAGCGGCTCCGACCACCGCAGCCGTACGGTCGCGTCCGGCACGGCGGCAGGCCCGTGATTGCGCGGCGTGAACCGCACGTCCACCAGCCCCCCGGACAGGGACGCGGCCCCGTGATACGCCAGATCCGCCTCGGGCCCGCCCACGGCGACCGCCGTACCCCCGCCCGCCAGCGCCACCACCACCGCACCCCACACCGCAAGCACCCGCATGCCACCCACTCCTCGCTCCAGCCGCCCGAACCGCCGTGGTCGCATGGATGTATCCCACGTACGGCGGCCGACAGGCGCCCTCCATCAGGTGACAGCGGCACCGGAGAACCGGCATGCGAAGCTGGCCGACATGCTCGTAGCCCGCTCCGCCGCCCTCTTCGTCGTCGCCGCCCTCTTCGAGATCGGCGGCGCCTGGCTGGTCTGGCAGGGCGTACGGGAGCACCGCGGCTGGATGTGGACCGCGGGCGGCGTCCTCGCCCTCGGCGCCTACGGCTTCGTCGCCACGTTCCAGCCGGACGCCCACTTCGGCCGCATCCTCGCCGCTTACGGCGGCATCTTCGTGGCCGGCTCGATCCTGTGGGGCATGGCGGCGGACGGCTACCGCCCCGACCGCTGGGACATCGCGGGCGCACTGATCTGCCTCGCGGGCATGGCGGTGATCATGTACGCGCCGCGGGGCGACTGAACGGCCGTACTCACGACGCCGCGTCGTCCGGCAGCAGCCCGAGCTGCCCCAGGAACTCCATCTCGTCGAAGTAGAGCCGGTAGTCCACGATCCGCCCGTCCTTCACCGTGGCGATGTCCACCCCACGGATCCTGACCTCCTTCTGCGTCGCCGGGAGCGTCTCCCCGGTGGGCAGCTGGATCGGCCCGGTGTTGCGTCCGCTGAAAACGCCCTCGTCGATCGCCGTGTCCCCGGCCTCGTAGCTGTGCAGCGTCTCGAACGTGCCGTCCGGCACCGCCTCCGTCATCTGCCGCCAGTACGCGACGATGCCGTCGCGCCCGTGGATCTCCCCCTCGTCGGGGGTGACGGCGACCGCGTCCTCCGCGTACAGCTCGCCGATGGCCTTCAGATCGGGGTGCGTGACCGCATCGGTGAGCCGGTCCATGACCTCACGCGCTTCTCCCATGATCCACCTCCACAGTCCAGGGGATCACCCACCTCAATCTTCGCACCGGCCCGCGATCCGGACCGCCCGGAGCCCCGGACCACGGCCGACCTATCCTGGCGGGAGCCCGTACCCACGCCCGCACGAGGAGCAGCCATGGCATCCGCCGCCCCGTCCCCCGCGTCCCGGATCGCGATCGTCACCGGGGCGAGCAGCGGAATCGGCGCGGCCACCGCACGGCAGCTCGCCGCGGCCGGCTACCGCGTCGTCCTGACCGCCCGCCGCAAGGACCGCATCGAGGCGCTCGCGGAAGAGATCAACGCGGCGGGCCACCAGGCGACGGCCTACCAACTGGACGTGACGGACCGCGAGGCCGTCGACGAGTTCGCGACGGCCTTCAAGACGATCGGCGTCCTCGTCAACAACGCAGGCGGAGCCCTCGGCGCCGACCCGGTCGCCACCGGCGACCCCGCCGACTGGCGCTCGATGTACGAGACCAACGTCATCGGCACCCTGAACCTCACCCAGGCCCTGCTCCCCAAGCTCGACGCGAGCGGCGACGGCACGATCGTCGTCGTCTCCTCCACCGCCGGGCACGGCACCTACGAGGGCGGCGGCGGCTATGTCGCCGCCAAGCACGGCGCGCACGTCCTCGCCGAGACCCTGCGCCTGGAGATCGTCGGCCGCCCGGTCCGCGTGATCGAGATCGCGCCCGGCATGGTCAAGACCGACGAGTTCGCCCTGACCCGCTTCGGCGGCGACCAGGAGAAGGCCGAGAAGGTCTACCAGGGCGTCGCCGAGCCCCTCACCGCCGACGACGTCGCCGACACCATCACCTGGGCGGTCACCCGCCCCAGCCACGTCAACGTCGACCTCCTGGTCCTGCGCCCCCGCGCCCAGGCCTCCAACACGAAGGTCCACCGAGACCTGTGACCCCGGACCCCAAGGACCCCCACGACGAACGCCACATGTGGTGGTGGCTCGCCTACTTCCTCTTCGGCATCCACATCGTGGCCTTCGTCATGATCTACGCGGTGACACACGCACCGAAGTGAGCGCGGCAGATCACCCACAGGAATGAACCTCTTCGATCACCTGAACACCCCCTGAACTGGCGACCTAGGCTCACGCCACAACACCGACACGACGGCCCTCGACCGGGATGCCGCCCAGTCGAGGGCCTGTCCAGCAAGGAAGTAGAGGCTTCCCTGTGGCTGAACGCGAGCCTAACGCTCCCCAGTTCATGGACCTGACGGTCCCCGAGTACGCGTACATGTTCGGCTTCTTGCAAGCGGACGGACACCTCTACCAGGGTGTGGGGAAGAAAGGCCGTCTGAGCGTCGAACTGAACTTCCGAGACATCGACTTGCTGTATCGGTTCAAGTACCTGACGCCCTACAACAGCAGCGTTACCGAGCGCACCCGGACCACGAACTTCGCCGAACACCACAACTCGGCGGTGTGGACCCTGTGCTCCCTTGAGGCCCGCACGAAGCTCAACGACCTCGGCCTGCCATACGGTCGCAAGTCACGGCACATCGCTCCACCAACCGTCGGTTTTTCCGGTCGTGACTATGTGCGAGGGCTTATCGACGCCGACGGCTCGATCGGCTGCGCGGGCCAGGGCGTCCCCTTCGTCTCCCTGACCACGTCAAGCACGGCCATCGCTGCCCATCTGCGTGCCTACGCAAGGGAGATCACCGGCGTGGAGCGCATGACGAATCGCAACGCACGCGACGAGGTGTACAACATCACCTACGAGAAGGAAGCCGCTCAGATTCTGGCCACAGATCTTTATTACCCAGGCTGTCTGTCTCTCGGACGCAAGCAAGTAAAGGCAGAAGCAGCCGCCTCCTGGACCCGCCCGTACGACATGCGGATCGTGCACTCAAGGCGCTGGACGGCGCCTGAAGACCAGATGCTCCTTCAGTCCGACGACGTCATTGCAGTGGCGGAGAAACTCGGCCGCAGCGAGCAGAGCTGCCGTATGCGCCGATGGCGACTCCGCAACAGCCGGATGCTGATGCCAAACGATCAATGACATGAGCAAGGCCCCCGGTCCTGCCGGGGGCCTCTTCAGCCCTTCACACAGATGAACTGCTTCAGCTTCGCCACGACCTCGACGAGATCGCGCTGCTGCTCCATCACCTGGTCGATGTTCTTGTAGGCCCCCGGAATCTCGTCCACGACGCCGGAATCCTTACGGCACTCCACGCCCCGCGTCTGCTCCTCCAGGTCCCGCACCGAGAAACGCTTTTTGGCCGCGTTCCGACTCATGCGCCGACCCGCCCCGTGAGAAGCCGAGTTGAAGGCCTTCTCGTTTCCGAGCCCTTTCACGATGTACGAGCTGGTGCCCATGGAACCGGGAATAATCCCGTACTCACCCGAGCCTGCGCGAATCGCTCCCTTACGAGTGACCAGAAGGTCCATGCCCTCGTAGCGCTCCTCCATCACATAGTTGTGGTGGCAGGAGATCTCCGTCTCGAATGTCGGCTTCGCCTTCTTGAACTCCTTGCGGATCACGTCCTTCAGGAGCGCCATCATGATCGCGCGGTTGTACTTGGCGTACTCCTGAGCCCAGTACAGATCATTGCGGTACGCCGCCATCTGAGGAGTGTCCGAGACGAAGACGGCGAGATCGCGATCGACCAGGCCCTGGTTGTGCGGCAGCTTCTGGGCGACCCCAATGTGATACTCCGCCAGCTCCTTGCCGATGTTCCGGGAACCGGAGTGCAGCGTGAGCCATACCGAACCGTCAGAATCAAACAGGAGCTCGACGTAGTGATTCCCCCCGCCCAGCGTCCCCATCTGCCTCGCAGCCCGCTCCCCCCGGAACTTCACCGCATCCGCAACCCCGTCGAACCGCCCCCAGAAGTCGTCCCACCCGGCGGTAGCCAGCCCATGGAACCGGCCCGGCTCGACGGGACTGTCATGCATCCCCCGCCCCACCGGAATCGCCTGCTCGATCTTCGAGCGCAGTCGGGACAGGTCCCCCGGCAGGTCGTTCGCGGTCAGCGACGTCTTCACCGCCGACATCCCGCAGCCGATGTCCACACCCACCGCCGCCGGGCACACCGCACCCTGCATCGCGATGACGGACCCGACCGTTGCCCCCTTGCCGTAGTGGACGTCCGGCATGACCGCCAGCCCCTTGATCCACGGCAGGGTGGCCACGTTCCGCAATTGCTGGAGTGCCACGTCCTCCACCGTCGCCGGGTCGGTCCACATACGGATCGGGACCTTGGCGCCCGGCATCTCCACGTACGACATATCGTCCTCATTCCCCCGGAAAACAAACAGAAGTCTCGAATCGCAAAACCAGTGCCAAGGTCGACGTATGGGATGACGGACCGGCGTTCACGGCAGTGCGTGCGATACACATTGTCTCCAGGGCACACCCCCGTGCGGCAAGCGAATAACCTGCGGGGACACTGAGTTCCCCACGAGTCGGAGACATTCCGAGAGGAGCCCCACCGTGCAGCGGAAGGCCTACGTACCCGGCGTCGCCGCCCTCCTCGCGGCGCTGTTGGCCGGCTGCACCGGCAGCTCGGGCGGCGACGGCACGACGGACGACGCGAACCCCGACGACGCGGGCACCGCCTCCGTGGTCGCCCAGCCGGGCAAGTACCGCACGCTCCCCGAGGCGTGCGGCGTGGTCGGTCAGAGCACCCTCGACGTGCTCCTGCCCGGCATCCAACAGATCGCCGACGAGAACCAGCGCGCCAAGGCCTACGAGGGCGAGGCCTCGCTCACCTACGACACCGACCGCAAGGTCGGCTGCCGTTGGAAGGTGGAGGCCACGGACGCCACCGAGTACCTCTCGGTCGACTTCGAGCGTGTGGTGTCGTACGACAACTCGGTCAGCGACGACGCCCAGGCGCAGCAGCTGTTCGCGCAGACCGAGGAGAAGGCGGATCTGCCGGCGGCGACGTCCAGCGCCACCTCGGACGTGGCGGAGAGCGGGGCCGCCAGTGCCACGGCGTCCCCGCCGGCCACTCCGAGCGGTTCCGCGAGTCCGGGTGGCTCGGTGTCCGCCACTCCCTCCGATCTGCAGCCGCGTCTCCTGGACGATCTGGGCGACGAGGCGTTCCTGGACGACGTGTTGGGCGACTCGGGTTCGACGGTCCAGCAGCGCAAGGTGACTGTGGCGTTCCGCACGTCCAACGTGATCGTGACGATCGAGTACGAGGAGCAGCCGACGACGATCGGCGTCACGCCGGACAGCAAGGAAATGCAGGACAACGCCCGGAAACTGGCCTCTCAGCTGGCGGGGTCGCTGTCCGGTTGAGCGTTCTCCACACACCCCTCACCCGTGCGCACAACGGATTCGAAGCTGGACTGCACAGCATCCTCACCGCGTACCGTGGCCCCTCGGACCCGATCCGACGGCAGGAACCACAAGCGTCATGAGTGAAGGAACCATGCAGCGACGAGCAGAGCGTGACCAGGGTGTTCAGCAAGCGAAGCGTCTTCACCGCGTCCTTGTCTGCGCGGCCGCAGTCCCGGTGATGCTGATCGCCGCCGGCTGCTCCTCCGACTCCGGCTCCGGTGATTCCGGCTCCGGCAGCGGTGGGGACAAGGCCGCGGGCGCCGGTGCGACGGTGTCGGCCTCGGCGAGCGCGGCGCCCACGGTGCAGGCGGCGGCGTACGAGTCGCTTCCCGAGTCGTGCAAGGTGCTGTCGTCCAAGACCCTGAAGTCGCTGGTCCCGGAGGCTCCGAAGTCCGGTAAGAAGGGCACGTCGGAGGCGGGTACGCGCGGTAGTTGCTCGTGGAGCAGCCTCGACAACAACGGTGTGAAGGGCTCCCAGTTCCGCTGGCTGAACGTCTCGTTGCTGCGTTTCGCGTCGGACGCCTCGCGCGGTACGGGTGAGGCGCAGGCGCAGAAGTACTACGAGCAGCAGATCCAGGACGCCCAGTCGGTGGCCGGTGCGAAGAACGCCAAGTCGCAGGCGGTTTCCGGGACGGGTGACGCGGCGACGCTGGTGCGGTACGACCTGAAGAAGAAGGAAGGCGCCTTCAAGCAGCAGACGGTCGTCACGCGCGTGGAGAACGTCGTCGTGACCGTCGACTACAACGGCGCGGGTCTGGCCGGTGACAAGGCGCCGAGTGCGGACTCGCTCGCGAAGCTCGCGGAGCGGGCCGCCAAGGAGGCGGTGGCCGCGGTGTCGGCGGCGAACGGCGAGGGTGCGGCGAGCGCGGCCCCGTCGGAGTCCGCGTCGGGTTCGAAGGCGCCGTCGAAGGTCCCGTCGAAGTCGGCGTCCCCGTCGGCGTCGAAGTCGGCATCTCCGTCCAAGTCGGCCGCGAAGACGCGCTGAAGAAGTACTGAGGGCCAGTACCGGCCATCCGTGCGCAGCACATATGTGCCACTCTGTTGCGCGCAACAACACGTACCGGGAGGGGAGTACGGGTGTCCGCGCCCATGCAGCTGACTCGAACGCACCGCGTGCTCATAGGCGTGGTCGTGTTCGGCGCCGTGATCATCGCCGGCATCGGCTTCGCGGGGTCCTACGCGGCCGTCCGTGAACTCGCCTTCCAGAAGGGTTTCGGGAACTTCAGTTATGTCCTCCCGATCGGCATCGACGCGGGCATCTGCGTCCTGCTCGCCCTTGACCTGCTTCTGACGTGGATCCGCATCCCGTTCCCGCTGCTGCGCCAGACGGCGTGGCTCCTGACGGTCGCCACGATCGCCTTCAACGGCGCGGCGGCCTGGCCGGACCCGCTGGGCGTCGGTATGCACGCGGTGATCCCGATCCTGTTCGTGGTGTCGGTGGAGGCGGCCCGGCACGCGATCGGCCGTATCGCGGACATCACGGCGGACAAGCACATGGAGGGGGTCCGCCTCACCCGCTGGCTGCTGTCCCCCATCCCCACGTTCCTGCTGTGGCGCCGCATGAAGCTGTGGGAGCTGCGCTCCTACGAGCAGGTCATCAAGCTCGAACAGGACCGGCTGGTCTACCAGGCCCGTCTCCATTCCCGGTTCGGCCGGGCCTGGCGCAGGAAGGCGCCGGTGGAGTCGCTGATGCCGCTGCGCCTCGCCCGGTACGGCGTCCCGCTGGCGGAGACGGCCCCGGCGGGCCTGGCCGCGGCGGGTATCGAGCCGGTCCTGCTGCCGCCGGCTCCGGGGCCCGCTGAACTCCCCGCGGCCGCCCGTGCCGTAGCTGCGGACAGCCGTCCCGCTGTGGCGGCTCCCGTCCCGCCGCAGGCTGCCCCGCAACCTGAGCCGGAACCCGAACCCGACCAGAGCCCGTGGTTCGAAACCCCCAAGCAGGTCGAGTACCAGGGCGGCTACAACCCCGACTACGACCCCGCGGAGCAGTACAACCGCTGGTACGAGGAGCAGTTGGAAGCCGAGCAGTACGAGCTCCAGCAGATCCAGTACGAGGAGCCCTCCGCCCGGGAACCGGGCCCCTCCATGGAGGAGACCGGCAGCTTTCCCATCCCGGTGACCGACGGCCGCACCCGCGAGCTCGGCGAGGGCGGCGGCCCGCCGGAGCCGACCGAGGACGACTTCTACCAGGTCTTCAAGAAGTCGATAGACGGCAGCTACCCCTCTCCCGGTCAGCTCAGGGGCGACGTGGAGGCGACGTACGGCGTCGTGCTCGCACAGCGCGACGCCGAGCGCATGGTCAACCGCTTCACGAACCGCCACACGGCGGAACTCCAGGAAGACCACATCGCATGAGAGAGGGGCCCTCCACACCGGAGGGCCCCTCTTTCGTACCGCCTGTTACTCCCCGAGCAGCGCCCGGACCCGCTCCTGCCCCACGGCCAGCAGCAGGGTGGGCAGCCGGGGCCCGGTGTCCCGGGAGACCAGCAGCTGGTAGAGCAGGGCGAAGAAGGCCCGCTGGGCCGTCTTGATCTCGGCCGGCAGCTCCTTGGGCGTGGCGTCCGCGGAGAACCCGGCCTGCACCTTGGGCACGCCGTACACGAGGTGGGTGAGCCCGTCGAGCGACCAGTTCGAGGCGAGCCCGTCAAGGAGCAGCCGCAGCGACTGCTGGGAGGCCTCGTCGAGGGACTTCAGCAGTTCGGCGTCGGGTTCACCGCGCACGATGGTCCGCTGCTCGGCGGGCACCTGGGTGTTGATCCAGGATTCGGCCTTGTCGTACCGGGGCCGGACCTCGTCCAGCGTCGACAGCGGGTGGTCGGGGTCCAGCTCGCTGAGGATCCGCAGCGCCTGGTCCTCGTGCCCGGCGGTGATGTCGGCGACGGAGGCGAGCGTCCGGTACGGCAGCACGCGCGCCGTCCGGGGCAGCTCCCCGCCGGCGGTGCCGACCGCACGGGAGTGCGCGGCCACGTCGGCCGGCAGTGCGGTGCCGTCGGCGACCTTGGCGTCCAGCTTGTCCCACTCGTCGTAGAGCCGCTGGATCTCCTGGTCGAAGGCGATCTTGAAGGACTGGTTGGGCCTGCGGCGGGCGTAGAGCCACCGCAGGAGCTGCGGCTCCATGATCTTCAGCGCGTCGCCGGGCGTCGGTACCCCGCCCTTCGACGAGGACATCTTCGCCATGCCGGAGATGCCGACGAAGGCGTACATCGGCCCGATCGGCTGCTTCCCGCCGAAGATCCCGACGATCTGCCCGCCGACCTGGAAGGAGGACCCGGGCGAGGAGTGGTCGACGCCGGAGGGCTCGAAGACGACGCCCTCGTAGGCCCACCGCATCGGCCAGTCGACCTTCCAGACGAGCTTGCCGCGGTTGAACTCGTTGAGCCGGACGGTCTCGGAGAACCCGCAGGCGTTGCAGGTGTACGACAGCTCGGTGGTGGCGTCGTCGTAGGAGGTGACGGTGGTGAGGTCCTTCTCGCAGTTGCCGCAGTAGGGCTTGTACGGGAAGTACCCGGCGGACCCGGAGGACCCGTCGTCCTCGGCGGCCGCGCCGGACCCCTCGGCGGCCTCGACCTCGGCCTCGTCGAGCGGCTTCTGCTGCTTCTTCGCGGCGGCCGGGGCCTTCTTGGTCCGGTACTGGTCGAGGATCGCGTCGATGTCCCCGCGGTGCGCCATGGCGTGCAGGATCTGCTCGCGGTAGACGCCCGAGGTGTACTGCGCGGTCTGGCTGATCCCGTCGAACTCGACGCCGAGCTCGGCGAGCGCGTCGATCATGGCGGCCTTGAAGTGCTCGGCCCAGTTCGGGTGGGCGGACCCCTTCGGCGCGGGCACGGAGGTCAGTGGCTTGCCGATGTGCTCGCCCCACGAGTCGTCGACCCCGGGGACACCGGCCGGCACCTTCCGGTACCGGTCGTAGTCGTCCCAGGAGATCAGGTGCCGCACCTGGTGGCCCCGGCGCCGGATCTCGTCGGCGACGAGGTGCGGGGTCATGACCTCGCGGAGGTTCCCGAGATGGATGGGTCCTGAGGGTGAAAGTCCGGACGCGACGACGACCGGTTTGCCCGGGGCCCGACGCTCCGACTCCTCGATGACCTCATCCGCGAAACGGGAGACCCAGTCGGTGGTCTCAGCGCTCTGACCCACGATCGGCACGTCCTCTTTTACTGATGGCGTTGATGGAGGGTCCATTCTCCCACCCCTGGAGGGATGGCGGCGAAGCCGCCTCTCTCCAGGGGCGCGGGGCTGTATCGCATTGCGGCTCCGCCGCGGGGCGCGACAAGCCCGCACCGCCCTGCACCCAGAAAACCGCTTCCCACCCCATGGGATACTGACCGTGTCTATCTGATCCCCCGAGGAGAACGGCACCCACTCCCATGGCCCCGGTCACGTCCCTCAGCGACGCCGTCAACCAGCAGCTCACCTCCGCGATCTCCGCCTCCCTGCCGGAGGCCTCCGCGGACCCCCTGCTCCGACGCAGCGACCGGGCCGACTTCCAGGCGAACGGCATCCTGGCGCTCGCCAAGAAGGCGAAGGCGAACCCGAGGGACCTGGCGACGCAGGTCGTGGCACAGATCGTCACGGGTGACGTGATCAAGGACGTCGAGGTCTCCGGCCCCGGCTTCCTGAACGTGACGCTCACCGACCGGGCGATCACGCAGAACCTGGCCGCGCGGTACGAGGACGGCGACCGTCTCGGCGTTCCGCTCAAGGAGCAGCCCGGCGTCACGGTGATCGACTACGCCCAGCCGAACGTGGCGAAGGAGATGCACGTCGGGCACCTGCGCTCCGCGGTGATCGGTGACGCCCTGCGGAGCATGCTCGACTTCACCGGCGAGCGGACGATCGGCCGGCACCACATCGGCGACTGGGGCACCCAGTTCGGCATGCTCATCCAGTACCTGATCGAGAACCCGGGCGAGCTGGCCCCCCCGGACGAGGTCGACGGCGAGCAGGCCATGTCGAACCTGAACCGGGTGTACAAGGCGTCCCGTGTGGTCTTCGACTCCGACGAGGAGTTCAAGGAGCGGGCGCGGAAGCGGGTCGTGGCCCTGCAGTCCGGTGACAAGGAGACCCTCGAACTCTGGCAGCAGTTCGTGGACGAGTCGAAGGTCTACTTCTACTCGGTCTTCGAGAAGCTCGACATGGAGATCCGGGACGACGAGATCGTCGGCGAGTCCGCGTACAACGAGGGCATGCCCGAGACCGCCCGCCTCCTGGAGGAGATGGGTGTCGCGGTCCGCTCCGAGGGCGCGCTGGTCGTCTTCTTCGACGAGATCCGCGGCAAGGACGACCAGCCGGTCCCGCTGATCGTCCAGAAGGCCGACGGCGGCTTCGGGTACGCGGCGAGCGACCTGACGGCGATCAGGAACCGCGTCGTCGACCTCCAGGCGACCACGCTCCTCTACGTCGTGGACGTACGCCAGTCGCTGCACTTCAAGATGGTCTTCGAGGCGGCCCGCCGGGCGGGCTGGCTGAGCGACGACGTCACCGCGCACAACATGGGCTACGGCACGGTACTCGGCGCGGACGGCAAGCCCTTCAAGACGCGTGAGGGCGAGACCGTCAAGCTGGAGGACCTGCTGGACGAGGCGGTCGAGCGGGCGACCGCGGTCGTGCGCGAGAAGGCCGAGAAGGTGGGCCTGACCGAGGAGGAGATCGTCGAGAACGGCCGGTACGTCGGGATCGGCGCCGTGAAGTACGCGGACCTGTCCACGTCGCCGAGCCGTGACTACAAGTTCGACCTGGACCAGATGGTCTCCCTGAACGGCGACACGTCCGTGTACCTCCAGTACGCGTACGCCCGCATCAGGTCCATCCTGCGCAAGGCGGAGGACGCCTCCCCTGCACCGCACCCCGAGCTCGAACTGGCCCCGGCGGAGCGCGCGTTGGCCCTTCACCTGGATTCCTTCGGCGCCACGGTCTTCGAGGCGACGGCGGAGTACGCCCCGCACAAGGTCGCCGCGTACGTGTACCAACTGGCGTCCCTGTTCACGACGTTCTACGACCAGTGCCCCGTGATCAGGCCCCGCCCGGCGCAGGACATCGTGGAGAACCGCCTGTTCCTGTGCGACCTGACCGCCCGCACCCTGCACCAGGGCATGGCCCTGCTGGGCATCAGGACACCCGAGAAGCTCTGACCTGTCGGCCGGGGAAGGCGCTACGGCACCACGAACTCGCACCACACCGCCTTCCCCAGCTCCCGCTCCCGCACCCCCCACCGGTCACTCAGCGCGGCCACCAGCAACAGCCCCCGCCCGCCCTCGTCCCCGTCACGGACGATGTGCGGCACACCGCCCCCGCTGTCGTGCACCTCGACGACCAGGGCGCTCACGTCGTACCGCAGGAACAGCCGCAACTGGCGTCCTGGCGGTACGCCGTGCAGCAGTGCGTTCGTCACCAGTTCGCTCACGCAGAGCAGTACGTCATCCGCACGCGAGGTCTGCGCCAGGCCCCAGCCGGCCAGGGCCTCGGCCGTGAAGCGGCGGGCGGCCTGCGCGGTTCGGCGTTCGCGGCGGAAGAACCTCTCGCGCAGGAGCGGTAGTTGGGTCGTCTCGTTCACGGGACGAGAGTCGCGGAGAGTGACTAACGTTGATCACTCGGTGAACCCGTACAGATTTTTTGTACGGGCTCCCACCCGGTGACGTACGTGTCCGGAGGGGGATGGAGACCTGCATGAGCGCCAGGAAGCCACCGCGGCCGAAGAACCTCACGTCCATGAAGATGCTGGGCAAACAACTCGGCACCGCGCGCCGCGCCGCGGGCCACACCCAGACCGCCCTCGCCGACCTCGTCCGCGTCGACGAGGAGACCATCGCGTCGATCGAGCAGGGCCGACGGACACTCAAACCGGACCTGGCCGCCCTGCTGGACGAAGTCCTGGAGACGAAGGGGATGTTGGCGGCGGGCGTGGCCAACCTGCCGGACATCGACCAGTTCCCGATGTGGGCCGAGCTGTACATGGAGCATGAGCGGGAGGCCATCTCCCTGTCCTGGTACGACAACGCGGTCCTGCCCGGCCTTCTCCAGACCGACCAGTACGTCCGGGCCGTACTCCGCAACCGGGTTCCCGCGTACGACGAGGACGAGATCGAGACGCGTACGGCGGCCCGCCTGGAACGTCAGGAGATCCTGCACCGCAGGAATCCGCCGACGCTGAGCTTCATCGTGTGGGAGCCGGTGCTGCACATGAGGATCAGCGGACAGGACGTCTGGAAGGAGCAACTGCGGCATCTGCGAGTGCTGACTGAACTGCCTTGCGTCTCCCTCCAGTTCCTGCCGCTGAACAGTCCGTACAACGCGGGCCTGAACGGCCCCTTCACCCTCCTCGAAACACCGGACCACCAGCACCTCGCGTACACCGAGTCACAACGCGGCAGCCAGTGGGTTTCCGACGCGGATGAGGTATCCAGGCTGGCGCGCAAATATGCGATGCTGCGGACACAGGCCCTGACCACACAGGACTCCAGGGATCTGCTCGACCGCCTGCTAGGAGAGCAATGAGCGCCGAAGCACTTCAGTGGTTCAAGTCGACCTATAGCGGCGATGAGGGCGGCCAGTGCGTCGAGGTAGCCACCTGCCCCCACACCATCCACATCCGCGACTCCAAGAACCCCGACCCCACCCTCAAGGTCACCCCCACTACCTGGACCGCCTTCACCACCGGTCTCAAGTAGCGCGCCGTCGGTCATTGTCAGTGGCGGCCCCTACAGTCACTGGCATGGCGACTCTTCCCAACCCGCTGCCCACCCTCGCGGCAGACCCGAGCGGTCGTTCGCTCGGTCTTGGACTCCCCCTGGGGAGACTGATCGACGCGACCGACGACGGACCGTGGCACGAACCGCTGCTGTGGCATGCCGAGTACGCCGCGTCCTCCGGCGCATGGACCGCACTGGGCGCACCGGCGGCCCGTACCGGGCTGCTGCCTGTGCTGATAGACGTCGGCGGGACCCAAGGCGGGCCGGAAGAGTGGGAGTTGATGCCCGGGGAAATGTCGTACCCCGGGGACCACGACCCGGAGGAGGTGCTGGCGGACTTCTGGGAGGAGTACGCCGACGACGAGCTCTTCAGCGGCACCTGGCCCGGTCTGGCCAAGGCCCCCGCCTCCCTCCCCGCCAACCCCGACACCCGGGCCGCAGAGACCGCCGACGCGCTCCTCGACGAGGGATCGTGGTTCAAGGAGCCGCGTCTCGCCCTGGTCCCGGCCCGCCGCAGCGCGGACATCCCGGCGGCGATCGGCTGGACGGGCCCGCTGAACTACGAGAACGACGTGGCCCGCCTCTGCGCGGTCCTCCGCTCCTGGGAGGACCGCTTCGGCATACGCGTCATCGCGCTCACCTTCGACCAGTTGGTCCTGTCCGTGGCCGCCCCACCCGCGACGTTGGACGAGGCGGAGGTCGTCGCCGCCGAGCACTTCGCGTTCTGCCCGGACAACATCACCCAGGGGGGCCACGATGCCCTCCGCGCGTACGCCGAACACGCGCTGCTGGGCCAGCGCGTCTGGTCCTTCTGGTGGGACTAAAGGGCAAACCAGAGGTCTCCCATGAGCAAATTCCCTTTCAAGTCGCCCCCTCCCGCCTCGGCTCACCGCATCCGTCGCTAGACTCCCTTGTCGTTTGCGGTCCTTAACAGGGGGAGGGCGCTCAGCATGGCGGACGGCTTTTCCGTGGACCTCGGCGCGCTGCGCAAGGCCGCCTCCGGGATCAGCACCACGCTGGACGCGATGGCCACCAAGAAGGTGAGCGACATCGACGTTCCCAAGGGCGACTTCGGGCACGACGAACTGGCCTCGGCGATCGTCGACTTCACCGACCGGTGGAACATCGGCGTCACGCACCTGGCCTCCGACGGCTCCGAGGTCGCCGACCGGCTGAACCGCTGCGTCCAGAATTACGAGGCGGCCGAGGAGCACATCCAGCTCTCCACCGAGGGCATTCTCCAGTCGCCCTCCGGAACAGACCCGGGGGCGTCCTGATGGCCGAGCTCGGCGAGACGTCGGACCCCCGCGCGCTCGTCCCCGGCTCACCGGACTCCCTGACCACGACCGCACAGTCCCTGCTCGCCTACGGTGACGTCCTCATCGAGGCCGGCGAAGGACTGGCGAAGATCGACACCGAGGACGGCTGGCGGGGCCCTGCCGGCGACGCCTTCCGGGACCGTTTCCACGGCCAGCCCGTCCGATGGACCGAGGCGGGCAACGAGTTCCACACCGCCGCGAACGCCCTGTACGACTATCTCCACACCCTGCGCGCGGCCCAGCAGCGCGCCGCCGAGGCCATATCCCGCTACGCGCGCGGCGAGGCGGCCACCACCAACGCCAAGAACGCCCATGATCAGCAGGTCACCGAGGCGCGTGGAAGAGGGGACAACACCGAGATCCCGTTCAACGATCCCGGTGAAGCGGACCGTGCCGGCGCCCGCGCGGATCTCGACACCGCCCGCGGCAATGTGAACACCGCCGGACACTCCGCGGCCGCGCTGGTGCGGAAGGCCACCGAGTCCGCCCCGGAGCGCCCGGGATTCTGGTCCAAGGTCGGTGACGTCCTCGGAGACGTGGGCGAGGGCCTGCTGGACGGCGGCAAGACCGTGGTCAACGACCTCGCCTCCTTCGGGAACGCCATGATCCAGCACCCCGGCGACAGCGCGGCGATGCTCGGCGGCATGCTCCTGGCGGGCGTCAGCGCCGGCGGTGAAGGTCTCGGCGTCGCCCTGGACGCCACCGGGGTCGGCGCCGTCGCCGGTGTGCCCCTCAACGTGGTCTCCGCCGCCGGGATCACCGCGGGCGTCGGCCTGGCGGGCGCCGGTGCCGTGGACCTCGCCCAGCACGCCACGAGCGACTCCCGGGTCGAACCCCTCCGCATGAACAGCGAGGGCTCCGGCACCGGCGGCTCCTCACAGCAGCCGGCCTCCGATCTGATCAAGAACGGCCAGCAGTACAAGGGCACCGGCGGCCGCGCGGGAAACAACCTCCCGGCGGAGAACGGCCCGAAGGACGGCACCCTCTACAAGACGGACCCGCAGACCGGAAAAGTCACCAACTACACGACGTACGACTCCGAAGGCCGTGCGGTGAAGCGGGTCGACCTGGAGGGCCGTCCGCACGGCGGGGTGGACACCCCGCACGTCGTAGAGTACGAGCGCAACACCAACCCGAAAACCGGTCAGGTCTTCGTGCGCCCGTCGAACGAAGTACGCGCCGCGTTCCCCTGGGAGATCCCGTGACCAGCAGCAAGCCGTCGTGGACCGACCGGAGGCTGCCGGCGTTCTTCACCAGGTGGCGCACCGACTGGAAGGACGAGGAGCTCACCCCGGCCAACTACCTCGACTTCGAGGGCGGCCTGCGCTTCGTCCTGGCGGCGGCCTGGCTGTTCTGCCCCGAGACGGTCGAGTACCGCGGCGGTGTGTTCCTCAAGGCACGGTTCGGTCAGGACAACGTCGACAACTGGTTCGCGAACCTGGGCGACGACAGGGAACGTGTCGAAGCGGTCACCAACCAGGTCAAGTTGTGGGACACCTTCAACAACACACCCCTGACGGACGACGATCAACTCGGCGAGGAACTGCCTCAACTCGCGCTGGCCCTGGGGGAATGCTGGCAGGGCATCCTGTCCGCCCGGTACCCCGACCTGGAGATCACCGTCGAGGTGAGCGACGAGGAGGACGGCTCCTACGGTCCGACCGTCACCTTCTGGACCTCCCCGGCCGTCTCCCCCTTCGGCTAGCAGGACTCACCTTCCGGCCCGGTCGCCCCGCAGCCCCTCCCCCAGCCTCCGCAGCCCCTCCGCGATCTCCTCCGGCGTCTGCGTCACGAAGCAGAGCCGCAGGGTCGAGCGGTCGGGCTCACCGGCGTAGAAGGGCGCGCCCGGCACGTAGGCCACATCGCGCGTCACGACCTGCGGCAGCAGCGCGGTGGTGTCGTACGAGGACGGAAGCCGCGCCCAGAGGAACATGCCGCCCTCGGGACGCGTCCAGACCGACCCCTCGGGCAGGGCCTCGGCCAGTCCCGCGAGCATGGCGTCCCGCCGCTCCCCGTAGACCCGCGCGACTCGGCGCACATGTGCGTCGAGGTCCCGGTCGGCCAGGTAGCGTGCCGCGGCGAGCTGGTTGACGGTCGGGGTGTGCAGGTCGGCGGCCTGCTTCGCGACCGCGCAGGCCCGCCGCAGCTCGCCGGGCGCCCGCAGCCAGCCCAGCCGCAGCCCGGGGGCCATGACCTTGGAGAAGGACCCGAGGAGCACGACCCGGTCGCGGACCTCCTCGTGGGAGGCGATCCACGGCACCCGCTCGCCCTCGAAGCGGAGTTCGCCGTACGGGTCGTCCTCGACGATCCACAGCCCGCACCGCGCGGCCACGGACGCGACGGCGGCCCGGCGCCCCGCGGACATGGTCCGCCCGGTCGGGTTCTGGAAGGTGGGCACGGTGTAGAGCAGCTTGGGCCGCTCCCGCACGACGAGTTCCTCCAGGGCCACGGGGTCGGGCCCCTCGTCGTCCCCCGGCACGGCCACCACCCGGGCGCCCGCGAACCCGAAGGCCTGAAGAGCGGCCAGATAGCAGGGGCTCTCGACGAGGACCGTGTCCCCGGGCTCGATCAGCGCGGTGGCGAGCAGCGACAGCGCCTGCTGCGACCCGGTGGTGACGAGGACGTCGTCGGCGTCGGTGGCGAGCCCGCGCACCGACATCCGCTCGGCCAGGGCCGCCCGCAGCACGGGCTCGCCCTCGGTGGTCGAGTACTGCAGCGCCCGCTCGGGCATCTCGCCGAGCACCGCCCGGTACGCCTCCGCGATCCCCTCGGCGTCGAACAGTTCGGGCGCCGGAAGGCCGCCCGCGAAGTTGATCACCTCGGGACGGGCGGTGACGGCGAGGATGTCCCGTACCGGCGACCCACCGACCGACCGGGCCCGGGCGGCGAGCGGCGGCACGGAAGCGAACGTGGGCACCGTCATGGCACGGCTCCTTCGACTGCGGACTGCGACGACTGGGTGCAGCGCAGCCTAAAGAACTGAGTGCCGCCTACAAGCACCTTTCCGCGATACGGACGCCGGGCACCCGCTCAGGCCTTGCTGCCGGTCGCCCCGTAGACGTTGATGTCGTCGTCGGTGACGTCGTTGATGTCGCGGTAGCGGATCTTCTCGATGTCGTCGAGGGACTCGAAGTCCTCCGCGTCGATGGAGGGCGGCGCGGGCGCGAGCCCGGGGTGCCACCGGTGCGCGGGCACCACACCGGGCTCGTCCAGCGTGATCCCCGGCACCTCGGTGAAGAACCGCTCCACCTCGCTCCTGGACCGGAACACGAAGGTGAAGCCGCGCTCGGTGTAGGTCCGCTGGACCGCACGGGCGGGCACGGGATGCATCTCGTCGGTCAGATGGCTGAGCACGATCCGGCTGCCGGAGGGCAGGGCCTCCACGAGCTCCCGCACGATCGGATAGGCCTCGTCGTCCTCGACGAAGTGCAGGATCGCGACCAGGCACAGCGCGATCGGCTGGTCGAAGTCCAGGGTCTTGGCGGCCTGTTCGAGGATCTGCGCGGGGCTCTTGAAGTCGGCGTCGATGTAGTCCGTGCGCCCCTCGGGCCCGCTCGTGAGCAGCGCGCGGGCGTGCGCCAGCACCACCGGGTCGTTGTCGACGTAGACGACCCGCGCGTCGGGCCGGGCCCGCTGGGCGATCTGGTGGACGTTCTCCGCGGTGGGCAGTCCGGTGCCGATGTCGAGGAACTGCCGGATTCCGTCCCGCGCGGTCAGCCGGTCGACGGCCCGGCGCATGAAGTCGCGGTTGTGGCGTACGTCGAGGTAGCCGCGGGGGTTGGCGGCGAGCGCGGCGGCGGCGGCCTCGCGGTCGGCGGGGTAGTTGTCCTTACCGCCGAGGAAGACGTCGTAGACGCGCGCCGGATGTGCCCTGGTGGTGTCGATCCTCTTGGCCAGCTCGGCCGGGTCCTGGCTCAGCGCGTCACCGGACATGGGCGTCTCCCCTGTGATGTGTCGGTCCTTCGACGGACCACCGCCGCGATCGTCAAGAACCTAACTCCCGGGGCGACTTGATGGTGCCCGGTGCCCGAGTTACCCCGTCCCGCATCCCGCGCGAGGGACGCGGGAAACCACATCCGCGCCGGTCAACGCATCCCCCGTGACGATCCCGTCCCGAATCCCCGGCCAGGCCTGGCGATCGCGCCCTGTCCCCCGCAGCCTGATCCCATGCGCATCCGCCCCCCCACCCCCCGCATGCTCACCGCGACGGCCCTCGCCCTCCTCGCCCTGGCCACACTGACGGGCTGCAAGGACGGCCAGGGCGTACGCGACGAGGGCCCGGCCAAGGACAGGGCGGCGGCCCTCACCGCCGTGGAAAGCCAGAAAGCCGCCCGGCACTGACCGGGCGGCCTCGAAGCGGAGTCACGGCATCACACGTGCGCCGGGGCCAGCTTCGGGTTGGGGCCGTACTTGTTGTCGCCCGGCTCGCTGTCCAGCACCGAGAAGACGAACAGGGTGATGCCGCCGACGAGCGGAACGAAGGCGAACAGGATCCACCAGCCGCTGCGGCCCGTGTCGTGCAGGCGGCGCGCGGTGACGGCCAGACCGGGCAGCAGGAAGCCGAGGTAGGGGATGACCGGGATCCACGACTGCTTGGTGGCGAGGCCGATGCCGAGGAACACGACGTAGATGATCCCGGCGAACAGGGCGAACATCCAGTATTCCTTGCGGCGCGCACGCCCGCTGAAGACCGCGTACTTCTTGAGAACTTCGATGAACCAGCTCATGGTGGTGTCCCCCCAGAGATCGCCGCTCGGAACCGTTCCGAATGGATCAGGCCAGGCGCAGAAGATATGGAGGATGTCGGGAACTCGTCAATTCGACGGATGTAAGCGGTTCATCAAGTCGAACGCCCGGCACAGCCCGACAAATCCACCGCAGCGGAGTGGGAATTACGGACAGATCACCAGAAGATCACCGGACGAAGTACGGCTTGTTATCCGGACGTTGGCCGGAACGAGCTCCGCCCGTATCCGGACCGAGCTCGAACCGTTGCCGTGACACGCCGTCCGGCGGCTTCGTCAGGCGAGCTTCTGAGCCACTTCGGTCGCCCAGTAGGTGAGGATGTTCTGCGCCCCGGCCCGCTTGATTCCGGTCAGCGTCTCCAGGATCGCCCGGTCGCGGTCGATCCAGCCCTTCTCGGCGGCGGCCTCGACCATCGAGTACTCACCGGAGATCTGATAGGCGACGACCGGCACGTCCACGGCGTCGGCGACCCGCGCGAGGATGTCGAGATAGGGCCCCGCCGGCTTGACCATCACCATGTCGGCACCCTCCTCCAGATCGAGGGCGAGCTCACGCAGCGACTCCCGCGCGTTCGCGGGATCCTGCTGATAGGTCTTGCGGTCGCCCTTCAGCGAGGACCCGACGGCCTCCCGGAACGGCCCGTAGAACGCGGAGGCGTACTTGGCCGTGTAAGCCAGGATGGCCACGTCCTCCCGCCCGATCTGGTCGAGCGCGTCCCGGATGACGCCGACCTGCCCGTCCATCATCCCGCTGGGCCCTACGACATGGGCGCCCGCGTCGGCCTGCACCTGGGCCATCTCCGCATACCGTTCAAGAGTGGTGTCGTTGTCGACGCGCCCCTGCGCGTCCAGCACCCCGCAGTGCCCGTGGTCGATCGTCTCGTCGAGACACACGTCGGACATCACGAGCAACTCGTCCCCGACCTCGGCCCGCACGTCCCGGATGGCGACCTGAAGAATCCCGTCCGGGTCGGTGCCCGGCGTCCCGAGAGCGTCCTTCTTCGACTCCTCCGGCACCCCGAAGAGCATGATCCCGGAGATCCCGGCCTCGACGGCCTCCGCAGCGGCCTTCTTCAGACTGTCCCGGGTGTGCTGCACGACTCCGGGCATGGCCGCGATCGGCACAGGCTCACTGACGCCCTCCCGCACGAACGCCGGAAGGATGAAGTCAGCGGGGTGCAGCCGCGTCTCGGCAACCATCCGCCGCATGACGGGATTGACCCGCAACCGCCGGGGCCGCGCGCCGGGAAAAGAACCGTACGTCGTCATACACCTAAGCTACGCCCGCCCCGTGGGCCCCTTTGCCGACGGGGCGTCGGGGGATGCCACGCGGCGTCGGAGGGCGCCTGCGGGCCGGTGGGGGCTCATCGCGCAGTCCCCCCGCCAGCCGCGTACGGCGGCAAGGGGACGGGGTGGGGAGTGTCCGCCCGCAGCGGCCGGCGAACACCGAACCGCACGCGCTACCCCCCACCGGGGCCACAGCCGCACCGCAGGCACCAGGGACGCGAGGAACTGCGCGACCAGCCCCCACCGGGGCCACAGCCGCGCCGCAGGCACCAGGGACGCGAGGAACTGCGCGACCACCCCCCACCGGGCCGCAGCCGCGCCGCAGGCACCAGGGACGCGAGGAACTGCGCGACCAGCCCCCACCGGCCCGCAGCTGCGCCGCAGGCATCAGGGGCGCGGGGAACTGCGCGGCCAGCCCCCACCGGCCCGCAGACGGCGACCGAACCAGACCACCCACCGGAGACGGCCCGCACGGGCGCCGCAGGCACCCGCACCCACCACATGCGCCGCCCCACCCCCAGGTCCAAGCTGAAAGCACAAGGCAGGAGGACACCATGGCTGCCACCCCCTACACCCCCGACACCCACGACACCCACCCCACCCTCGACGAGATCCGCGGCCCCGTCATCCGCCCCGGCGAGCCCGGCTACGCCGACGAAGTCACCGGCTTCAACCTGGCCGCCCTGCACACCCCCGACGTGGTCGTCGGCGCCACCAGCGCGGAGGACATCGTCACCGCCCTGCGCTGGGCCTCGGCCACCCACACCCCCGTCACCGTCCAGGCCACCGGCCACGGCGCCAACTTCCCCATCGAGAACGGCCTGCTGATCAACACCGCCCGCATGACCGGCGTACACGTCGACGAGGACACCCGCACCGCGACGATCGCCGCAGGCGCCAAGTGGCGGCACGTCCTGGCCGCCGCCACCCCTCACGGCCTCGCCACCCTGAACGGCTCCTCCACCGACGCGGGCGTCGTCGGCTACACCCTCGGCGGCGGCCTCCCGGTCCTCGGCCGGACCTACGGCTACGCGGCCGACACGGTCCGCTCGTTCGAGGTCGCCACCACCGACGGAACGCTCCACCACACCGACCGCGACACGGAACCCGACCTCTTCTGGGCCCTGCGCGGCGGCAAGGGCAACGTAGGAGTGGTGACCTCCCTGGTCACCGAACTCCTCCCCCTCTCGCGCGTCCTCGGCGGCGGCATCTACTGCGCGGGTGAGGACGCCGAGGCCCTGCTGACCACCTGGGCGACCTGGACCCGCGACGTCCCGCCGGAGATGAACAGCACCTTCAGCATCCTGCGCCTGCCGCCCTTCCCGGAGATCCCCGAACCCTTCCGGGGCGGCTTCTGGGCAAGGGTCTGCCTCGCCTGGACCGGCGACCCGACAGCGGGCCAGGAACTCCTCGCCCCGCTCCGCGAGGCCGCACCGGTCGTGATCGACACGGTGGAGGAGATGGATTACGCGGCGGTGGACCGCATCTACCTGGACCCCCAGGACCCGCTCCCGGCCCGCGAGTCCTGCGCCCTGCTGCGCGAGCTGACCCCGCAGGCGATCGACACGTTCCTGGACCAGGTGGGCCCGGCGGCGGGCGCCGGTGACTTCCCGCTCCTGATGGTGGAGATCCGCCACATGGGCGCGGCGCTCTCCCGCCCCGCCACCGTGGCGGACGCGGTCTGCGCCCGGGACGCCGAGTACCTCCTGGAGGCGGTGGGCGTCCTCGCGGCACCCCCCATGGCCGAGGCGGTCGAACGCGCCACGAGATCCCTCAACACCGCGATGGCCGCGTACGGCACCGGCCGCACCTTGGTCAACCTGCACGGCACCCCGGGCGACGAGACGGACCGCGCCCGGGCCTGGACCCCGGAGGTCTACGACCGCCTGCGCCGCACGAAGTCCAGGTACGACCCGGAGAACCTCCTGCGCTACGGCCACACCGTGGCCCCGGCCGCCTGAGGCACCGCACAGGGAGAACCGCAGAACTCAGGTCGTCGACCGCCGCCGCCGGGCTCCCGGCCGCCGCTCGCTCGGCCGCGTCACCGGATCGCCGGCCTCGACCGCCGCGGCCCGCCGCTTCAGCCCGAAGTCGGCGAGGGCCTCGGCCAGCTTGTGCACGGACGGCTCGGGAGCCATCACGTCCACCCGAAGGCCGTGCTCCTCGGCGGTCTTCGCCGTGGCGGGACCGATGCACGCGATCACGGTCACGTTGTGCGGCTTCCCGGCGATACCGACCAGGTTGCGCACGGTGGAGGACGACGTGAAGAGCACGGCGTCGAACCCGCCCCCCTTGATCGCCTCCCGCGTGTCCGCGGGCGGCGGCGAGGCCCGCACGGTCCGGTAGGCGGTGACGTCGTCGACCTCCCACCCGAGCTCGATGAGCCCGGCGACCAGGGTTTCCGTGGCGATGTCGGCCCTCGGCAGGAAGACCCGGTCGATCGGGTCGAAGACGGGGTCGTACGGCGGCCAGTCCTCGAGGAGGCCCGCGGCCGACTGCTCCCCGGAGGGCACCAGATCGGGCTTCACGCCGAAGGCGACGAGCGCCTTGGCGGTCTGCTCGCCCACCGCGGCGACCTTGATCCCGGCGAAGGCACGGGCATCGAGCCCGTACTCCTCGAACTTCTCGCGCACGGCCTTGACGGCGTTGACCGAGGTGAAGGCGATCCACTCGTAGCGACCGGTCACGAGCCCCTTGACCGCCCGCTCCATCTGCTGGGGCGTTCTCGGCGGCTCGACGGCGATCGTCGGCACCTCGTGCGGCACGGCCCCGTAGGACCGCAGCTGGTCGGAGAGCGAGGCCGACTGCTCCTTGGTGCGCGGCACGAGAACCTTCCAGCCGAACAGCGGCTTGTTCTCGAACCACGACAGCTGGTCGCGCTGTGCGGCGGCCGAGCGCTCACCGACCACGGCTATCACCGGCCGGCCGCCCTCGGGCGAGGGCAGCACCTTGGCGTGCTTGAGCGTCTGGGCGATGGTGCCCAGGGTCGCCGTCCAGGTCCGCTGGCGTGTGGTCGTACCGGCGACGGTGACGGTCATCGGCGTATCGGGCTTGCGCCCGGCCGCGACCAGCTCCCCGGCGGCGGCGCCCACGGAGTCCAGGGTCGTCGACACGACCACGGTCCCGTCCGACACCCCCACCTCCGTCCAGCACCGGTCGGAGGCCGTCCGCGCGTCCACGAACCGCACGTCCGCGCCCTGCGCGTCCCGCAGCGGGACACCGGCGTACGCGGGTACGCCGACGGCCGCGGCCACACCGGGCACGACCTCGAAGGGAACGCCCGCGCGGGCGCAGGCCAGCATCTCCTCGGCGGCGTACGCGTCGAGCCCGGGGTCCCCGGACACCGCACGTACGACCCGCCTGCCGCCCCGCGCGGCCTCCATGACAAGATGTGCGGCATCCCGCACAGCGGGGACAGCAGGGGTTGTTGACGTGCCGTCAACGACTGTCAGTTGGGGCGCGCCCGGACCCGGAGCCGAGGGCAACTCGGTGTCCGTGTCCACGACGGCGACGCCCGACCGAGCGTGGACGCGCACGACGTCGAGCACCTCGTGCCCGGCGACGAGAACGTCCGCGTTCGTGAGCGCCTCGACGGCGCGCAGAGTCAGCAGTCCCGGATCTCCGGGTCCGGCACCGAGGAAGGTGACGTGCCCGTGTTCAGGACCGGCGGGAAGGGTGGTGGGGCTCACTGTGCTCGCTCCCCCATCAGACCGGCCGCGCCCTGGGCGAGCATCTCGGACGCGAGTTCGCGACCGAGCGCCATTGCCTGGTCGTACGACTCGGGCACGGGACCGGTGGTGGACAACTGCACCATGCGTGAGCCGTCGGTGGTACCGACGACGCCCCGCAGGCGCATTTCCTTGACAATCTGCCCGTCGGCCAGGAGGTCGGCCAGCGCCCCCACAGGGGCACTGCAACCGGCCTCCAGGGCGGCGAGCAGTGACCGTTCGGCGGTCACGGCGACCCGCGTGAACGGGTCGTCGAGCTCGCCGAGCGCTGCGATCAGGTCCGCGTTGTCCGCGGTGCACTCGATCGCAAGTGCTCCCTGGCCGGGAGCGGGCAAAACTGTGTCGACCGACAGGAAGTCGGTCACTTCGTCGATACGGCCGATGCGCTGCAGCCCTGCCGCGGCCAGCACGACCGCATCCAGTTCACCATCGCGCACGAACCGCATCCGGGTGTCTATGTTCCCCCGGATCGCAACCGTCTCGATATCAAGTCCGTGCGTGCGGGCGTACGCGTTCAGCTGCGCGGTACGCCGGGGCGAACCGGTACCGATGCGGGCACCGCGGGGCAGGTCGGTGAACTTGAGGGCGTCCCGGGCGACCAGGACATCACGCGGGTCCTCGCGCTCGGGGAGCGCGGCCAGCGTCAACTCGTCCGGCTGGCCGGTCGGCAGGTCCTTCAGCGAGTGCACCGCGAAGTCGACCTCGCCCTTGAGCAGGGCCTCCCGCAGCGCGGTCACGAACACACCCGTGCCGCCGATCTGCGCGAGCGCCTCCCTGGACACATCGCCGTACGTGGTGATCTCGACGAGCTCGACGGGCCGCCCTGTCACCCGGCTCACGGCATCCGCCACCCGCCCGGACTGGGCCATGGCGAGTTTGCTCCGCCTGGTCCCGAGCCGTAGCGCCTTGGTACTCATGACGAGCCTCGGTCTTTCTCATCGGTGGTGCTGTCCTCGGCGCGGGAGACGGCGGCCACCGTCTCGGGGTCGAGGTCGAACAGGGTCCGCAGCGCGTCCGCGTACCCGGCACCGCCGGGCTCGGCCGCGAGCTGCTTGACCCGTACGGTCGGCGCGTGCAGCAGCTTGTCGACGACGCGCCGCACGGTCTGCGTGATCTCTCCACGCTGCTTGTCGTCCAGGCCCGGCAGCCGTCCGTCGAGCCTCGCGATCTCGTTCGCGACGACATCGGCGGCCATGGTGCGCAGCGCGACGACGGTGGGCGTGATGTGCGCGGCCCGCAGCGCCGCCCCGAAGGCGGCGACCTCGTCCGCGACGATACGGCGGACCTGGTCGACGTCGGCCGCCATGGGAGCGTCCGCCGAGGCCTCGGCGAGCGACTCGATGTCGACGAGCCGTACCCCGCCCAGCCGGTGGACGGCGGCGTCGATGTCCCGGGGCATGGCGAGGTCGAGCAGGAAGAGCGAGGGCGTCGGCCGCGGAATCTCGGCGACGGGCTCGGGCCTGCGCCGCTCGGGCACCCGCCCGATGACAGCGGCGGTGGCCGCGAGGGCGGCGATGGCGTCGGCTTCCTGAACCGGATCGACGACGGCGACGGATCCTTGCGGCCGGGGCGCGTTGTCCACCCAGGCGGCGTGCTGCTCGAGCTCGGAGGCGGCCATCCCTGCGACGGCGGCTTCGCCGAGCACGGAGAACCCGGCGGTGGCCTGAACAGGGGCCAGATCAAGCGGACAGTTTTCGTCAGGTTCCGCCAAGCCGCGGGCGGATGTGCCGCCTGGGGCGGCTCCCGACCCGAAGCGGGGCGGCACCTCGCCGGCGCCGAGTTGCGCGACCCACCCCCGCTCAGCGCCCGCACCGGGCACAGCCGAAGCGACAGCCTCAGCAGTAAGCACCAGCCCAGTGGCCCCGGTACAGGACACCACGACATCGGCACGTGTCAGCTCGTCCGGCACCGATTCCATCGGTACCGCACGGGCAACCACGTCCGAGTCGCCCCCGTCATTGAGGATCTCCGCGAGCCGCTCGGCCCGCTCAGCGGTCCGGTTGGCGATGACGATCTCCGCCACCCCGACCCGCGCCAGCGTCGCCGCGGCCAGCGAGGACATCGACCCGGCCCCGATGACCAGCGCCTTCTTACCGAGAGCCCAGTCCTGCACAGCCGTACCGGAGGCCAACTGCTCCAGCCCGAACGTCACCAGCGACTGCCCGGCCCGATCGATCCCCGTCTCGGTGTGCGCCCGCTTCCCGACCCGCAGCGCCTGCTGGAACAGGTCGTTCAGCAGCCGCCCGGCGGTGTGCAGGTCCTGCGCCCGGGCAAGCGAGTCCTTGATCTGGCCGAGGATCTGCCCCTCGCCCACGACCATGGAGTCGAGCCCGCAGGCCACGGAGAAGAGGTGGTGAACGGCCCGGTCCTCGTAATGCACGTACAGATAGGGAGTGAGCTCATCAAGCCCCACCCCGCTGTGCTGAGCGAGCAGTGTCGACAGCTCGGCCACGCCCGCGTGGAACTTGTCCACGTCGGCGTACAGCTCGATCCGGTTGCAGGTCGCGAGCACCGCGGCCTCCGTGGCCGGCTCCGCCGCGACCGTGTCCTGGACCAGCTTCACCTGCGCATCGGCATGCAGCGCCGCCCGCTCCAGCACGCTGACCGGTGCGCTGCGGTGGCTCAGCCCGACGACGAGGAGACTCATGCCGGCATCACGGCGGGTACGTCCCCGTCGGGCCCTTTGTCGGCAGAGGCGGAGTCACCGCGGCCCGCGGCGACCGGACCGGCGCCGTCGGACGCGGCGGCGGCCTCCTCACCGGCCTTGCGCTGCTCGTGGAAGGCGAGGATCTGCAGCTCGATGGAGAGGTCGACCTTGCGCACGTCGACACCGTCCGGCACCGACAGCACGGTCGGCGCGAAGTTCAGGATGGAGGTGACCCCTGCGGCCACGAGCCGGTCGCAGACCGGCTGGGCGGCACCGGCGGGGGTCGCGATGACACCGATGGACACGCCGTTGTCCTCGATGATTTTTTCCAGGTTGTCCGAGTGCTGCACCGGGATACCTGCGACGGGCTTGCCGGCCATCGCCGGATCGGCGTCGATCAGTGCCGCGACGCGGAATCCACGGGACGCGAAGCCGCCGTAGTTGGCGAGAGCGGCGCCGAGGTTACCGATACCGACGATCACGACGGGCCAGTCCTGGGTGAGCCCCAGTTCACGCGAGATCTGGTAGACGAGATACTCGACGTCGTAGCCGACACCGCGCGTTCCGTAAGAACCCAGGTAGGAGAAGTCCTTGCGCAGCTTCGCGGAGTTGACCCCTGCGGCGGCCGCGAGTTCCTCGGAGGAGACCGTGGGTACCGAGCGCTCGGACAGGCCCGTCAGGGCTCGTAGGTACAGCGGAAGCCGGGCGACGGTGGCCTCGGGAATCCCTCGGCTACGGGTCGCCGGTCGGTGAGTTCGGCCAGTTGCCACGGTGCTCCTGCGGGTAGAGCGGGGCTGTAGGCGGTCACACGTCCCCGGACCGCCCCGTCGAATGCAGGCTATGTCTTTGTGAACGCGTGCACAAAGATGGTGTCCGATTTGCCCGGCCAACGTGACCGGGGTCACGCGCGTCTCTCTCGGAGGCAAAACCGCACACTTCCCTCGTCAATCCTGCCCCCAAGACCACTTCGCCATCGATCCTAAGCGACCGGCCGCACGAGTTGGACTAGTCGGTCAGGGCCTTGCGGAGGCGCTCTTCGTCCACCCGCCAGAACGTGTGCTGCTCACCGTCGACGAGCACGACGGGGATCTGCTCCCAGTACTGCTCGTGGAGTTGAGGATCCTGGTCGATGTCCTTGTACTCCCAGGGGACCCCGAGATCTCCACACACCTTCTCGATCACCAGCTGTGCGTCATCACACAGATGGCAACCGGGCTTGCGGATCAGGGTGACGAGCCGGTCCTCGGGGGCCCTGGCCTGCTTTCGGCGGAAGATGGGACTCATGCGGGCCATTCTCCCGCGCGTCGGCGCCTGCCGTGGCCGCCTGCTTAACGGCACAGTCTTGGAGTGTTCACACCCTCCAAACCTCTCCACTCCGGAACCACCGAACAAACTGGCTATGCTCACGCCATGGCCGCTCTCGGATGGCTCACTCCCCGTAGGCGCTCCGCCACGGCGCGAAGCGTGTTGGCAGGCGAGGCCTCGGCGGAGGCTGCGCGCAAGTCCTCCCAGGAGGTCCAGGAGACCCCTGGTACGGAACCGGAGTCGCAGTTCCCGGTCCTGGGCGACGACAAGGCCGCCGCCTTCTTCGACCTGGACAACACCGTGATGCAGGGCGCGTCCCTCTTCCACTTCGGCCGCGGTTTGTACAAACGGAAGTTCTTCGAGACCCGCGATCTCGCCCGCTTCGCCTGGCAGCAGGCCTGGTTCCGGCTGGCCGGCTCCGAGGACCCCGAGCACATGCAGGAGGCCCGGGACTCGGCGCTCTCCATCGTGAAGGGCCACCGCGTCGCCGAGCTCCAGTCGATCGGCGAGGAGATCTACGACGAGTACATGGCCGAGCGCATCTGGCCGGGCACGCGCGCGTTGGCGCAGGCGCACCTGGACGCCGGCCAGAAGGTGTGGCTGGTCACGGCGGCCCCGGTGGAGATCGCCCAGGTGATCGCCCGCCGCCTCGGCCTCACCGGTGCCCTCGGCACGGTCGCGGAGTCGGTGGACGGCGTCTACACGGGCAAGCTGGTCGGCGAGCCCCTCCACGGCCCCGCGAAGGCGGAGGCGGTCCGGGCCCTGGCGGCGGCGGAGGGTCTCGACCTGTCACGCTGCGCGGCGTACAGCGACAGCCACAACGACATCCCGATGCTCTCGCTGGTGGGTCACCCCTACGCGATCAACCCGGACACCAAGCTCCGCAAGCACGCCCGCCGACTGGACTGGCGCCTGCGCGACTACCGCACGGGCCGCAAGGCGGCCAAGGTCGGCATCCCGGCGGCGGCGGGAGTGGGAGCGGTGGCGGGCGGCACGGCGGCGGCGATCGCCCTGCACAAGCGCCGCCGGTAGCCGGGCAACACACCAATCCACGGGTTTTGCCCGCGTAACCCTGTGTGCAGGCACATTGGCTGCACACGGCCACAACACGCCCCGTTCCCTGACAGATCACGACCGTATTCGATCAACAAGCGGTCACTCTGTGGCACCTGAACGGCTCTCAATCGGTTACAGAAGCGACGTAATCGATGAATAGAGCAACTGGGTGTAGCAGTGCCTGCACTAAGCGTTATTCTCCTCAGACGCAATCCGGTACCCCTCCGTCGCTACGACGGGTGAACGGTCCCGCACTGCACGTGATGGAAGCTCTGCCTCTGGGAGTCCCGTGTACCCACACGTCGGGGTTGACGCCTCGGGCCTGGCTACGCTGCGCGCAACGGTCCTAGACCTGTTGCGCGGCTTCGTCCCCACCGCGTACGCCGTCCCCGCCCTCGCCGTAGCCGCGGCACCGATCGGCCCGTGCTACGCACTGGCCGACGGTTCCGCGGCCGTCGGCAGACGAGGGCGTTCTACCGGCGCCGCCCCCGCCCGCCGTCCCGCCGCGGACAGCGACAGCGCCCGCATGATGGACCTGGTCGAACGCGCCCAGGCCGGCGAGGCCGACGCCTTCGGCCGCCTGTACGACCAGTACAGCGACACCGTGTACCGGTACATCTATTACCGGGTAGGAGGTAAGGCCACCGCCGAGGACCTGACGAGCGAGACGTTCCTGCGCGCGCTCAGAAGGATCGGCACCTTCACCTGGCAGGGCCGGGACTTCGGCGCCTGGCTCGTCACCATCGCCCGCAACCTCGTCGCCGACCACTTCAAGTCGAGCCGGTTCCGGCTCGAGGTCACCACCGGCGAGATGCTCGACGCCAACGAGGTCGAGCGCTCACCCGAGGACTCCGTCCTGGAGTCCCTCTCCAACGCCGCGCTGCTGGACGCCGTCCGCCGGCTCAACCCGCAACAGCAGGAGTGCGTGACCCTGCGCTTCCTCCAGGGGCTCTCCGTCGCCGAGACCGCCCGGGTGATGGGCAAGAACGAGGGGGCCATCAAGACCCTCCAGTACCGGGCCGTCCGCACCCTGGCCAGGCTCCTCCCGGACGACGCCCGCTGAGGGCGCACGTCCGGTAACCGCCAACTCGCTCTGGGTGAAAGTCCGTTGCCTCCCCGATCCGATCATCCGCAGTCCGTAACCCAAGTGCCGCGCCACTCGTTGTGCGGGATGCAGGCTCCCTGTGGTCACTCCCTGGCCGATCTCGATCACTCGATCGAGTGCTTGTGGTCAGGGTGTGCAACCCTCAGGACCCCCTGGGGAGTCGACCGTCATGACGAGAGGAGGTGCCGCCAGTGATCGCGAACGTATCGGCGCACCGGCGGGCGAACGCCTTCGCCCAGGCCCTGGAGGAGCAGTCCGACCGGGACCCGGCGGCCGAGCAGTCCGAAGGACCAGCGCCGGCCGCCGCGGACCATCCCGATCCGGACCGTCTTTTGGCCCTCGCGGAGTGTCTCGGCGAGTTGCCCAGGCCCGAGCTGGACCCGGAGGTCAAGGTCGTCCAGCGAGCCCAGCTGGTGGCCGCGATGGAGGCCATGCTGCTGGAGGGCGACAGGGCGGAATCCGCGGTTCCCGAGCAGCGCACCCAACGGGCCAAGGCCGCCCACCGGGCGAGTCCGCTCGGGAAACTGCGACCGCGTTCCCGGCTCACCAAGAGCCTGGCCGCGGGCGGCCTGAGCGTCGGAGTCGCCGCCGGGGCCTTCGGCGGAGTGGCCGCGGCCAGTTCCGACGCCCTGCCCGGGGACTCGCTGTACGGCCTCAAGCGCGGCATCGAGGACTTCAAGCTCACCTACCTGTCCGACGGGGACGACGAGCGCGGTGTCGCCTACCTCGACCAGGCCTCCACCCGGCTGAACGAGGCCCGCCGCCTGATGGAGCGCGGCCGGGGCGGTCACCTCGACCACGAGTCCTTGGGAGAGATCCGCCGCGCCCTGTCCGGCATGCAGTACGACGCCTCCGAGGGCCACCGCCTGCTGCACGAGGCGTACGAGCGCGACCCGAACTCCCTGGGGCCCATCCAGGCCCTCTCCAGCTTCTCGCGCTCGCACCGCGAGGCCTGGGGCGCGCTCCGCGACCGGCTGCCCGTCCAGCTCGGCGATGTCAGCGACCAGGTGTCCGACGTCTTCGACGCCATAGACGAAGACGTCGCGCCGCTCCAGTCCATGCTCCCCCAGCCGCCGGCACAGAGCGGCGGCAAGGGAGGCCAGCGGCAGGACGGCTCCGGCTCGGCGTCCTCGGACACCTCGACCACCGGTTCCGGCCGCTCGACGGCCCCCGGCCCCGGCGGCTCCGGCGAGCACCACGACGGCAGCAGCCCCAGCAGGTCGGCCACCTCCGGCAGCGAGGACGACGGCCTGATCGGCGGCAACACCGGCGGCCTCCTCGACCCACCGAAGGACACCGGCACCGCCACCCCGACGTCCCCGGCCGCCTCGGCCGACCCGGACGTCACCCTCCCACCCCTCCTCCCCGGCCTCCTACCCGGCCTGGGCATCAACGGCGAGGACGCGAGCTAGCTCTTCCGGTACGTCGACGGGGGCGCCCTTCCTGCGAAGGCCGCCCCCGTCGACGTACCGGAACCAATCTCAGAAGAACACCGACCGCCGCTGCACCAGCAACTTGGCCCCTCTTGTCTGCTGCCCTCGCACTGCTGCGCAGGCTTCGGACAGCCGCGCCGGACTCCGTCCAGCGTCCTACGGTCGCCCCGCGGCCCCCTGGTCGGACAGGCGTCCGCCGGCCCGGTGACCCCACCGGAACCACCCCGTCAGAAGAACACCGACCGCCGCTGCACCAGCAACTTGTACAACGTGTGCTGGATCTGTTCCCTGACCTGGTCGGTCAGGTTGAACATCAGCATGGGGTCCTCGGCGGCCTCCGGCGGATAGCCGTCCGTGGGGATCGGCTCGCCGAACTGGATCGTCCACTTCGTCGGGAGCGGGACCGCGCCCAGCGGGCCGAGCCACGGGAAGGTCGGCGTCAGCGGGAAGTACGGGAAGCCCAGCAGACGCGCGAGGGTCTTGGCGTTGCCGATCATCGGGTAGATCTCCTCCGCGCCCACGATCGAGCACGGAATGATCGGCGTGCGCTGTCGCAGGGCCGTGGAGACGAAGCCGCCCCGGCCGAAGCGCTGGAGCTTGTAGCGCTCGCTGAAGGGCTTGCCGATGCCCTTGAAGCCCTCCGGCATCACCCCGACCAGTTCACCGCGCCCCAGCAGCCGTTCGGCGTCCTCGGCGCAGGCGAGGGTGTGACCGGCCTTGCGGGCGAGTTCGTTGACCACCGGCAGCATGAACACCAGGTCCGCCGCCAGCAGCCGTAGATGCCGGTTCGCGGGGTGGTGGTCGTGGACGGCGACCTGCATCATCAGGCCGTCCAGCGGCAGCGTCCCGGAGTGGTTGGCGACGATCAGCGCGCCGCCCTCCGCCGGGATGTTCTCGACGCCCTTCACCTCGACCCGGAAGTACTTCTCGTACACCGGTCGCAGCAAGGACATCAGGACCTGGTCGGTGAGTTCCTCGTCGTAGCCGAAGTCGTCGACCTCGTAGTCCCCGGTGAGCCGGCGGCGCAGGAAGGCCAGGCCCCCGGCGATCCGTCGCTCCAGGCCGCCTTCGTCGTTCGCCTGCTGCGGCGGCTCTTCCTCACGCGTCACAGGAACATCATCCTGCGCGGAAGCCCCGCTGGGCAGGGGCTGGACCTCACGGACCAGCGCGGGCTCGGTGCCCTTGCGCCGGCTCCCCGCGCTCCGGCGCCGCGGCGGCCGCGGTACGGCGCCTGCGCGGGACCGGTCGTCGTCGAACGGAATGACCTTGGCGTCCGCCATCGTTGATGCGCTCCTCAGTTGGCGCTCTGCGTCGGGGGGTTGCCGCTGTCCGCCAGGGGCGGCAGCGCGGCGATCCGGTCGACGGCCCCCGCGAGGGCCTCGGGCGGCAGCAGCCCGGGGCCCTGGCTGCGCGCGAAGTCCGCGAAGGTCTCGGCCGTCGTGTACTTCGGCCGGAATCCGAGCGTCTCGCGCATCTGGACCGTCGACACGACCCGGCCGTGGGTCAGCAGCCGGATCTGCTCGGGCGAGAAGTCCGTCATCCCCAGGGTACGCACCAGCGACCCGGCCCAGGTGACGGCGGGCAGCAGCAAGGGCACGGTCGGCCGGCCGAGCCGCCGGGAACACTGCGACAGCAACAGGACGCCGTCGCCCGCGATGTTGAAGGTGCCGCTGTTCAGCGTGCCCCGCTCCGGTTCGTGCGAGGCGATCCTGAGCACCTCGATCACGTCGTCCTCGTGCACGAACTGCAGCCGGGGGTCGTACCCGAACACCGTCGGCAGCACCGGCAGCGCGAAGTACGAGGCGAGCGGAGTGTCCGCCGTCGGCCCCAGTATGTTGGCGAACCTGAGCACACACACGGCCACATCCGGCCGCCGCCGCGCGAAGCCCCGCACATACCCCTCGACCTCCACCGCGTCCTTGGCGAAGCCGCCGGAGGGCAGGGACTTGGGCGGGGTGGTCTCCGTGAACACGGCGGGATCACGGGGCGCGGACCCGTACACGTTCGTACTGGACTTCACCACGAGCCGCTTCACGTTCGGCGACTTCTGGCAGGCCCCGAGCAGCTGCATGGTGCCGATGACGTTGGTCTCCTTGACCGTGGTCCGGCTCCCGCTGCCGAGCGCCATCGCCGTCACATCCAGGTGTACGACCGTGTCGGCGGCCGTCTCGGCCAGTACCCGCGCGATGCCGGGCTGCCTGATGTCGGCCTGGATGAAGTCGGCGCCGCCCAGATGGTGCTCCGGCGACACCGCGTCCACGGCGATCACCCGGTCCACCCGCGGGTCACGCTGTATGCGTCGTACGAACCGGCCCCCCAGCTGTCGGGCCACTCCGGTAACGAGCACGACCTGTCCCAAGATCAGCGCCTTCCTTCCAGCCGTAGTCCAGCCCTGGTTCCAGCCCGTGTACAGACCTTGTACAGCCCCGGTCCTGTGCCGCGTTCCCCGTGTTCCGCCAACTTAGCGGTTCGATGTTGCGCTGTGATGACCGCCCACTGCACGAGGTGACGACATCCAGCCCACTGCCACGTCCTGACACGCGTGTGGCCCCCCACCGATATCAGGTGGGGGGCCACAAACACGCTTACGCGGCGTCGACTACTTCTTGTTGCGACGCTGAACGCGCGTGCGCTTGAGCAGCTTGCGGTGCTTCTTCTTGGCCATCCGCTTGCGCCGCTTCTTGATAACAGAGCCCACGACTACCCTCGCTCACTTCTCATCACTCGGTGCTGGGCGCCATGGGCCCATACGACCTACGAGGGGTCAGCCTACCCGCCCGAGCGCTGAGGTCGTAATCGAGGTGAACCGGGGAGATCCGGCAGGGGTCCGCGAGTGCCCTGAGGCCCCGTTGGAACCTCCCCGAGTCCGGTCGCCGTCAGGCCGTCTCCACCCCCACATAGCTCTCGCGGAGGTACTCGTGAACCGCGTTCTCGGGGACACGGAAGGACCGTCCCACCCTGATCGCGGGCAGATGACCGCTGTGCACCAGCCGGTACACGGTCATCTTCGACACTCGCATCACCGAGGCGACTTCCGCCACGGTAAGGAACTGAACCTCACTCAGAGGCCTCTGTTCAGCAGCCATGACACACCTGAACCTTCCGCACTCGACGGCCACCGGCTTCCCCTTCCGGTGACTCTTCGTCGCTGCGTGCTCACTCCCCAATGTAGGGGCGGGTGATGCAAGTGGGGAAGAGGTGCACCCATCGGCGGCCTACTGTGACAGACACGCTCGATTGAGTACGTAGCGGGTCAGCGGCCGGTAGTAATCAGACCGCACAGCGTCATCAAGTGGAACGGCGACGGACACGGCCCCCTCCGCCTCCCCCACGAAGAGCGCCGGGTCGTCCGTATCCGCGGGCCCCATGGCCTCGAACCCCAGCTGACCTGCTCCGCAGACCCATCCGTGATCGCCGATCACGAGCTCCGGAAGCGGCCCGCCACTCTCCGCCGCGGCCGCCAGCGCAGTACGAACCGGGAGCGGTGAATGCGTGTGTGCGCCCGGCTCACAACCGGAGCTCTCACCGTCCGGTGCCCGCACGAGCGCGACTCCTCGTACGTACTCAAGGTTGTACGTGCGTAGACCGAACCGGGTCGTTATGTCGACACGGCGACCATGCGCAGGGGTGAGGACGGTACATCCCGCCGCCGAGAGGGCGTCCGCGAGAGCGGCGTAGAACCCGAGCAGTCGGTGCGGATGGCCGGTGCCGAGGAGCACGGGCCCGCTGCGCTGGGCAACTGCCGCGAGCCGCTCCGCGAAGGCGTCGAGCGCGACGAGCGTCCGTTCAGGATCGATCACATCATGGCCAGTTGTATGCCGAGGATTGCCCGAAACCCCGCACTTGTCAGCCATGAGACCGATCAGATCCCGCTCCGTCCACGACCATTCAGGATCAAGACCGATCAGCACCCTCGGATCCCGAGCCGCGAACAACCGATAGCTCCGCAGACTCTCCTCCCGGGAGGTGGCCACGGGTCCGGCCAGACGGGCGGCCAGCAGATGGGCGCGGAGGGCACCGGTGCTCAACACGGGAGTGATGGTGACGGATGAGGGGGTCAGGAGGGGAGAGAACAGACAAACACCGCACAGTCGGAGTAGTCAGGGGCGCGGGGAACTGCGCGACAAGCCACAACGCACCCGCAGCCGCCACACAACATAACGAGCCACCCCACAACGCGCTACGCCAGCAACCCCCGCAACGGAAACACCGCCCGCCGAGTGGCCAGCACCGCCTGATCCAGCCGGTCCGCAGGGTCGTACCCCGCATCCCACTCCGCGTAGGACACCGGCCACCGTCCATCGGTCATCCGCGCCGGCGCCAACTGCCGGGTCCGCGCGAAGACTTCCTGCCGCCACCCCTCAGGAATCATCTCCTCGGGCTCGATGGGGCGCCCCGCGGCGATCGCCACCAGATGCGTCCAGGACCGGGGCACGACATCCACCACGGCGTACCCCCCGCCCCCGAGCGCGATCCACTTCCCCCCGGCGTACTCGTGCGCCAACTCATGACAGGCCACCTGCACGGCCCGCTGAGCGTCCAACGACACCGCGAGATGAGCCAGCGGATCCTCGAAATGCGTGTCCGCCCCGTGCTGGGTCACCAGCACATCAGGCCGGAAGTCGGCGATGAGCTCCGGCACCACGGCGTGGAACGCCCGCAACCACCCCGCGTCCCCCGTCCCCGCCGGCAACGCCACATTCACGGCGCCGCCCTCGGCCGAGTCCGCCCCGGTCTCCTCCGGCCACCCGGTCTGCGGGAAAAGCGTCCGAGGATGCTCGTGCAGCGAGATCGTCAGCACCCGCGGATCCTCCCAGAAGGCCGCCTGCACCCCGTCCCCGTGATGCACGTCGACATCCACATAGGCGACCCGCGACGCCCCCAGCTCCAGCAGCCGCGCGATGGCGAGCGACGCGTCGTTGTAGATGCAGAACCCCGACGCGCCCCCCGGCATCGCATGGTGCAGCCCACCCGCGAAGTTCACCGCGTGCAGCGCCTCCCCCCGCCACACCGCCTCCGCCGCCCCCACCGACTGCCCGGCGATCAGCGCGGACACCTCGTGCATCCGCGGGAAGGCAGGATCGTCCATGGTCCCGAGCCCGTACGACTGGTCAGCCGCCCCGGGGTCCACGGAAGCCGCCTTCACGGCCTCGACGTAGTCCTCCCGGTGTACGAGCCGCAGCGTCGACTCGCCCGCCGCCTTCGCGGCCACGACCTTCACGTCCCGGTCCAACCCGAAGGCGTCCACCAGTCGCCGGGTCAGATCGAGCCGGACCGGATCCATCGGATGGTCCGGACCGAAGTCATAGCCCGTTACTGCCTCGTCCCACATCAGCTGTGCGCGGCCGCTCATGCCCGCCACCGTATCGGTCCGGTTGAGCCGCGAACGACTTGGCGTACACCAGCGTCACCAGCACCAACACCATCGGCACGAGCATGGCCCCGCGATAGCTCCACGCGTCCCCCAAGGCCCCCACCAACGGCGAACCGACCAGGAACCCCACGTAGTTGAAGACATTGAGCCGAGCGACCGCCGCATCCGACGCCCCCGGGAACAGCCGCCCCGCCGCCGCGAAGGTCTGCGGCACCAGCACGCACAACCCCATCCCCAACAGTGTGAACCCGAGCATCCCCACCCACGGCCCGGGCGCCACGGCCACCACCGCGAACCCCCCGGCCGCGACCAGCGCCCCGGCCCGTACGACCGTCGCCGCCCCGAACCGCCGTACTCCCAAGTCCCCGACGGCCCGCCCCAGCAGGGTCGTCACCATGTAGACGTTGTACGGCACGGTCGCCAGCTGCTCACTGCTCCCGAGCACGTCCTGGAGGTACTTCGCGCTCCAGTTGGAGACGGTGGAGTCGCCGATATAGGCGAAGGTCATCACGAGACACAGCGGCAACAGCAACTTGAAGACGAGCCCGTCCCCACGCTGCTCCTTCTCCTCCACGACGGTGCCGTCCCCGTCGACATACCACCGGCTCCCCACCAGGCACAGCGGCACCAGGACCACCACTACCGGCAGATAGGACACGAACAGCGCGAGATGCCAGTGCGCCCCGACCCAGGCGAGCGAGGCCCCCACGATCCCGCCGAGACTGAACACCGCGTGGAAGCTCAGCATGATGCTGCGCCCGTACGACCGCTGCAGGCTCACCCCGAGCATGTTCATGGACGCGTCGAGCATGCCGACGGCCAGCCCGAAGGCCGCGAGCGAGATTCCCAGCTCGACCGTCGTGTCCCCGGCCCCCACCCCGAGCAGCGCCAGGAGCACGACGGGCTGGGCGATCCGCAGCAGCCGACTGGGCCGGATCCGCTTCACCAGTTGCTCGGTGGAGACGCTCCCGACCCCGGCGAGGATCGGCACGGCGGCCAGGAAGGCCGGCAGCAGCGCGTCGGAGACGCCGTACCGGTCCTGGATAGCCGGAATCCGCGTCACCAGCAGAGCAAAGGCGACGCCTTGCGCGAAGAAGCTGAACGCCAGCGAGGCCCTACCGCGCCGCAGCACATCTGTCATGGCGGCGAGCGTAGGGCCCCGGCGTACTCGTGGGTAGATCCAGCCAAAGATGAATTTCCCTCAGCTTTATCGCGCGAGGGCGACCTCGGGCCTCGCGGGTGCGCAGGTCTTCGTCTCGGCGATCAGCATCCGGGCCATCGGGCCGGCCCCGATCGCCCCGCTGACCAGGAAGGCCACCACCATCGACACGACCATGACCACGGACCCGAGCCACACCATCGTGTCCACGGGCAGCGTGTACGCCCCCACGACCCGCAGCACGCACTCCGTCAGCAGTACGACCCCCCACACCACGGAGAACCGCCGCTCGGCCCGCCGGAAGTCCGCCGACCCGGCCTGGAGCCGCGCCCAGGCGGCCTCCCGCTCCTCGATCCCCTTCACCAGCCAGGGCTTCATACCCGCGGTCATCATCGGCCTCCCCAGCGCGACGGAGACGAGGACGCCGATTCCGATCACACTGCTGACCCCGCTGTCCTTGGCGAGCATCAACCGCGGGTCGCCGGCCACGAAGCTGAGCAGCAGCCCCACGACGTTGACGACGAGGATCAGGGCGGCCAGACCGTTGACCGTCCGCTCCCTCGCCACACTCCAGCCGGTCCGCACGGCCGGGACGACACTGCTGAGGCCCAACGCCATCAACGTGCTCATCCCGAGCCCGTCCTTGAGCAGGTAGTACGCCCCGATCGGCACAGCCACGTCCACGATCAGGGGAGCCAGGTTCGCGCGCTTCGAGTTCGTCTTCGTCGTCATGCCCACAGCTTCTCGTCCGGCAGGGGGGCGCCAGTAGAAACGATCGTCCGGACCTCGGCATGACAAATGTCAGACGAGCAGACCCACCAACTCACCCATGTCGGTAAACAGTTGGGTGGCCCCCGCGAGCTTCGCGGCGGGCGTCATCGCGGTGAACCCGTACACGTCCATCCTCGCCGCGTTGGCCGCCTGCACCCCCAGGGGACTGTCCTCGACCACCACACACCGCCCGGGCTCGACCCCCATCCGCTCAGCGGCGTGCAGGAACAGATCCGGCGCCGGCTTCCCCCGCCCCACATCCTCCGAACTGAAGATCCGCTCGTCCTCGAACCACCGGTCAAGCCCGGCCGCCCGATGCCCCACCCGGATCCGCTCATGACTCCCGGAGGACGCGACACAGTACGGCACCCCGTCCGCCGTCAGCTTCTCCAGCACACCGGTGACACCGGCGACAGCCTTCAACTCCCGCTCGAACGCGGCGAAAACCCTCGCGTGGAAGACGTCGTCGAAGTCCGCCGGCAACCGCTGCCCGGTCCGCTCCAGGACGAGGTCATGGATGCGGTGCATGGCGGAGCCCATGTAGTCCCGAATGGAGTCCTCGTAGGAGGTCGGGTGCCCTAGCTCCGTCAGGTAAGCGGCGAGGTGCCGATTGGAGATCGGCTCACTGTCGACGAGCACACCGTCGTTGTCGAAGATGACGAGGTCATAGCGCATGACATTGACCCTAAACGCAGAAAACCCCGTGCCGAAAGGCACGGGGTTTCCTCAAAAATTGTTCGGCGGTGTCCTACTCTCCCACAGGGTCCCCCCTGCAGTACCATCGGCGCTGTAAGGCTTAGCTTCCGGGTTCGGAATGTAA